>JAFGHX010000044.1 GCA_016929905.1 Kiritimatiellia bacterium
CGATATCGGCGGATGGGAGACGGTCGCGGGCTACGCGGATATCCTCGGCGCCGGCCAGACGGTCGCCTACACCAATGCCAGCCCCGCGCAGACCGCCCGGTATCGCGGCCGCGTCTGGCTGCAGGATCAGTAGGCATTGAGAGACCAGCGCCGGTTTGCATACAGTACGCGGACTGTGTTTCGGCAGCAGGGGAGGTCACCATCATGTCCGCTGGAAAGCCGGCCGCCGCATCTGGAGCGGGGCCCATCACGCTGCATCCCGAGAATCCCGCGGGCGACACGGCGGCGCACAGAGAACGGCCGCGGCAGTTGCGCGTGCTGAAAACATGAGAAGGGGCGCTACAAAGCCGAGTGGATCGAGCCGGCCTCGGGCGGAACCGTGCGGGAACTCGATCTGCCGCACGACGGGGGCAACGCGGCGCAGGAATCGCCGCCATGCGCGGTGGATATCCAGGTCCGTGAATTCACACAGAATCACCATCCGCTCCGAAATGGACAGAGGCCGGAACCACCGAGCCTTGCGCTCGGCGGTCTCATCTCGCCGGTCGTGTGATACGGCTCCATTCATGCGCCCAGCCTGCTCCGTACTGATCGATTGTGCAACGCGATGAGTTCCGTCAGTCGTTGAGGAGATCATTCTCGGTTAGGGTGACGCGCACCGGCCTCATGATCCCGCGATAGTCCGAGGGAGACATGTGAGGCCCGCGGCCCGCATTTTCCGGGTAACCGGGATAGGCATCCGAGCCGGGGCGGTCGGTGAGCGGGCCGGGCGGCAGCGTGTTCTGCCATTGGATGGCCATGTCCGCGAGGCGCTCGACAACGGCTGGATGCTTGTCAGCCTGACTGTGCAGTTCCATCGGTTGTCGCGGAATATCGTACAGTTCCACACGGCTGCGGTCGGGGTTGAGGAGAAGCTTCCAATGCCCGTCACGAACGGCCAGCATGGGACTGCGGTTCAGACACTGCCCCACACCGTCGAAACGCCATTCCCAGTAGAGAGGCTTCTTCCGCTCGCAGCCTTTTCCGGAGAGCAGCGCTACCGAAACGTCCTCGCCGTCTAGGGTGTGGCCGTCGGGGATATCCATTGCGGCCAACGCAGCGAAGGTCGGCAGGAGATCGACGGCGCTCAGGACGGAAGATCGGTCAACCCTGCCGGCGGGCACATGATTCTTCCATCGCACGATGAACGGCAGGCGAATACCGCCTTCATAGAGGCTGCGTTTGCGCCCACGGAACGGACCGGGCAGCCCCACGGCGTGGTGACCGGCATGGGCAATGTAGATATCTTCCGGACCGTTGTCGCTGCTGAAAACCACGAGCGTGTTTTCGGCCAGGCCGGGTTTGTGGTCGATCCAGTCGAGCAGCCTGCCGATCTGAGCGTCCATTTCGGTTACCGCCGCATAGTAGATCTGCATCGCCGTCTTGAACTCGCCCTGGCTCATCAGGTGCTTGTATCGGCTCAGGGACGCCTCGGTCGGGTTCAGCGCCGCGTGGACATCGCGTGGCCACAGGTTCACATAGAACGGCACGTCGTCCTTGAGACACTCACTGACAAACGCGCAAGTGCGATCAACCAGCAGCTCGGTTCCGTGCGGATCATTGGCCTTCATTCCTGGATTCGGGCCGATCCCCTGCCACACGCAGTCCACTTCATCGAACCCGTATGACGCCACGGGTGCCTCGGCCGAGTCCCCGATGTGCCACTTGCCGAAGTGAGCCGTCCGGTATCCAGCCTCTCTGAGCAGACGGGGAATTGTCGGAACGGCCGGATCGAGATACTCCGGCATCCCGTATTTCGCATTGTGACGGGGTGCCATCCAATAGTGGATGCCGTGTCTGGCGGGAAACTGCCCCGTCAGCGCCGCCGCCCGCGAAGGGGAACAGAGCGGCGCGCCGACATAGAACTGCTCGAATAGAGCACCGTCATCAGCCATCCGGCAAAGACTCGGAGTCCGGCAGAAGAGATTTCCATAGCACGCCAGGTCTCCCCAGCCGAGGTCGTCAACGAAGATGAATATGATGTTGGGCTTCACGTCTTGGTTGCCTGCTTTCATGCTGTCCATCGACATTCTCGGTCGGCCGACCCATTTCGAGGCAAGTTCCCGAGTTCAGCCGCAGGCTGATCGGCCTCCGGCCGAAAGTTCTCGAGCAAGTTTTTTCCGGATCAGATTCCGAGTCAAGTTGTGGTTGCCCGAACGGTGCGGCTCACGGGCCGCGGTACGCGGTCGCGTGGTAGCCGCTGGTTCGGCAATCGGTCGTTCTCTCGACCGTCGTTCTTCTCTTCCTCGTCGACCATTATCGTCGCCGTTATCGTGAACCGATTTGGCCGCGCGGCCATGATCACGCACCAGAGATTCGGTCCACGAGAACGGCGACGAGAACGGTCGACGATTGGCGGACCCATCTTCCCTCACGTCCTTCTCGCGCACTGCCGGTTCCGGAGCAAATCGCGCCGGCCCGGCCTTCATCACTCGCTTCTGCCTCCATATTGTGCCCATGATGTGCGCATGAGCGGAGGGGCGGATGGCCTCGAAAGCGCGCCTGCCGCGGCGTACGCCGGCGCGAGAGGCCTATTTGAGCCGTCTGGACGTTCCGCATCGCGTATTCGGGCTCGGGGGTGGCCGGAGTCGAAATTGCGCCTGCATGTTGGCACACTTCGTGCTCATACACCGGGCGGGTGCACGGACGCAGGCGGGCAAATGGGGCTGGTTTGTGAGAGTTGACGGTGTTAGAATGCGGACAAGCTTGCGGTATGGGGAAGGGGAACGATGGCACGATGGGCTGTCATGGCGAAGCGGGTCGGAAAGACGGCAGGGGAACGGTCCGGCCAGACCCTGATCGAGTACGTGGCCGTCGTGGCTGTGCTGTTGTGCCTGATGGGCATGTTGAGCCTGTTCCTCTACACGTTTCGCGGATACGGGGTACGGATCTGCAACCGGGTCGCGTCGGACTATCCATAGGGCGTGGCAGGTGATCGTTGTGGGTGGATACGGATCGGGCAGGGTGGGGTTGGAGGATCAGAATCAGGAGGCGGTTGATGAGGAAGCTGCTTAAGAGCAAGAGCGGCCAGACACTGGTGGAGTACATCATTATCGTCGTCATTGTGGCTCTGGCCGCCATTGCGATCCTTGCGGTATTCAGCGACACGCTGCGTGCGAAACTGGGCGGTGCCGTTGAGGAACTCGGCGGCGACAGCAGTGCCAAGGACCAGGCGCTGCAGAAGGACTCGCACCAGGCGCTGAAAGACCTGGACAAAGACGGCTTCGGCAACTAGCCGGGACCGGAGCGGAAACAACGGCGCGCTTGCCGCCTGTTTTCCGCTGCGAGCACCGCGGATGGCTGCCGGAAGGCGCGGCCTCGTGCCGGGCGCCGCGTCCCGCGTCCCTCGCGGGACGGTGCCGGCCCGGCACGGGGCCGGGGGTGTCCCGGGCCGCCGGCGGCCTGTCTTGGGCTGCACAACGGGGCTGGATCAAGCCATGTTCAGGGTGTTTCGAACCGAAAGCGATTGTTCGACGCCGTCGCGGGCAGTGGGGAACCGGCGTCGGGCCGGCCGTGCCGGCGGGCGAGCGGGCCAATCGCTCATTGAATCCTGCCTCATGATCATGCTGTTGTGCCTGCTTTTCTTCGGGCTGTTCCAGGTCTCGCAGCTCTACATGGCCAAGGAGATGGTCGACTTCGCCGCCGCGCGCGGCGCCAGGGCGAAGGCCGTTGGGTTCAACGATTTCATGCTCTACAAGACCGTGCGCGTGGCGACTATTCCGAACGCCGGGCTGATGACCTCGCCCCAATCGCCGAACAACCCCTACCAACAGGCAGACATCGAGCAGTCGCGCGTGCCGCTCTATCTGGGCGCGGAGTACCCGGGCCGGCTGTCGCCCATTCTGGACTATGAAGACTGGGACACCGTTTCACGCCCGCGGTACTACCGCAACGGGTATCCGCCGCTGATCGATTTGCGCGTCGCGCAGGACTATCCGCTGCGATCGCCCTTCCACCGGACGTTCTACGCAGCCGACGAAGTCTCGCTCAACGGGCACGCCGTATTTGACAGCCATTACGATCTCTACCTGGATGGGCCATGAGCATGAGCGACGAGTTTCACCTCGAGAGGCGCCGGGCCAAGCCCGGCACGCAGGAGCGCGCCGACCGGCTCGGGGCGGACTTCCGGCTGCGCCGCCAGCAGGCTCGCGCGGACTACCGGCAGGCGCGAGGTCTGCTCGGCAGGGCGACCGGCACCCGGGTGCCCGCGCCGCCTGTCCCGCACCGGCCCGATCGCCGGCGGTCCGGGCAGACCATGATCTTCATGATCATGCTGCTTGTCATCCTCGCTTTCGTCGTGCTCTGGAATTTCGACGTGCACAAGATCCTGTTCGTCAAGACCCGCAGCCAGAATGCGGGGGACGCCGCCGCCTTGGCGGCGGCGCGGTGGCAGGGCATCAGCATGAACCTGATCGGCGAGCTGAACATCGCGCAGGCCGTCGCGATCACCGAGGCGCTGACCCGCGGCGAAACCGTCTTTCCGGAAGCGGAGGCCATTGCCGACCTGGAGGCGCGGCTTTGCTTCGTCGGGCCGCTGGTCGGCCTCGCGGCCTCCCAGCAGGCCGCCAAGAACAACGGCATCTTCGTCAATCCCGACTTCACCGACCGCCTGGCCTGGCACGCGCAGGACGTGCTGGACTATAACCGGGCGGAACGCTGGATCGACGGCCAGGTGCACTACGCCTATCACAACGTGCCGGAGCCGCCCACCTGCTGGGACGACTATTCGGAAATGCTCGCCATGACAAGCTCCGAAGGCGTCGCGGCCGCGCCGGACAACACCAAGCGCTACTTCGACTACTACAACTACGACCACATCCTCCTGCACAAGGACTTCTACGACGCCGTCGCGACCCGGAACTGGTGCTGGTTCTACTTCCACTGCATGGACCTGCTGCGGAAGTGGGGCAGCTACCACGACTGGCCTGAGCTGCCCCCGTTCCTGTGGGAGCTGGCCTTCGACGAGGATCTGCCGCTGAAGGAGCGGCTGCGCCTGCAGACGGCGGTGAACTCGGAGGTGTTCAGCCTCGGGCTGATGAAACTCTGGCACCTGGAAAGCCTGCTGCCGCTCGTCTACGACAACATCTCCAGCGCCGACGTCAACGAACTGGTCGACAAGCTCCGCGATCTCGCCGACGATCCCGTCGACCGGCTCGTCGCGCGGGTGAACGCGAACTGGTTCTGCTTCAACCCGCGCTACTGGGATTCCTGGCGGTCCATCCTGCCCACCAATTTCCCGTTTGCCGGCCCGATCAAGCCGGAGTACGACTATGCCGGCGCCGATGTCGTCGTGCGCGTGGAGGCGGAAAGCGATCGGTTGACGCCCGGTTCGCGCAAGCACGACCGCATCACCTGGACCGCCGCGGCGAAACCGTTCGGCCACCTCGACGGCCCGATCCTGCCGAACCGCTACGGGATGGTCCTGCCTTCGTTCCATGAGGTGCGGCTCATCCCCGTCGACGCCTCTTCTCAGCCGGAGCAGAGCTACTACGACGTACAATGGCGCGAACATATCGAAAAACACGTGCCCGAATACATCCAGGACGGCCCCGCCAAGCTCGTGTCCGGGTGCTGGTACTGCCGTCAGATCGCGACCTGGGAGGAAAGCACGTTCCGCCGGACTGCGTTGGATTGGCTGCGGCTGTACAGCGATCTGTGCCATTGCCAGGGCCCCGGACCCAGCGCCCAGGGCGGCACGCGCCGCGCGCATTGACCCGGCAAGACGGACGAGAGAATGACCGGGGAGAGTGGAAGAGTTGGAAGGGTGGAAGAATGGAAGGCTGGCAAGGTGGGAGGATGGAAGCGTTGGCGGCCGGCGTGCACGCGGGACCGGACCGGCGCTTTGCGTCCCGGTCTCCGGCGAAGGCAGAGGCCCCTCGGCTCCGCTCGGGGCAGGCGGTGATTGAGTTCGTCGTGGCCATTGTGGCCATTGTGGTGCTGTTTGCCGGCCTGCTGCAGATCTGCCGGCTCTGCGCCCTGCATACGGAGACGATGACCGAGTCTCGCGCGGAGGCGGGCGCCTATGCCATGAGCGATACCTACGTGCTCGAGGGGCGCGGCCCCGACTACATCCAGGATTGGAAGCGCGGCGCCGACCGGAAGCGGTATTCCCGCGACGACCGCTCCTCGCCGGCGGATCCGAGCCGGGTCGCGAAGGAGATCGTGGCGCATGCGCATCCCGGCGACCTGGCCGCCCGGCTCGGCATGAACGAGATTTCGGCGCTCAGAGCGAGCAAGTACCCCGTCAATGAATACATGCTGGTGCGGGGCTACGGTTCGAGAAGCGCGATCGATCTCGTGCCGGTCATCCGCCGGCTGGTCTATGCCGACGACTCGGTCGACGTCGAGTGCGAGACGTGGCTCGCATGGACGAGAGGCATATACTGAAGAATGGGCGATGGGTGATGGGTAATGGGTGATGTCCGCCACACGCGCCGACCTTGGGCGGGGCTGGCGGATCCGCCAGCGCGGCTCTGCCGCGCGGCGGGCGGAGTGGATGGCGAGAGGGATGTTGACGAGACGCCCGCATGAAACGCAAATCCGCACATAGCGCCGTGAGACTGGCCGCCTTGGCGGCCGTCCTTGTGGCGGCCGCCGCGAGCGCCCGCGTCTTTCAGCGGTGGGGCGCGCAGGCTGCACGCGGCGTCACGGCCGACGACTTCGGCTGGCGATCCCTGTACAACACCACGCTTTCGCTCAACGGCGGCGAGGGCGAACTGGAGGTCATGGGCTGCGATCAGGACTTTGAAACGGCGCTGGCGAAGATCAAGGAAGGTTATCGCGCGGAGGGGGCCGTCGAGTTCACCTCCGCGGGCAAGACCCTGGCCTGGGCGATCGTGGTCTGGAAGGGACAGGTCGTGCGGATCCTCGTGACGGCGCTCGGCCGTGTCTATCCGTTTCTGCCCGCCTGGCGCGACGAAGGCGGGCAGTGTGTCGTGTTCCGGCTCGTGCAGGCGCCGGCCGAGTTCCGCCGCTCGTTGCGCCCGCCTGCCCGGCACATGATCGAGGCGGTCCCCGCCTATCCCGGCAGCACGCCGGCCTATTTCCTGCAGGATCGGAAGACGAAGATGGCCGTCGAAATCGCCTCCTGCACCTCTTATCCCGGCGCCATCGCCGGTTTTCTGGATTCCGCCCTGACCAAACGCGGCTGGACGACCCCGGTTACGGCCGCGGTCCGGTCGGCGGCCGGGCTGGGCGTGTACGTGAAGGGGGCGGAAGTCTGCTGTGTGGCGGTGGGCCAGTCCGCGGCCTCGGGGCAGACCCTGATCACCGTGCTGCACAAGCGACTGGGCGTTGGGGAAGGGGCCGGCCGCTGAGAGGTGAACCGCGAACGGACCCGCCTGCGTCCCGGGCGCCCGCGCCTCGGGACGGCCATGAGGCTTTTTCTTGCTTTTTTCGGCCGCAAACCGTACCTACGGCCATGAGACGCGATGCTCTGAAAACAAAGCCGATCGGAGACAACTGAATGAAGGAGAAGGTCATACTGCTGCTGTCGGTGCTGGCCGGCGTCATTGCGTTCGTGGCCACGCACTTCTTCCTCAAGCACCAGCTCGAGGCCATCTGGGGGAAGGCGGAGAAGATCGAGGTCATTGCCGCCGCCCGTGACCTGCCGGCCGGGACGATCCTGGAGTTCGACGATCTGGGCAAGCTCACGGTGTTCAAACGCGGCGTGCCCGAGAACGTGTTCCTGCTGAAGGATCGTGACCAGTTGCTGGACAAGAAGCTGCTCTACACGCTGAAGAAGGGCGAGGTGATCTCCTGGTTCCACGTCGATCTGCCGCAGCGCGAGCAGGCGGGACTGGCCCCCATGATCAAACCGGGCATGCGCGCCGTCTCCATTGCGATCGGCGGCGACGCGGCCGTCAGCGGGCTTGTCAACCCCAACAACCGCGTCGACATCCTCGGCACCTTCACGTTCCCCTCCAAGACCGCTCCGGGCGAGCAGGAGACCGTCACCCTCACCGTGCTGCAGGACGTCACCGTCCTGGCCACGGGCCAGCGGCTGGCCCGGGGTTCCGAAGAACCGTACATCGGTTCGCAACGTGGGGCCGGCAGCTACGGCACCGTCACCCTGCAGGTGACCCTGCGCGAGGCGGAGCTCCTGATTTTCGCCCAGAACGCGCGAGGCCGGCTCACCCTGGCGTTGCGCAACCCGAAAGACATGGATTTCGAGGTGAACCTGCCCATCGTCAATTTCGAGCACCTGCAGCACGAACTGCCGCGCATGAACCTGGAACGCCAGTTCCAGATACGCGGCAAGACGGAGAAGGACATCATCGGGCTCAGCGACAAGGAGTTGCAGGCCCTGCGCGAGCTGCGCAGGCGCGGCGAATAGCGATGCCGAAGCCGGTCAAACTGAAGATCGTGAAGCCGGGCGAGCCGGACAGGGTGTTCGACATCGCGCCCGGCACCTGGTCCATCGGATCCGACAAGGACAACCGGATCGTGCTGCCCGGCCGTGAGGTGTCGTGGCGGCACGCCGTGCTCAGTGTCCTGGCGGAGGGCATCTGGGTCGAGGATCTGGTCAGTTCGTTCGGCACCTATATCGACGGCCGTCGTGTGGAGGGGCGCGTGCCGCTCGGGCCCGGCCAGGAACTGCGGGTCGGGCTCTATGTGCTCGTCGCGCTGCCCGACGGCGAGCAGCCGAAACCCGAGCCGGAAGCCCCGGCGCCGAAACCGGCCGCCGCGCCGGCGCCGGCCGCGCCCGCGGCCGCGCCCGAGGCGTTCGCCTTGAAGGTGACCGACACGCCGCTCGGCGCCGCCGAGCGCAAGGGCGACGAGCGCCGGCGCGTGATCAAGCGTCAGATCCACGACGAACTCCTGAAGCGGCTCGACATCCGCCGGCTGACGGCCAATCGTGTGGAGGAGGCCGACCTCAAACGCCGCGCGCGCACGACGATCGATCAGATCATCGGCGAAGTCGCGAAACGGCTGCCGCCCGAGATGGAGCCGACGGCCCTCGCCAAAGAAATCTACGACGAAGCCGTCGGGCTCGGCCCGCTCGAAGATCTGCTGGCCGACGCCGAGGTCACCGAGATCATGGTGAACGGGCCCGACCAGGTCTACGTCGAACGGGCGGGGAAACTCCATCTCACCGCGAAGACGTTCGTGGACGAGAACTCGGTGCATGCCGTCATCGAGCGGATCGTCGCGCCGATCGGGCGGCGCATCGACGAGAGCCAGCCCTATGTCGACGCGCGGCTCCCGGACGGTTCCCGCGTCAACGCCATTATTCATCCCCTGTCCCTGAGCGGTCCCTGCATCACGATCCGCAAGTTCTCCAAGGAGCCGTTCACCGTCGAGGATCTCGTCGGGTTCGGCACGCTGCCCCCGCTCATGGCCGAGTTCATCCGCGGGTGCGTGCTGGCCAGGAAGAACATTGTCATCTCCGGCGGCACCGGCTCGGGCAAGACCACGCTGCTGAACGTGGTCAGCAGCTACCTGCCGCAGCAGGAGCGGATCGTGACGATCGAGGACGCCGCCGAGCTGCGCCTGACGCAGGCCCACGTGATCCGGCTCGAGGCGCGGCCGCCGAACATCGAAGGGCGCGGCGCCGTCACCGTCCGCGATCTGGTGCGCAACGCGCTGCGCATGCGCCCGGACCGCATCGTCGTCGGCGAATGCCGCGGCGGCGAAGCGCTCGACATGCTCCAGGCCATGAACACGGGCCACGAGGGTTCGCTCACCACCGTGCACGCCAACTCGCCTCGCGACGTGATCTCCAGGCTGGAGACGATGGTGCTGATGGCCGGGATGGAACTGCCCCTTCGCGCCATTCGCGAACAGATCGGGTCGGCCATTCACCTGATCGTGCATCTCGCCCGGCTCAGCGACGGCTCGCGCAAAATCGTGCGCGTGGCCGAGGTCGTCGGCCTGGAAATGGACAAGATCACGATGCAGGACCTGTTCGCGTTCAAACAGAGGGGGATCGGCCCCGACGGCAAGGTGCTGGGCGAATTCGGGCCGACCGGCTCCGTGCCGACCTTCATCGAGGAGTTCAAGGCGAACGGTATCACGTTGCCGACCGCCGTATTCGACGTGGAACGATGGAAACCGGACTGACAACCGTCGGGCTGATCGGCCTGCCGCTGCTCTACGGGGCATGCTTCGTCGGGCTGGCCTACACCTTGCTCAGGGCCCTGCGCGAGGGCGCGCAGAGCTATGCCGAGGTCTACGCCGTGGATACGGCGCGCCAGTTCGAGGACCTGTTCCTGTTCATTCCGCCGCGCCGCATCGTGGACCTCACGCGGGTGGCGGCTATCACCTTTTTCATCGCCGCGTTCCTGCTGGCGGGCGATTTCCAGTCGGTCGGCGGTATGGTTCGCGGCGTGGTCGTCGGCGTGCTGGCCGCGGGCGCGGCGTTGATCTCGCCGCGCCTGATCGTGCGGGTGCTGAAGGCGCGCCGGCTGCAGCGGTTCAACCTGCAGCTCGTCGACGCGCTGCTGACGATGAGCAACGCCCTGCGCGCCGGGTTCAGCATCCTGCAGGCGTTCGAGTCCGTCGTCAAGGAGCGCCAGAACCCGATCGCCCAGGAGTTCGGCGTCTTCCTTCAGCAGACGCGGGTCGGCGTCCGGTTCGAGGACGCGCTCGAGAGCCTCGACAAACGGGTGGGCAGCGAGGACCTCACCCTGATGGTCGTCTCCATCGTCACCGCGCGGCAGACCGGCGGGAACCTGACGGAGGTGTTCGAGAAGATCGCCGCCACGATCCGGGAGCGCATGCGGATCGAAGGCCGCATCCGGTCGCTTACGGCGCAGGGCCGGCTGCAGGGCATCATCGTGGGCGCGACCCCCCTGTTCCTGGCGTTTGCGCTCACCGCGTTGGACCCGCAGATGATGATGGCGTTCTTCACCTCGACGATCGGGATCTCCATGCTGATCGTCATCCTCATCCTGGAAGCGATGGGCGCGCTGGTGATCCGCAGAATCATAAGGATCGATATCTGATGCAAACCGCGCAGATGCTGCTGCCGCAGATAGCGATCGGCTCGCTCTGGGCCGGGTTCGCCGCCGGTATGGCCTGGTATATCGGCCGGGTCGCCGTCGAGATCACCTACGTCACGCTCGCCGACGGCCGGCGCAAGGAACGGCGGCTGCCGCTCGTCTTCCGGCTGCTGCTGCCGTTCGCGCCGAACCTGACGCCGCTGTTCCGCAAGGCGCGCTTCGCGCGCGCACGCGAGACGATCGGCCGGCGCCTCGTCGCCGCCGGTTTCGAGGAGTTGCTGGATCCGGTCGAGTTCCTCGCGCTGCGCGTGCTCGTGCCGCTCACGCTGGGCCCGCTGCTCATCCTGCTGCTGCGCGGCACGTTCACGCATCTGCCCGGCCGGGTCGGGGCCTGGGTGCTCGAGCGCCAGTGGATGCCGTACCTGTGCGTGGCGCTGCTGGCCTACGTGCTGCCCGCGCTCTGGCTGAGATCCGTGCTGAAAACCCGGCACCGCAGTATCCAGCGGGCGCTGCCCTTTGTGCTCGACCTGCTCACCCTCTCCGTCGAGGCCGGCATGGACTTCATGTCCGCGATCCGGCGCATCATCGAACGGCGCGAGGTCGACGCCGTCGGCGAAGAACTGATCCGCGTGCTGCGCGAGGTGCAGGTCGGCAAGACGCGGCGTGAAGCGCTGCGCGATATGGCCGAACGCGTCGACCAGCCCGACGTGCGGTCCGTCGTCCACGCGCTGATCCAGGCCGATGAACTCGGCGTCAGTATCGGGTCCATCCTCCGCGTGCAGGCCGACCAGATGCGGAACAAGCGGTTCGCGCGCGCCGAGAAGCTCGCGCACGAGGCGCCCGTCAAAATGCTGTTTCCGCTCGTGCTGTTCATTTTTCCGTCCGTGTTCATCATGTTGCTCGGCCCGATCTTCCTGCAGATTATCCGGCACGGAATCTAGGGGAATGGAGGACTGGAAGACGGGAAGGTTGGAAGAGTGGAAGAATGATTCTGCGTCTCCGGTTCTGGAGGGCCGGGTGCCACCCCGGCCGCGGTGCGGGTGAGGTACTCGGTCGGACGAAAGCGGAGGGGCCTGCCTCTTCCATTTTGACACGAAGGGAAGTGTCCGGTACGCTCTGAGGGGTCTCGTTGGAGGGAGGGTTGAGCGTTGAGCGAAGGCGGCGAGAAGGAAATCCATTTGATCGTCGAAGAGGGCCCGGACAAGGGGCTGGAAATCAGCGTGCCGCCGCAGGGCGGCCGGATCGGGCGTTCGTCGAGCAACGACATCAAGCTGCAGGACGGTTCCCTGTCGCGATTCCACTGCCGCGTCTTCTTCAAGCCGGACGGCACGCTTTGGGTGGCGGATCTGGGCAGCACGAACCAGACGCTGGTCAACGACAAGCCGATCGACGAGAAGCAGTTGCTGATCGGTTCGCGCGTGACCATCGGCGATACGACGCTGAAAGTCGTGCGCGAACGGCTCGGTTCCGCACCCGCGCCGGCTGCCCAGCCGGCGGCCGCGCCCGCGCCGTCCGCCCAACCGGCCCCGGCGGCGGGCGGCGGCCACGTGGACCTCGGGCTCGGCGAGAAGAAGGGCGCCGCGCCGCGCCGCGCCCACGCGCCGCGCTTCCTCTGGCTGCTGGCCTCGCTCATGGCGGCCGCGGCGATCGCGGCCTTGGCGCTCAAAGTCCCGCAGCTCCTGCGCAAGCCGAACCGTTCGGCCGCGCCGGAACCGGCCCGGGTCGGCCCCGTTCTCGAATTCGAGTACGAAAAGGTCGAGGCGGAGCGCGACACCATCTTCCGGTACCACCTCCAGCTTCAGGATGCGCATCTGTCGGTCCAGATCGACGACCTGAAGAACGACCGGCACCGGCGTAAGGACGGCGAGGTCGACGACGCGCAGATCGAGAAACTGGCCGACGCGCTGCTGAGCACGACGTTCTTCGACCTGAAGGAGGAATATGCCGGGTTGGCGCCCGACGCGCACTACCTGCGCGACCTCAGCATTACCGTGGGGACGCGTACGCACCGGGTTCGCGTCCTGAATTTCGTCGAGCCGGACGAGTTCAAAGCCGTCCGCAAGACGATCGAGATCTTCGGCAAGAACCAGCTCGGGCTCATTGCCCTGGCCCTGCCGCGGGAAGACGCGATCGCGGAAGCGCGCAAGGCGATGTTGCAGGGCCAGAAGCTGTTCGGCGAACGCGACGTCGAACACGGGAACCTGTTCAAGGCCATTCAGGCCTATGAGTCGGCCGACATGTACCTGGAGATGATCGACCCGAAACCCGACTTCTACAAGGAAGTCGTGTTCGGGCGTGAGGAGTCCAAGCGCGAACTGGAGAAGAAGTACCAGCAGTACCGCTTCGCCGCGGACCGCGCCGCCGGGCTGAAGGATTGGGAGGAGGCCGCGCGCAACCTCCGGGTCCTGCTTCAGCTCATCCCGCTGCGTACGGACGAGCGGCACAAGGCGGTGCAGGACGAGCTGTTTGACATCGAGCGACGCCTTGGGAGATAGGGGATGAACACGCGCAGGTTGAAATCGGTCTTCGTGTCGAGCGGCCTCGCCGGGTGGGCTTGTGCCGCCCTGGCCATGGGCCTGTTCGGGGGCGCCAAGAAGGGCCAGATCTATGTCGCGACCGAACCGGCGGGTGCGGTCGTCGCGCTGGACGGCGTCGCGCACGGCGCCACCCCCACCACCGTCGAGCAGGTCGCGCCCGGCCGGCACCTGGTGGTCGTGCGCAAGGAAGGCTATGGGGAAGCGCGCCGGACGGTCTCGCTTGCCCCCGGTCAGAAGGCGGCGGTCGATCTGAAGCTCGAGCCGATCCTCGGTCTGGTTCTGATGCAGGCCAAACCGGCCGCGGAGGTGGAGATGGAGGGCGTCTACCTCGGCAAGACCCCGCTGTTCCGCACGGACCTGCCGCTGGGCGAGCACCGGCTCAAGTTCAGCGCCGAGGGGTACCAGAGCAAGGAAGTCGCCGTCACCGTGTCCGACCGCACGCCGCAGAAGGTCGCCGTTGAGCTGCCGTCCGATTCCGGGATCATTGCCTTCACGTCCAGCCCGGCCGGCGCGACGGTGACGATCAACGGGGCGCGCCGCGGCACGACGCCGTGCACCGTCGACCGCGTCGCGCGCGGGCAGGCGGACATCGAGGTGGCGTACGCCGAGTACGCGCCGCACCGGCAGAAGATCGATGTGCTGGCCGGCGAAACCTACACCGTCGACGCCCAGCTCAAACCGCTGCCCGGCACGCTCAAGGTCGTTTCGATCCCCACCAAGGCGCGCATCTATCTGGACAACGAGTTCCGGGGCGAAACGCCGCTGAGCCTCACCGACCTGAAGCCCGGCGAATACCGGATCCGCGCCGAGAAAGCGGGCCACGAGGCCGATGCCCGGACGATTCGCGTCAGACGCGCCCGCGAGACGACCGAGGAGTTCCGGCTCGCCCGCAACAGCGGCGTGATCGTCGTCGTCACCGAACCGGCCGGCGTCAAAGTGTACCTCGACGGCGCGCTGCGCGGCACCACGCAGGCCGGGCAGAGCGAGCTCGTCTCCGAACCGCTCGAAATCGCGCTGCTCCAGCGCGGCAACCATGTGCTGCAGCTTGCCCGGGACGGCTATTCCTACAGGCCGCGGACCCTCGTGATCAAGGGGACGGAACTGGTCAACCTGCACGAGAAGCTCACCCGCATCTTCGCGCCCGATACGCTCGTGCGCACCGGACCCGGCGCGCACGAAGTGCGCTCAGGCGTCCTGGTCCGCAAACACCCCAACGGCGACATCGAAATCGAGGTCCGGCCCGGCATCATCGAGAAGATCGACGGGGAGAAGGTGTACTCCGTCGAGCCGATCAAGAAGAATTAACGGGCCCACCAGGGCGCTCCGCGCCCTCGGCGAACGTCACCACGTCTCCCTCCCTCAATGCATCTTCCGCCAGCCAGCCGGCTTCCAGTTCCAGCACGGCCTTCGCCTTCAGCCCGCCGAACGCCATGCGGTTCGGCCGCAGGTTCCGGACGACTTTCACGATGCGGTCTTCTCTCGAGAGGAAGAAGACATCCAGCGCAAAACGCACGGCGAACGTGTGGATGGCGCTGCACGGGCGCAGATAAACCCCGCGCCCCGCGCCGAGCGATTTCCGGCCCAGCACCCCGACGGAGCGCTCCGCGAAGGTCGTGAGCCGCTCTACCTTCGCCACCACCGTCCTTCCGTCTTTCTGGAGTGTCGCCGTCTTCATGAGTGTGGCCGGACAACGGGCTCGTCGGATTTCGGCGCCCGGATGCCGTCGCCTCCTGCTCATACAGCAGAAAAGGCGCCGGGACAAGACCAGAACGGACGGCCGGCGCCACGGGTACATCCGGACCGCCCCCCCCCGCACGCGTCCGGCGCCGCCGTGCGGGCCCGTGCCCGTCCGTGCTTGTCCGTGTCTGTCCGTGTTCCCCGCCTGTTGCGCCGCACGGGCAGGCGTGTTAGATTCTCGGCCGGGCGGGCGGCGGACAGCCCGGGGCGGCCGGCCGGACTGCCGCCGCATCCCTATCTCATGAGAAGGCAGCGCATACTCCTGATCGACGACGAGCAGCACATCATCGATGTGGTCGTCTACATTCTGGAGGAAAACGGATTCGAGGTGCTGACGGCGCTGGACGGCGACGCGGGCCTGCGCCGCTTTCACGAAGGGGCGCCGGACCTGATCGTTCTGGACCTGAACCTGCCGGGGATTGCGGGCATGGCCCTGTTCCACGAGATGCGGCGCGCGCGGCCGAACGTGCCGATCATCATGCTGACCTCGCGCGGCGAGGAGATCGACCGGGTGCTTGGCCTGGAGATGGGCGCGGACGATTACGTGACGAAACCATTCAGCCCGCGCGAGCTGGCCGCGCGCGTCAAGTCCGTGCTGCGCCGGACCCTGAGCGTACCGCGCGACGAACCGCAGAAACATCTGAGCCACGGGCCGATCCGCATGGATTGCGAGGCGTTCGCCTTCGTCTATTTCGGGCGGCAGGTCCAGCTCTCGCGCGCGGAATTCAAGCTGATGGAATGCCTTGTGCGTTTTCCGGCCCGCGTCTTCACGCGCGACGTGCTGATCGATCGGATCTATGACGGTGAGCATTTCGTCACCGATCGCAGCGTTGATGCCCACATCAAGCGGATCCGCCGGAAACTGGCCGAGATTCGGGCGGAGCCGGACGCCATTGAGACCGTGCACGGGCTGGGCTACAAACTGAACTCGAACCTCGAGGCCGCGACATGATCAGCATCCGCTGGAAGATCATCCTGCTCTGCCTCGTCACCGTGGTGCTGCCGGTCGCGTTCCTGAACCGGTACATGATCGGGTTCTTCGACGCGTTCACGCGCCGGAACCTCGAGGAGCATATGATCGACAATGCGTTCCTTATCGGGCAGGAGTACAAGGCCGCGCTCGAGGAGGGGGGGCGGCTGACGGGCCCCAGGCTGGACCAGCTTCAGACGCTGCTTTCGGAATACAGCGCGGAGGTGGACGCGCGCATCCAGTTGCTGTCCGAGACCGGCGTCGTCGTGCTGGACTCGGAGCCGGGCGGCGAGGTCGGCCGCGACCTGTCGCACCTGCCGGAGGTCGACAAGGCCTTGACGGGCGTGTACAAGGCGCGTTGCGCGCTGACGCCCGACCGCAAGTACATGTTCTACTACACGGCGCTCCCGATCAAGCGGGAGGGCAGGCTGATCGGCGTGGCGTACCTGCATCGCCACACCAGCCCGATCATCCGGGCCATCAACGCGATGGTGCGCCACCAGCGTATCACGACGGGCGTCGCCGTGGCGCTCGCCGCGCTCGTCGCCTTCTTCCTGGGCCACACGATGACGCGCCGGCTCCGGCGGCTGACGGCGGCCACGACCCGGTTCGCGAAGGGCGAGGCGCCGATGCCGGTGCAGGTGCGCGGCCGCGACGAGATCGCGGAGCTGGGCGCCGCCGTCAACCAGATGGCCGACGAGCTCTACAGGCGCAACCAGTACAACCGGGAGTTCATTTCCACCGTCACCCACGAACTGAAGATGCCGCTCACCGCGATCAAGGGCGCCGCCGAGCTGCTGGATCAGGGCGCGGTCGAGAACGAGAAGGCGCGCACCAAGTTCCTGTCCAACATCCGCTACGAAGTGGACCGCATGATCCGCATGGTGTGGGAACTCGGCGAGTTGACCAAGCTGGACGTCGAGACGCTGCGCGGGCAGAAGGAGAAGACCGACTATGGCGCGTTTGTCGGCGAGGTGCTCGACCGGCTGATGCCGACCTTCGACCAGGCGCACGCCCGGCTCGTCCCTGCCATCCCCGAGGAAACGTTCACCACCCTGATCGTCCGCGGCCGGATCGAGCAGGTGATCTCGAACCTGCTCGAGAACGCATTCCGCTACACGCCCGTCTCCGGCGACGTGCACCTCGTCGTCGAGCGGGGCGAGGGCAAGACCGTGCGCACCTCCGTCCGCGACAGCGGGCCCGGCATTCCCGAGGCGAATATCGAGAAGATCTGGGACCGGTTCTTCACGACCGAGCCGAAAGACGTGCCCAAAGACTACGGCAGCGGGCTCGGCCTCTCGATCGCCAAGACGATCGTGCAGAATCATCAGGGCCGGATCTGGGTCGAGAGCCGGCCCGGCGAGGGCGCCTGCTTCTCGTTCACCTTGCCGCTGGCGTGAAACTTGCTCGAGAACTTACTCGGGAACTTGCTCGAAATTGGACGTTTGGCCTACGGGTCTTCGACCCAGTTTGCTGCCAGCCCGCCTGTAAGGGGATAAAGTCCCCACCCGTGCTCTCCGGCGCCGCGCCGCGCGCCGTCACACTCTTGTCACAACTTGTCATGCCGTTGTCGTCACGGTGTCTCAAGCCGGCGTCATCCTTCTCCCAACCTGCTGCATCCGGCAGGCGCACAGACAACTTTCGCCGAGCGCTGCAGTGCCCCGCAACTCGGATCCGTCAGCTGCCCGTCGCGGCGGAGCTGTACGTGAAGGCGGACGGGTTGAAGGGGGAAACGGACGATGTCATTCTGCGCAACGCTCAACCGCGGGAAATGGTTCCTGCTCGCACTCGCCTTTCTGGGGGTGAACAGCACCGCCGTCTATCTGTACGCCACGCGCATGCGCGCGACGTACGTGCGGGTCGTGCGTTTCACGCCGGAGTCCGGCCTGGTTTCGGGCCGCACGGTGTTGCGGTGGCTGTTCTCGGTGCCCATGGCCGCCAACGGGGCGGCGCGGCCCGATCCGGATTGGTGCCCCGTAAAGCTGATTCCCGAGACGGACGGCGTCTTCCGGTGGGTGCGGCCCAACGAGCTGGCCTTTCGGCCGGCGGCCCCGTGGCCGGGCTGCACGCGGTACAGGGCCGTGTTGAGCGACGGGCTGCAGGCGGCGGACGGGCGCGGGATCGAGGGCCCGCGCTGCTTCGAGTTCCGCTCCGACCCGTTGCGCCTGTGCCGCGCCGAGCAGGTCGATTTCCTGCCGTTGTCCCGCGTCACGGTGAAGCTTGTCTTCAGCGATCCCGTCGTACCGGCTCAGCTTCGGGCACACCTCTCGGTGTTGAGCGCGGCGGGGGCGGTTCTGCCGCACGAGGTGCGCGGCGAGCGGTCTTCCAGGACCCAGACGCTCACGATAGCCGACGTGGCGGGCGAAGAGATCGTGGTCGTGTTGCGCCAAGGCCTGCAGAGCGCGGCGGGCCCGCTCGGCCTGGAAACCGACCTGCGGCAGCCGCTCAAACTCTCGCGCGACCTGCGCGTGCAGGGAATCCGCCCGTTTCTGAACGGATTTTCGACCCCGGCCGTCCGGCTCTCGTTCAACCTGCCCATCGACGTGACGACCGCGGGCGAGTTCATTCACGTCAGCCCGCACGTGGCGACGGTCGTGGAGGCCTGCTACGGCTGGTATGGCGAGAGCGACTACCGCCTCGTCGGCCCGTTCGAGCCCGGCCGGTCCTACACCGTGACGCTGGCGACCGGGCTCAAGAGCACGGCCGGCTCCGCCCTGGAGCGGGACGTCACGCGCACCGTGTACTTTCCCGATGCGGAGCCGGCGCTCGAGTTCGACACGGCGGGGCACTACATGTCGCCGCGCGGCGGCATGCGGATTCCGTTCAAGATGATGAACGTCAGGACCTGCAAGGCAACCGTTCAGCGCATCTACGCCAACAACCTGGTCCAGCTCGCCATGCGGCGCGGGAACCGCTACAGCAGCTACTACGGCCCCGATCACCAGGGGCTCAGCCGCGTGATCGCCGAGCGGACGCTGCCCGGCACGGCTGAACCGAACAAGGTGGAGGAGCGTATCTTCGACGTCGGTGAAATCCTGCGCGAGCAGTGCGGTGCGTTCCACATCGAATTGCACGACGAGGAGAATGCCCACGCGGCACACTATCTGGTCGTGAGCGATATCGGCGTCAGCGTCAAGTGTGCGCGGGCCGGCCTGCTGGTCTGGGCCAACGCGCTGCGCAGCCTGGAGCCCGTCGAGGGCGCGGATGTGAAGGTGTTTTCGGAGGAGAACCAGCTCCTGTTGCACGGACAGACCGACCGGCAGGGCATGGCCCTGTTCGAACGCGAGCCGGCCGAACCGGACGGCGAGCCGTTCCTCGTGCTGGTGCAGAAAGGGGAGGACCTCACGTTTCTGACGCTGGGCGAATCTCGAGTCGATATCAAGGGGACCGGCACGGGCCGCCCGTACCTGGAGACGGGGTACGAGGCCTATATCTTCACGGACCGCGGCATCTACCGGCCGGGCGAAACGGCGCATGTGAAGGCGGTCGTGCGCGGGCTCGGCCTATCGTGCCCGGAACCGTTCCCTGTCGAGCTGCGCGTCTTCCGCCCCGACGGGCGTCCGATGCGGACCGTGCCCGGCCTGTTGACGTCCCGCGGCACGGCGGAGTGCGAAATCGTCTGGCCGGAATTCGCGCCGACCGGCCTCTACGTGCTGCGGCTCGGCATTCCGGGCGTAGCCGACGCGCTGGGCCAGACCGGGGTGGCCGTGGAGGAATTCGTGCCCGCCCAGATCCGCGTCACGCTGGAGACCGACGCCTCGCGTCTGGCGGCGGGCGAGCCGCTCGAACTGGGCGTGCGCGCGGAGCACCTGTTCGGCAGCCCGGCGGCCGGGCTGCCCGTTGCCGGGCACATCGAATTCGCGGCTCAGCCGTTCACGGCCGGGTCATGGCCGGACTACCAGTTCGGCGACGGGACGAGAACGTTCTCCGTCATTTCCAAGGCGCTGGGCGAGAACGTGCTGGACAGCGACGGGCGCGCCGCCTTCTTCACGCGGGCCTCGCCCGAGTGGCGCCCGCCCGCGGCGGTGCGGGCGTCGGTCTACGCCACCGTGACCGATATCAGCGGCCGGGCCGTTACGGGGCATGCCGCCCGGACGATCGACGTCTATCCGTTCTACATCGGGATCCGGCGGGCGGCAACCGCGCTCGAAGACGGCAAGGTGCAGCGGTTCGATATCCGCACCGTGTGCCCGGACGGTACGCTTCACACGGCGGCCGATCGCCTCGAGGCCGCCGTCTACAAGCTGACATGGGTCTCCGTGCTCAAGAAGGACGCCGCCCAGCACTATCGCTACCAGTCCGAGGAGCAGGCGGTCCCGCTCCTGCCGGCCGCCGCCCTCGCCCTCGACGCGGGCTGCGCGTCATTTGCGTTCACGCCGCGGGGCGCCGGCGCCTACCGCCTCTGTCTGCGCGATCCCGTCTCCGACACGGCCTCCTCGCTCGAAGTCTACATCAGTTCGCCGGACCAGTCCTGGAACGCGTGGTCGATGGAAGCGCCCGACGTCGTCGAATTGAGTCTCGACAAGGACCGCTACGCGGCGGGTGAGACGGCGACGCTGGCGATCAAGGCGCCGTTCACGGGCAAAGCGCTCGTCAGCGTCGAGTCCACGCGCGTGCTCTGGCACCGTGTTCTGGAGTTGGCGGCCAACACGGCCCGGGTGGAGATCCCGGTCGGAGCGGAGTACGGGCCGAACGCCTACTGTTGTGTCAGCCTGATCCGGCCGGTGCGGCCGGAGGCGAACTGGAGCCCGCACCGCGCGGTTGGCGCCGTGCCGCTGACCGTGGACGCGACCGCGCGGCGGCTGAAGGTGGAGTTGCGGTGCGTGGAGCAGATGCGCCCGAACGGCGTGCTGGAACTGGGCGTGCGCGTGCGTGACGCGGCCGGCGCGCCGGCGGACTCGGAGCTGGTCGTCGCCGCGGTGGATGAGGGGATCTGCATGCTGACGGACTTCGAGACGCCCGATCCGTTCGCCTTTTTCACCGCGCGCCGCGCGCTCCGTGTCGCCCTCCACGACCTCTACGCCTGCCTGATGCCGGAACTCGTCGACGGCGCGGTCGGCGGGACGCCTGCCAGTCCGGGCGGGGGAGCCGGATTCAACCTGCGCCGGCGCCTGAACCCCGTCCGGGCGCGGCGGTTCAAGCCGGTCGCCCTGTGGGCGTCGCGTACGACGGCCGGCGGCGAGGAGGAGACGCGCGTGCAGCTCCGTGTTCCGGAATTCACGGGGACGCTGCGGCTGATGGCCGTCGCCGTCGCGAAGGACCGGTTCGGATCCGCGACTCGCGCCGTGCAGGTGCGGCGACCGTTGATCGTGCAGAGCAGTCTGCCCCGTTTCGTCGCGCCCGGCGACCGGTTCGAGTTTCCCGTGCGGCTTATCAATGAGGGCGAGGCCGGCGGCGAGGCCGTTGTCGGCGTCGCGTGCCGCGGCCCGCTCTCGCTCGACGGCGGGCAGGAGCGCGTCGAACAAACCGTACCTGTCGGCCGGGGCCAGAGCACGAACCTCGTGTTCGCGCTGGCGGCGCGGCCGGTACCCGGGCGGGCGCAGTGCCGGCTGAGCGTCACGATGGGGCCGGAACACGTCGAGGAAGAGATCGAGTTGCCTGTCCGGCCGCCCGCGCCGCTCGTCAGCGTGTGCGGCGCGGGCTCGGTCGAGCCGGGCCGCACGGCTGCCGTTCCAACGGGCGCGGCGTGGCTGGCCGGTACCGGCCGTACGGAACTCTGGCTCTCGGGGCTGCCCGGCGTCAAACTCGGCGGCAGCCTCGACTACCTGCTGCGTTACCCCTACGGCTGCCTGGAGCAGACCACCTCCACGGCCCTCCCGTTGCTGTATCTGGCCGAATTGGCGGAGCGGCTGTACCCCGGCTGGCTGACGCGGGAGGACGTTGGCGGGCGCGTCCGCGCCGGTATCGAGCGGCTGCTGGCCATGCAGCGCTATGACGGCAGCTTCTCCTTGTGGCCCGGTGGCGACGCGTACGTGTGGGGTTCCGTCTACGCCGTCCATTTCCTGGCCGAAGCGCGCAAGGCGGGCTATGACGTGCCGGCCGACCGCCTGGAAGCGGCCTGCGCGTTCCTCGAGAAATGGCTTGCGGGGCGGGCAGGCCATGTGCGGGCCGATGGCTGCCGCATAAGGGAGAATCTGGCCTACGACCGGGCCTACGCCTGCCTGGCGCTCGCGACAGCGGGCAAGCCGCAACACGGATGGGTCGCACGCCTGGAGGAACAGGCCGACGGCTCGGACCGCGGTACGCTGGCCAACATCGCCGCCGCCCTGGCCGCCGGCGGCCGGCGTCGGGAAGCGTCGGCCTGTCTGGACCGCATCGGCGCCGGCCCCGTCGGCCGGCAGCCCCGCGAGATTGGGGGCAGCCTGCGCTCCACGGTGAGAGACGACGCCGTGCTGCTCGCCACATGGCTGGAACTGGATCCCAGCCACGCCTGTATCCCTTTGTTCGTTCGGCGGCTCGAGGCGGCGCAGGAGGGCGGACGCTGGCCGACCACTCAGGAGAACGCGATGGCCGTGATGGCACTCGGCAAGTACTGCGCCCGCCTGGCAGGCGAGCGCAAGCCGGTCACCGGCGCACTGCGCTGGACTGGCGCGGGCGGTTCTTCCGTTGCCGGGGACGGCGACATCGGCTTCGAAAACGAAGATGAATGGCATCGCGTTGCCGAAGGCGACGAAAGTACAAGTTTCCAGATCCGGAACACCGGCCGCGGCCCCGTCTACTACTGCTGGAAGGCCGACGGCGTGCCGGCCGACGGGCGGGTCCCGGAAATCGACCGTGGCCTCAAGATCCGCCGTTCCGTTCTGGACAGGGCCGGCCGGCCGCTTCCCTCTCGCCCGCTCGTGCAGGGCGAGCTGGTCGTGGTGAAACTCGAAATCGAGGCGGGCAGCGAGCTGGACAACATCGTCGTGGAAGACCTGCTGCCCGGCGGCCTGGAAATCGAGAACGCCAGCCTCTCGATTTCCGAGACGATCGCCTGGGTGCGCGACCGGCAGACGCTCACTCCCGAGCACACCGACGTTCGAGACGACCGCTTGCTGGCGTTCACCGGCGCGCTGACCGGGCGCCATGTGTACTATTATGCCGCCCGCGCCGTGACGAAAGGCGATTTTGTGTGGCCTGCCGTCCAGGCCTCGTGCATGTACGACCCGGAACTCAAGAGCGTGAACGGCGCGCACCGCGTGCGGGTGGGGGAGTGACGTGAAACTCGATCGAGAGCCGGCGGTACCGGCTCGGCGCGGACGGGAACGGCTGCGTCGGAAGCGGTTTGTCACGTTCATGACGGCGGCGGTTTGCACCGGTCTCGCCGGCTACGCCGTCCTCCGGGCGTGCATCCCCCGATACGAAGGGGACCTGGACGACTACCGGGCTTCCGTGCGGATCTTTGACCGGAACGGGCGTTTGCTGCGGATGACCTGCGGGCCGGACGACACGTTCTGTGTGCCCGTGTTCGGCGCCGCGAAAGGCGCCTGGCTCGCGCCCGCGGTTGTCGCGGCTGAGGACAAGCGTTTCTACCGGCACGACGGCGTGGACCGGTTGGCCCTGTGCCGTGCGATGGGGCAGAACCTCGCGGCCGGCCGCGTCGTGTCCGGCGCGTCGACGATCAGCACGCTGGTGGTCAAGCTGACCGAACCGCGGCCCCGCACCGTCTGGACGAAAATTGTCGAAGCCCACCATGCCGGCGTGCTGGAGCGGAGCCGGACCAAAGAACAGATTCTGGAACAGTATCTGAACCGGGCGCCGTTCGGCTCCAACCTGCGCGGCATCGAGGCGGCGGCCGGGCGTTGGTTCGGCAAGCGGGCCGCGGACCTCAGCCTTTCGGAAGCCGCGCTGCTCGTGGGACTGCCTCAGGCGCCTTCGGCGCTGAGACCGGACCGCTACCCGGCGCGCGCGCGGCGCAGGCGCGACTACGTTCTGGACCGGATGCTGGCCTGCGGCTTCATTGCCGACTCGGAATGGCGGCAGGCGCGGGCGGCGCCGGCCGCCGTTCGGCCGGCGGCGAACCCGTTCGAGGCGCCCCATTTCTGCGACCTGTTGCTGCGGCGCTATGGGGGCCGCCACGTGCTGCGCAGCACTCTCGACTCCCGCCTGCAGTCCGTGGGCGAAACGGCCCTGCGGACCCGGCTGCGCGAGCCGGGCTGGGCCGGTATTCGAGGCGGCGCCGTCGTGATTCTGGACGTGGAGAGCGGAGCCGTCAGAGCGATGATCGGCTCGCCGGATTTCGGGGATGAAACGAAAGGAGGACAGGTGAACGGGACTATGTCGCGTCGTTCGCCAGGCTCCGCTCTCAAACCCTTTGTCTATGCGCTGGCCATGGATCTGGGCCTGTGCACGCCCGGTCGCGTCGTGGCCGACGTGCCCATGTCGTTTCCCGGCTACAGCCCGGAGAATTTCGACCGGACCTACTGCGGGCCGGTTTCCGCGCGCGAGGCGCTGGTGCACTCGCTCAACATCCCGGCGTTGGACTACACGCAGCGCGTGGGGCAAGAGGCCTTTGTCGCCTGCCTGCGCCGGCTGGGCCTCTCGACGCTGGACCAGCCTGCGGGCCACTACGGGCTCGGCATCGTCGTGGGCGGTTGCGAGGTGAGTCTGCTCGAACTCGCCAACGCGTACGGCTGCCTGGCGCGCGGCGGCGTCTACCGCGCGGCCCGGTTCCTCGAGACGGAAGAAGCCGCGCCCGGCGCGCGCGTCTTCTCCGCGGAGGCCGTGTACATGATTACGGATATGCTCGGCGGGGACGAACGCGTGCGGGAGGCAATCGGGCACACGGCCGATACGCGTGCCCCGCGCGTGGCCTGGAAGACCGGCACGTCCGCCGGCGGCCGGGACGCCTGGACGATTGCCTATAACCCGGACTACGTGGTGGGCGTCTGGCTGGGGAACCCCGACGGGCGGCCGTCGCCGGCGCTGGTCGGCGGCACGGCGGCGGCTCCCGTCGCGCTGGATGTGTTCCGCCGCCTCTACCCGGACGGCCCGGGCCCGTGGTTCGAGCGGCCGGACGGCCTGCAACGGCGCGCCGTCTGCGCCAGAACCGGCGGCCTGCCGAACGGGACCTGCCCCACTCTCGCAACGGACGACTACATCCCGGGCGTTTCGGCCTCGTGCATGTGCGACGTGCACAGGCGCGACGGACCGGCCGGCTCGCCCGTACGGGAGGTGTGGCCGCCCGCCGTGCATACTTTCCTCCGCACACACGGCATGTGCGAGACCGGCGTCGAACAGGCTTCAGCCGCCGGCGTGACCCGCCCGCCGTCAACCGCCGCCCGCCTGCATATCCGGGAACCGGCCGACGGCGAGACCTTTCGCCTCATGAATTCCGACCTGTGCGGCCGCCAGGGCGTGAGACTCGTCGCCGTCACCGATGCACCCGCATCCGACCTGCACTGGTTCGTCGACGGCGAACGGCACGCAACGGCCTCGGCCGCACGGCCCGTCTTCTGGGCCCCGCGCAAGGGACGCCACGCGATCAGTTGCTGCGACAATCGCGGCCGATCGGACCGCGTGACCGTCACCGTCGAATGAGGGGAACCGTCAAGCTTGGGCGGAGGTCTGGCAAAAGTGACCGCCTATCGGGACATGATTGAGGCCGGCGGCTCGCGAGGACGCTCGCCCTCCAACGGGTCCATCCTTGACCCATCGCGCGCGTTTGGAGGGCGAGCGTCCTCGCGAGCCGCGTATGCCCTCGCAGGCGTCTTGGCCCTGCTGGCGTGCGGTTGTGCGCCGCCCGGCCGCTCGTCGGTGAGCGGACCCGGCACGGCGCAGAAGTATGGCGAGGCGAAGTGCCTGGTACGCGCCGAACGCGGGAAGATGCGCCGGCGCCTGGCCCTCGCGCGGAATGCGGCGGAGAAGAAGCGGGTCTTGGCGCAGACGCGCCACGCCCTGCGCGAGTTGGTCGTCGATACGCTGATCCCGCACTGGTACGGCACGCCCTGGTCTTTCAACGGCACAACGCAGACTCCGCGAAAGGGCAAGATCGCCTGCGGCTATTTCGTCACCACCGTCCTGCGCGACGCCGGCCTCGATATTGACCGAGTCAGACTGGCGCGGGCGCCGTCCGAAGCCATGATCCGGGAACTGATTGGAAGCGAACACATACGCCGCTACAGCAATTGGCCGGTCGCCGACTTCCGGAACGCCGTCTTGAAATGGGGGGCTGGGCTCTACATCGTCGGGCTCGATACGCATACCGGGTTCGTCTTCTGCGACGGGCATCGCGTCTTCTTCATCCATTCGGCCGCGCGCGGTGTCGTCCGCCAGCCGTTCGGCGAATCCCCCGAAATGGTCGCTTCGCGCTACCGCGTGCTTGGCAAGCTCAGCGCCGATGAGGCACTCGCCTCAAAATGGCTGAGCGACCCGGGCGGCTGAGCGGCGCCGCGGTGTGGATACACTCACGTGTGTACAGCAGGCTTCACCAACCGCGTGCCGCATAGCCGGCGCCCAGGGCGCGCACCGAGGCCAGGGCTGGCGTTCGGTGAACGCCGCCCGACGTGCGTTGCGTTCGACTCGCGCCCTTACGCGCGCTATACTGGTCCGTATGCGCACTCGCCCGTTCAGAGTCCCGCGTTCCCGCGCCAGGCGCGTGATGGCCGGCGCCGCCGTTCTGGCCCTGGCCGGATTCGTGCTGTTGAATGCCAGCGCCTTCATGCACGCCTACCGCATGACCCATTTCGCGCAGGCGGGCACCCGTACGGCGAGTCCGGAGCGCCTCTCCGTCGTCCAGAAGGCCGGTGTCCTGCTGACGGGTGTGCGCATACCGAAACCGCGGCTGGGCGGCTCACCTGCCGATCACGGGCTCAGCGGTGAAGAGGTGCGGCTGACGACGCCGGACGGGATCGATGTGGCCGCCTGGCACGTGCCGGTTCAGGATGGGCTGGGCACAGTCGTCCTGTTCCACGGGTACACCAGTTGTAAGGCCGCTCTGCTCCCGCAGGCGAAGCTGTTCCACGCGCTGCGGTGGGACGCGCTGCTCGTGGATTTCAGGGGCTGTGGCGATTCGTCGGGGCGGGTGACGACGCTCGGCGCGCTCGAAGCGCGCGACGTGGCCGCCGCCGTTGACTGGCTCCGCCTGCGCCGGCCCGGCCGGCCGATCGTGCTGTTCGGCCGGTCCATGGGTGCGGTGGCGGTCCTGCGCGCTATCGCGACGCAGGCCGTGGCGCCCCCCGCCGGGCTCGTCCTGGAGTGCCCGTTCGACCGGCTGCTGACCACCATCACGCATCGGTTCCGCGTGATGGGCGTGCCCGCTTTCCCCTCGGCACATCTCCTGGTCTTCTGGGGCGGGGTCCAGCATGGGTTCAACGGGTTCGCGCACAACGGCGTCGACTACGCCCGCGCCGTGTCGGGCCCCGCCCTCGTTCTGCACGGCGCCGACGACCCGCGGGTGCAGGTCGCCGAAGTGGAAGCCGTGCGCGCCGCGCTGGGCGGGCCCGCTCAGCTCCATATCTTCAAGAACGTCCCTCACGGTTCCTACATCGAAGCCAACCCCGCCGAGTACCGCCGTGTCCTCAGCCGATGGCTGGCGACGCTAACGCTTCCGAAACACGAACAAGACATCCCGGATCGACGGCAGTAAGACGCTCCGCCCGAAAGTTTCGGGGCAAGTTCTCCTTCGGCCGCGGCCGCGGCCGCCTTGTGCCGCATCTTCCACCCTTTACGTTTCGGACGAGCCGTCTTAGAATCGCCGCCACGATGACGCGGAGCCGTTACCTCATCCCGGCGCTCTTGGTCCTGGCAACCGGCGTTGTCTTCCTGCCCGCCTTTCGGCACGGGTTCGTGCTGATGGACGACAACTTCAACGTGTTCGAGAACCCCGCCTTGAATCCGGTGTCGTGGCACGGCGTGCTCCAATTCTGGACGCACCCGGTCGAACACCACATGTATCCGCTCACGTCCACGTTCTGGGCGGCGCTGGCTGCGGTCTCCCCGCGTGACGCACGCGGCGTGCTGCAGCCCGGTTTGTTTCACGCGCTCAACGTCGCCATGCACGCGCTCGCGGCCCTGCTCGTCTTCGCCGTCGCCCGTACGTGGCTGCGCGCGACGGCGGGGCCGGCAGGCAAGGGGGTGTCGCGCGACGGGCTGTTCGCCCGGGCCGCCTGTGCCGGCGCGCTGCTCTTCGCCGTGCATCCCGTTCAGGTGGAGGTCGTCTCCTGGGTCACGGGCGGCAAGGACGTGCTGGCCGGGCTTTTGTCGCTTACCGCGCTCTGGCAATACCTGCGGTTCAGAGAGGCGCAGGGCGGCGGCGCGGGTGAACAAACAGACAGTGGCGCAACGAGCGAGATGGCCGGGCCGAAGAAGGGCCTCAGGGAAGAAGCGAGACCCCCTCTCCCCGCGGGGGAGAGGGCCGGGGTGAGGGGCCGGCCGTCCGCCGCGACGCGCCATGCCGTGGCGGCGACGGCGGCTTTCGCACTCGCCGTTGTGGCCAAGTCGACCGCCGGGTTCCTGCCGCTGCTCGCCTGCGCGCTCGGCTCCGCGTTCGGCCCGGAGCGGAACACGGCGTTGCGCGGCCCGGGCGCGCGGCTGCAGGCCGAATGGCGGCGCAACGGCGTGCTGCTGCTCTGGGTTCTCATGGCGCTGCCTTGGCTCTTGCTGGCCAAGTATTCGCAACCCGAACGGCTCATCAACTACATCCCGCGCGTCTGGACCCGGCCGCTCGTGGCGTGCGACGCCATCGCGTTCTACCTCTACAAGCTGGCCGTCCCGTGGTCGATGGGGACCGACTATGGGCGGTCGCCCCTCGTCGTGTTGAGCCGCGGCTGGATCTTCCTCACCTGGCTGGTGCCGGCCGGGCTGCTGGCGCTGGTGGCCGGCAGCGGCCGGCACCGGACCCCGCTGCTGGTGTGCGCGGGCGTCTTCGTGGCCGGCCTGTTCCCCGTGCTCGGCTTGATCCCTTTCCGTTTCCAGGATTACTCGACCGTGGCGGACCGCTACCTCTACGTCGCCATGCTCGGGCCCGGACTGGCCGCCGCCTACTGGCTGGCCGCCGTCGTCGGCGATCGGAAACGGCGTGCGGCCGCCGTGGCCGCGGTCGCCGTGCTGGCCCTGCTCGGCGTCAGGAGTCTGCTCCAGACCCGGGTCTGGCGTGAGGACCGCACGCTGTTCACCCACGCGCTGGACGTCAACCCGCGGAGCTACATTTCTCACCACACGCTCGGCATTCGCGCGGAACGCCGGAACGACATTGCGCTGGCGGCCGCCCATTTCGAGGAAGCCATCCGCAGACGGCAGGATTTCCCGCCGGCCTACATCAAGCTGGGGGCCATGCAGGCGCGGCTCGGGCGGCCGGCCGACGCCATCCTTCGTTTCCAACAGGCGATCCGCATCGAGCCGGGCAACGTCGATGCGCGCAATAACCTCGGCACCGTGCTCGCCGCTCAGGGGCGCATGGCGGAAGCCATGGCGCTGTTTTCCGAGGCGGTCACGATCGACCCGCACAGCGCCGGCACGCACTACAATCTCGGCGTCGCCCTGGCCGGCATGGGGAAGACGGATGAAGCGCTCGCACAGTACGCGGATGTGCTCAGGATCAACCCCCGCCACGCCGAGGCGCACAACAACAGCGGGGCCCTCCTCCAGCGCCGCGGAGAATGGGATCGCGCCCTCTTTCACTACGCGCAGGCCGTGCGGCTCGATCCCGGCTACGCCGAGGCGCACTACAACCTTGCCTGCGCGCTGCGGCATGCCGGCCGTACGGCCGAGGCCGCCGTCCATTTCTCCGAGGCGCTCAGGCTCAACCCCGGCCTCGGGCAGGACCGCTAGTTGGCGGAGCAAGGACGGAAGAATTCGCGGGTCATAATCGCACTCGTAATCGCGGATCCAGGGGCGGAGCGGGGGCCGGCTCCGCCGCGACTTTGCCCTCGTGCCTCGTGGCTTCGTCGGGCACGGCCGGGATCAGAGATTAGGAGTGAGAGTAGGATCCGCGACGGCCGGACCTAATGCCGGCCGCCAGCAAGCGGCTCCACGAGACGCGCTTACAGCGTGCTCGTGAGCCGCAGTCGTCAGAGGTCACAGCCGCGCGGGAGAACCCGCTGACCTCTCATCGCCGACCTCCGAGCTCTCGGTGGCAGGCGACGCCCGCGCTCGGTCACGGGGTCCCGTAACTCGGACGGCCTTCCTTGATCATCTTGATCTCTTCGTCAGGATTCACGGGAAAGTCGAAGACCTTGCCCAGTTCGACGGCCAGTTCCGGAAAGGTTGGACTCCGGAGCACGTCTTCCTTCGTATAGGAGTGCGTCAGGCTGTAGGCCCCGTTCTCCAGCAGGAACACCTCCACCAGCCATGGATAGGGCGTGACCAGCCAGACTTCCTTTACACCGGCTCTTGCGTAGAGTGCCATCTTGTGCACGCGGTCGTGCAGCATGGACGAGGGCGACAGAATCTCGATGACCAGCGTTGGCGGGCCGTCAATATGGGTCGGCTTGATCCTGTCGGACGCGCAGACGATCGCCACGTCGGGCTGCACGATGTCCTCGTCCGAAAGCTTCACGTCAGTGGGTGCGACGAAGACGTGACATGGCTTCTCCTGGAAATGCCGGTGGAGCTGTGCCGAGATCGCCACCAGAACCGTCTGATGCCGCGTGCCCGGCGCCGGCGTCATGTCAAACGCTTGGCCTCCAATAATCTCCCAGCGTACGTCGTCGGGCCAACTCCGATAGTCAGCCCAGCCATAACGCTGCCGTTTCGCGTGTCCGCCGGCGTCAGACATCCAGGGCCCTCCCGCTTTCTGTCAGTTTGCCACCTCCGAGCGGCTCATGCAATTCGATCCTCATCCAGCCGGCCGAAAAAAAGGCGGGAAGATATTGACATATAGGAATATATACATAGAATGATTAACGAGCAAGCGAAAGCAACGAGGGCTTTCATCCGGAGAGGAGGCGGACGATGCAACACGCGACGCTCGGCGCGACGGGCCTGCGCGTATCCAGGCTGGGGTTTGGAGCGATGCGGCTGCCGATGGACGGGGACCGCGTGGACCGCGAGCTGGCGATTCCGATGATACACCGCGCATTCGAGGCGGGGGTAAACTACATCGACACGGCCGTGGGCTACTGCAACCAGGACAGCCAGCGTGCGGTCGGCGAGGCCCTGCAGGGCTGGCGCGAGAAGGTGATCGTCTCTACCAAGAACCCGTACTACGGGGACGAAGAGAAGGAGTGGTGGCAGAACCTCGAAAACAGCCTGGAGCGTCTGCGGGTGGCGAGCATCGACATCTACAATACGCATGGCATTCGCGGCGCCCGCTTCGAAGAAGCGGTCCGCCCCCGGATCGGCAAGTGGCTGGTCAAGGCGAAGGAGCAGGGCCTGATCAAGCACATCTGCACCTCCTTCCACGACACGAACGAGGAACTGCGCAAGATCATCGATGCCGGCTTCTACGAATCGATCACGCTGCAGTACAACCTGCTTGACCGCAAGCTGGAGGACGGCATGGCCTACGCGGCGGAGAAGCGCGTGGGGATTGTCGTGATGGGGCCTGTCGGGGGCGGGAGACTGGGCGCGCCGAACAGGGTGCTGGCGGGGATTCTTCCGCAGATCACGCGCATGCCGGAGCTGGCGCTGCGGTTCGTGCTCTCGAACCCGAACGTGACGATTGCGTTGTCGGGCATGAGCACGATCGAGCAGGTGGAGGAGAACCTGCGCACGGCCGCGGACCCGCGTACGCTGAATTCGGACGAGCAGCGGCTCGTGGCGGAGCAACTCGATCGGCTGGCGAAGATGGCGGACGTGTACTGCACCGGTTGCGGCTACTGCGTGCCGTGCCCGAACGAAGTCAATATCCCGAAGATTTTCGGCCTGTACAATGCGGCGCGCGTGTACGGGCTCGAGGCGCATGCCCGGCAGCGCTACGCCGCCTGGCGGGGCAGGGCGCCGCGCGACGGCAAGGCGGCGGACGCCTGCCTGGCGTGCGGCGTCTGCGAGGAAAAGTGCCCGCAGCGGATCGCGATCCGGGCCCAGTTGAAAGAGGCCCACGCGCTGCTTGCCTCCACACCGGAACCTGTCGGCGCCTGAGCGTGAGACTTGAGAGTGGCTGCGACCGCATACCTTTCGCACTCCAAAGGGCATGGTTGCGGGAGTCGAGGATTGCCACGAGAGCGAGTACGCCGTGCAACTCTTGAACATCTCGCCTCGTGGCAATCCTTGTGTCCACAAGTCTCCACCCGCGACTCTCGCCACCGGGCAGGAGGTGTGCGAAGGATCCGCTCACCGCTGCACGGAGGAGACGGTCATGCGGTGCAGCACCAGGGGTACGCCCGCCGTCGAGAAGCCGATCCGGCCGGCGGTGCCGGGCAGGGCGTTCCCTTCGTAGCGCAGCAGCGTTTCGCCCGAGACCGAGCAGCGCAGCGTGTCGCCCTGCACGACCAGCTCGACGCGCGAGACGTCGTTGAAGAAGTCGACGGGCAGCGAGGCTTCCTGCAGGATCTCTTCGTTCCGGTTGCGTGACACCGCGAGCCAGGCCTTCTCCTCGGCCCGGGAGAAGGTGATCGAACCTATCTGGTTGTTGTGTTTCCGGAACACGATTGCGAACCGCGCCTCGTCGGTTCCCTTACCCAGCGACAGGAGCACGTCCAGAACGAAATCGGAGAGGTGGTACCTGGTGAATTCGCACGTGCGCTCCTTCGCATCCGCATGCAGCTGCGCGGCGCCGCCCGGGCAGAAGTACCAGGGCGCAGGCTGCTTGCTGCCCTGTTCGTGCTGCGCCCACCAGACGGAATCCAGGTTGAAGTAGTCCGAGAACCAGAAGGACAGCATGCCGCCGCTTTCCGGCGTTTGGCCGGGCGGCTCCGCCGCCGGCTTCGTTTCGAGCACCTTCAGGTTGTCGAACGACGCCTTGCTTTCCACCGAGTACAGGCCGACCCGCCCCTGGCCCGACAGGTCGCTTTGGGCGGCGAACACCGGCTCGTTGTCCAGGAAGCAGCGCAGGTGCGGGCCGGCCGCCTGCACCCGCAGTTTGTACCAGGCGTCGGCGATGTCCTTGCCCACCGGCTTTTCTTCCAGAACGAACCAGCCGAACGGCTTCTTGCGGTGGTAGGCGAGCTGAGCCTTGTCGGTCTCCTTGTGGATCCGGAACAGGAAGAAGCCGTCTTCCGATTCCCGGAAGATCAGACCGGCGCGGCTGTCGTCGTGCTCGTCCTCTATCTTGACGTCCGCCTCGAAGGTGTAGTCGCGCCAGGTGTTGTCGCCCAGGTAGATCGCGTGCAGGTACTGGTCGCTCTCGTGCTGGTGCGCCGCGCCGTCGGCCACAAACCACGTACGCCGCGTGCCGCCGGCCGTGCTTTGCTCCCAGGTCTCGAATCGACCGGCGTCCTCGAACGTCTCGCTCAGAAGGCTCTGGCCCGTCTCGAACGGTTGGGGGCCCGCGCCCTGTTCTTTCGCCTCCGGCGTGTCGGAGTCGAGCGGCTGGCCGATCCTGACGCGGTCGCCGCGGTGTGCGTGCAGGGCCACGTTCAGGTCCTCGGCTGCCAGCACGGTTCTTTCCGCCATCCACGAATCGAACCCGTTCTTGAGCACGACGAGTTCGTGCAGCCCTTTGGCGACCCTCAAGCTCTTGAGCGGCGTCTCGCCGACACGCCGCCGGTCCAGGTACACCGCCGCGCGCGACGGAAACGACGTGATCGTGAGCGGCACGTCGCCGGCGACCGGGGTCGTGAGGTCCAGATCGCGTTTCAGCGCGTTCACCAGATGGGTCGGCACGGCGAAGTTCACCGACGAGTTGCCCATCATGATGTTCACGACCCCGACGACGCGGCCCTGTTCATCGACGAGCGGGCCGCCGCTGTTGCCGGGGTTGACCGACGCGTCAATCTGGACCGCCGTCAGTTCGTTACGGTCGTCGTGCCGCAGCGCCGTCACGCGGCCGCAGGTCACCGTCGGCTCCGGCCCGCGCTGGATGACCGAGAATCGCTCGCCGAACGGATAGCCGAAGACAATCACGGGCGTGGTCTCGAACAGGGTGGCGGAATCGCCCAGCGTCAGGTGCGCCGTCCCGGCGGCGTCCACGGCCAGAATGGCCAGGTCGTTCTTGTCGTCAACCGCCAGGATCCGGGCTTTGAGCACCTTCTGGCCCTGGGAGCCGCTGTTTGCCGTCACGCGAATATCCACGACCGGCGCCGGATACGAGAGATGGTTCAGCGTCACGAACGGCTGGACGACATGATGCGCCGTGACGATGTGGCCGGCCGCGCTGATGAAGAAGCCCGTGCCGGAACTCGTCGTCGGGCGTTGCGTCGTGGCGAGCTGCCGCTTGACCTGGATGTAGACGATCGCCGACTTGACCGTGTCGACCGTCTCCTTCTTCAGGTTCTGGGCAGCCGCCGGAAGGGGGAAGCAGGCCAGCAGCAACAGAACAGGCGTCACCCTTCTCATGAACGGCACCCCGAGATCCCGAACGGTGGTCGACATTGCGGCGGGTTGGGCAGTCCGGATACCCGTTGCCCCTCGTCTCCGGCGTATTGTCGCGCACCCCGGTCCGGATGTCAAGAACGGCGCGGAACCCGATCCGCGGATGGGAATCCGCAGCTCTTGGCGGACTCTGCGCCGTGCGCTATACTCGCGCCATGCATACGGCGAAACCCTACAGGGTGCGCGCGGTGCGCTGCGATCATCGCGCCTCGGACGAAGAGGTGTATGACGCGCTGCGCCGTGTGGCCGATCCGCTGACCGCCGCGTGGCGCCGGCTCGCGGCGGCCGGGCGCGTACTCGTGAAGCCGAACGCGTACTTCAGCGGCGGCGTCCGCCGTTTCGAGGGGCGCAACAGGGAACTGGTGGACGACGCGGTGCTGCGGGCCCTGCTGCGGTTGCTGCGCGAGCGGACCCGTGCGGAGGTGCTGGTCATCGATGACAGCCCGCCCGCTTCCGCGGAGGCGACTGCGGCGCCCGGCGTGGCTATCCGGCCCGTCCTGGCCGAGTTCGACGTCGCCTACCGCAGCGCGAGCGACCCGCCGGCCGAGTGCGTCGACGTGCCCGGCGGCGGGTCGATGTTCGATCGCTACCTGTTGAGCTCGGCCGTCCGGGAGTCGGACGCGGTGGTCTCGCTGGCCAAGATGAAGAACCATGCGTTCATGGGCGTCACGCTTTGTCTCAAAAACCTGTTCGGGCTGCCCGCCTGGCCGCCCGCCGGCCGGGTTCGCACCTATTACCACCACTTCATCCGGCTTCCGCACGTCCTCGTCGACCTGGGCCGGATCGTGGCGCCGTGTCTCAACGTCATCGACGCCCTCACCGGTCAGGCCGGGCGGGAGTGGGACGGCGAGGGCCGCATCTGCAGCGCGCTTGTCGCGGGCGACCACCCGGTGGCCACGGACGCATGCGGCGCGTACCTGATGGGGCATGAGCCCGCAACCGATTGGCCCGCCCCGCCGTTCCGGACCGAACGCAACGCGCTCCGCCTCGCGGCCGGGCGCGGCTTCGGGACGGTCGACCTGGAGGCCATCGACTTCGCCTCGGAATGCGAGGCGCCGCTCGCCGCGTTCGATTCGCGTACGCGCGACACGGCGGAAACGATCCGAAGCTGGCGCCGGACGACCTGCGAGCAGGCCCTCTTCTATCGCGAGCACCGCGCCGAACTGACCGCACGCTATCCCGGCGAGTACATCTTCCTTCAGGACGGGCACGTCGTCTGGCACGGCGCGGAACCGTGGAAGGAAGGGAGCCGGCGCGGGCTGAGCGGCGGACAGCGGGACCACGCGCTTTGGCTGAAGTTTGCCGACCCCGACGAAGCGGAGGGGGAACATTTCGAGGTGTATGAGGAAACGCTGCGCGCGCTTTGAGTCCGGAGGTGCGCCGCTTGACAGACGGTTCGCGCGGCGGCTAACATCGGCCCCGGGCAGGCCGCCGGATCGGGCAGACGGCGGGCGCTCCGAGGAAGGAGGGAATGACGTGCACATTGGCCTCTGGCATGGCGCGGAATCGAAAAGTGTGAACGCGGGATGCAACCGCTGGGCGCGGCGGACGGTATCGGCCGGGTTGGTCATCCTGGCTCTTGCCGGCGCGCCGGCGTGTGCCGCTGCGAAACTGAATACGACCGTCCAGATCGGACACGTGCGGGTCCAGCCGACACCGGTGACGACGGCGGATGAGACGATCACGGTCCGCTTCGCCGTCTCGTACCGCGGCCGCAACCTGACGGCGAAGGAACAGGAGACCTACGGCAAGACGCTGGTCAAAATCAGGAACGTGCAGGTGTCACAAGGGGGACGCGTTCTGCGCCTGAAATCGCCGCCCGTGTGGGATGCGGCCGATTTGCGGCAGGAGGGCGAGTGGACGGTGAGCATGACCGTCGAATCGCCCTGGCACAGACTGGCGCTGTTCGGCACGCAGTCTTCCGGTCTGCATATCCAAGTCAATCTCGAGCAGGTGTTCATCCCCAGGCGTTTGAGCGACTCGCACCTGACCGAGTCTCTTCCCCCGGCCGGGGAAACCGTGATGGTCACGGTGCAGGGCGAGGAGCAGGATGAGGCGCCGGCAGACGCTGTTCCGCCCGGCGAGGGGGTGTCGCCGCCCGCACAACCCGACGCGGCGCCCGCACCGGGACAGGCGGGGCCCTCTGCTCCGGGCGCGCGCCCGGCGCCGGATACGGGACCGACTCCGCAGGGACCGTCTGGTCCTTCGGATGCCGAAGGGCAGCCGGCCGCGCCGGCGAAGGGCGAGCCGCCTTTTCTGCATCTTGTTCCGAAGAATCCGATGGCGGTCGTCAAGGGGCCGGTTGGCCCGCCCGTTGCCACGACGCCCGCCGCGCAGACCCCGGCCGCTCCTGCCGAGACGCTGGTTGACATTCGCGTCAACGGCCCTGACGGCGCGTTGATTCCCGGCGCCTTCGTCCGGGTGGAGGGGCGCCCGGACATCTTCGTCCCGACCGGTCGCGAGAAGATCCTGTCGCTGCCGCCCGGCACCTACACCTTCCATGGCAAGGCGCGCGGCTTCTCGGAACAGAGCGCCACCGCCACCGTTCCGAGCGGGACGCAGAGGCCGCAAATCGTGGTTATCGCTCTGACGCCGGAGGCGACCATCACGGTGGAGGCGTACGATGCCGGGCGCCCGAATGTCCTGATCCGCACCGAGCACGTGACGCTGCTCAAGGACGGAAAGGCCGTCGAAGAGTCCGCGTACCCGACTCCCACTTTTGCCGCCCGCGAAAGTGGAACCTACACGGCCTCGGCCTTCGCGTGGGGCTGGGAACAGGTGGCGTCGGGCCGGATCGCGATTGACAGCCCCGCCCCGCCGGCGGCCCACACGCTGACCGTCAAGATGGTGCGGACCAATCTCACCGCCAACGTGTACGTGCACGTGGCGCTGCCCAAGGGGGTGCAAGGCGTGACACCCGTCGTCACCCTGCGCGAGTCCGCACGAACAGCCACCGACACGGGCGTCCCGGCCGTCTTCACGGAAGTGATGCCCGGCCAGGTGGAACTGATCGTGTCGGCGCCGGGCTGCAAGACGCTGCGGCAGGTGCGCCGCATGGAACCTGCCAGGCCGGACGAGACGGTCCGGGTCGACGTGCAGCTCGAGGCGGCGCCCGTTGCTCCGCCCGAGCAGCCACCTGAGCAGCCGCCCGATCAGCCCGGCGTCGAGACGTTCGGCGACCTCTGGACCTTGGAAGACGAAGCCGCGTTGCAGGCGGCCAAGGACGCCCGGGACCGGGAGAAGATCGTGCAACTGCTGGGCAAGCGGCAAGCCGCACGCGACGCGGCGCAAGGCGCTGCATTCACGGCCGGCGAAGAAGACGAGACATCCGCCGTGAGCCCGGCGCAGCCCGTCCGGCAGCGGGAGGGCACGCAGCCGGGCGAGGCGCTCACGCCCGAAGAGGGCCAACGCCGGGCCGCGGCCAAGGAGCAGTCCGAGGCCGCGCGCAAGCGCTATCAGAACCTGCTGCAGCGCAAGGGCCCGGCCGATCCGCTCACCCAGCAGGCCTATGCCGACTGGATGCAGAAGCACAAGGCGGCCCAGGGCCGGTAGCCCGGCCAAAGAGCGGTTCGCGCCCTTTCGCGGGCAGAGAATGCGCGGAAGGCACATGCTGCGTCAGTTCAAAGCGCGTGCGGCCGGCACGGAGGGCGGCGTTCGCCGAGGCTATGCCCCGAATGCTCGCACAGCCGAGCGCTGCGGGAAGAGCCGGGACGGCTCTTCTACTTTGTCTCTTTCCCCCGTTCATGATACACTTCCTGTTCTACGCACGGGAGGTGTTCCATGATTCGGGGAAGACGGGCCGTTTTTCTGCTGGCTTTGGCATTTCTGATTCGGCTTGCGTGGGCGGACAATCTCGTGCCGCCCGGGCCGCCCGGCTCGGACGAGGCGCACATGAAGAGCCTCAACCAGGTTGAGCCGCGGGCGGCGATTGAGGCGTTGCCCTATGCCATCACCCATTCGGGCGCGTACTACCTCACGGCAAGCCTTACGGGGGTCTCGGGCAGCAACGGGGTCTCCATTGCCTGCAGCGACGTCAGGCTCGATCTGAACCGGTTCGCCCTGGTTGGGGTGTCCGGCTCACAGAACGGGATCGACATCGCCGACGGGCTTGCCAACGTCACGATCCAGAACGGCGTGTTGCGCAACTGGGGCTGGTTGGGCGTCTCGGCTTCGAATGTGACCGACAGTCTGCTGCTGTCGGTCATCGTGCAGACCAACGGGTTCGGCGCCGATGCCTCCGGCGCGTTTCTCGGCGACACATGGCTGGTGGAGGAGTGTCTGTTTCTGGACAATGCGAAGAACGGCCTGAACGTCAAGAGCCACGGTACGATCCGCGACACGAAGGTGCTGCGCAGCGGCTGGAACGGGATTCTCGCGATGAACGACTGCCGCATCATCGGGTGTTCGTCAAGCTACAACCAGAAGAGCGGGATCGTGGCGCTCGACCACTGCATGATCCAGGATTGCCTGGTCTCGCAGAATGTGCTGAACGGCATCGAGGTGGGCTGGTACTGCCGGGTAATCGGCAACAACTGCGCGAACAACGCGCAGAGCGGGACGGAAGGCGCAGGCGTGCAAATCGACTTCCACGGCAACCGCATCGAGAACAATACGGTCGCGCTGAACAAGTACGGGATTGCCAGTCTCGGCGTGTCGACGAAGAACCTGGTCATCCGCAACAACGCGATTTCCAACACCGAGACCAACTACTACCTGCTCGGCGACGACCGGGTCGGCCAGATTCTGATCTACGACGCCATGCCCGCCGAGTTCACCAACGCCAACCCGTGGGCGAACTTCAGTTTCTAGCGCCCGTGCGCGAAGCGCACTAAGGGGTCATGATTTCGAGGTTCGCCCACGCGTCCGCGCCGCTGAAGTTGGTGCCGAGGTTGCCCTGGATGATGCCGCTCTGGTTGCCGTCGATGATCCAGAAGTTGGTCGAACCTTCCATTCCGGACCCGACCCCGTTGCGGACGACGACATTGTCCTCGTTCGTGACCAGGATCCCGTAGTGCAGGCTGTCGATCACCGTGTTGTTCGCGATCCAGTTGCCGCTGCCCTGCACCTCGATGCCGCGCGGGTTCGAGGTGAGGTTGTTGTTCTCGATCCGGTTGCCGCTGTCGAACACCACGATCCCGGCCCCGTTGCTCGTCGTGTTCCCGTTGTCGCCGCAGTTGTTGCCGATCACCTGACAGCTCCAGGTCACCTGGATGCCGTCCGCCTTGTTGAAGCCGACCAGGCAGTCGCGCACGGAGCAGTACATGTCCGCCGCAATCCCGTCCTGCCCGTTTTCCGCGGACGTCGAGTTCCGCAGGCACGAGCCCATGCCGGTGAGGATGCCGTTGCCCGCATTCTCGATGCTCTTGCAGTCCATCACCGTGGCGCCGTCGCCGGCCTTGATGCCGTCTTCCCCGTTGCCCGTGGCGGTGCAGCCGGAAACCCGGCTGCCTGAGCCCGTCTTGACGCCCGTCTTCCCGTTCTCGTCGCTCTTGCAGTCGCGGATGGTGGCGTCGTCGCCGGTGAGGATACCCTCGTTTGTGTTCCCGCCCGAGGAGCATTCGAGCACCATACAGCTTTCGCCCACGCCGAGCCCGCCGCCGCCGTTAGCCCAGACTTTGATGGCCGAGAACTCGCTCTGGTGCGCGTTCGTCGCGTTCAGCGCCCAGCCGCCCCAGTTGTCCACAACGCCGTTGCGGATCGCGATATTGTAAAAGGCGTCCTGCTCCGGCTCCGTTGGCGAGTCCACATAAATGCCGTGCAGCGTGCCGGTCTCGCCGAACAGGCCGAACCCGCACAGGTCGAGTTGCACGTCGTCGGCCGCGATCGTGATCCCGTTGAAGCCGCTGACCCCGCCCAGGTTGTCCGTGAGGTAGTAGGAGCCGGAATTCGAGATCGTGATGGGCAGCTCCGATATGTAGACGCGCGGCTCGACCTGGTCCAGCGTCTTCATCGTCGCTTCCTCCGAGCCGGGCGGCCCGGGCGGGTTGGGAAACTCCTGCCCCGCGCACGGCGTCCGCGGCAGGGCGACTGCACAGGATGCACACAATGCGATCAGAACCAGTCTCTTCATATCCCTCGACCTCCCCGGTGACCCGATGTGGAACAACAGACGCAACCGGCGCGGGGTGCCGCCACGCCGACAGCCTGCCTGCGACCCGTCCCGCCGGGCGGCATCCTATCATCTCCCGCACGGCGGTTTCAAGGCTGGAGTGCGAAACGAGGCGCCGGGCGTGAAGATCCGCCCGAATCCTGCCCGGACCTCTGAAACTTGCTCGAGAACTTACTCGGAAACATATCCGGCGCCGCCCCGCGTGCCGAGGGTCTTACAGCCACTGCCCCGGCCTTCCGCCCTTCGCCTTAGTACTGCCTTTCGTAAATACGCTAACGTTAGCCGAGGCGATTTTGGCGCTGGGCAAGGCGCGCGGGAGGGGGCAATACCCG
>JAFGHX010000393.1 GCA_016929905.1 Kiritimatiellia bacterium
CTCGTATGGTTCAGTCAGAAATCGGGCACTTCACGTGGCGTGGCAGCCCTGTTGTCCGGGAGTTAGGGAAAGCAAATTCCTATTGGCTCATCATGGCCCATAAGAAAAGTTCGGGTGCCGCAAAGAACGGGCGCGACAGTCAATCCAAACGCCTTGGCGTCAAGCGCATGGACGGCCAGTCCATCCAGCCGGGCGGCATTATTATTCGGCAACGGGGCACGAAGGTGTTCCCGGGGCAGAACGTCAGGAGAGGCAAAGACGACACGCTCTTTGCCGTTCGACCCGGCGTGGTCCGTTTCGAGAAGAACGGGCGTCGCGTCAGTGTCGTGGAACCTGTTCCGGCCGCCCAGTGACCGACTTGTGAAAGCCCACACGTTTGTTGATTCGGTCGCCCTGCACGTTCAGGCCGGTGCGGGAGGAAACGGCTGCGTCAGCTTTCGTCGCGAAAAGTTCGTCCCCCGCGGCGGACCCGACGGCGGTGACGGCGGTCGCGGCGGACACATCATCCTGCGCGGCGACTGCAACGAAAACTCCCTCCTTGCCGTCTACTACACGCCGGACCGGCGAGCGGAACACGGGGAACACGGCAAGGGCAAGCGCTGCCACGGCCACGACGGCAAGGACATCATCATCGCCGTACCATGCGGCACGGAAATCCACGACGCGCGGACGGGTGAATGCATCGGCGACATCGTGGCGGACGGCGAAGAGCTGCTTGTAGCGCAGGGCGGTCGCGGGGGGCTGGGGAACTGCCACTGGAAGAGCCCCACGCACCAGGCGCCCCGCGAACACACCGATGGCGAGCCGGGCAGGGAGTCCTGGCTGCGCCTGGAGCTCAAGCTCATGGCCGACGTGGGGCTGGTCGGCTTCCCCAACGCCGGGAAATCGTCGTTGCTCACGGCGATCAGCGATGCCCACCCCAAGGTGGCCGCCTACCCCTTCACTACGCTCAATCCCATCATCGGCACCGTCATTTTCCCCGATTACTCCCGCGTCACCGTCGCCGACATTCCCGGCCTGATCGAGGGCGCCCACTCGGGAGTCGGGCTCGGGGACGCTTTTCTGCGCCACGTGGAGCGCGCCCCGGTGCTGGTCCACGTCATCGACATGGCCGGAGTCGACGGTCGCCTGCCACGTGACGACTACCACGCCCTGCGCACCGAACTGACGCTGTACCGGGAGGACCTTGTGGAACGGCCCACTTTGATCGTGGCCAACAAAATGGACCTTCCCTCGGCCGCCGAGAACCTGCGCGAATTCGAGGGCCGGACCGGCGTGCACCCGATGCCGGTGTCGGCCGCCAAGGGCTGGGGCCTCGATGAATTGAAAGACGCCCTGTTCCGGCTGCACGCGCAGCACGAGCACTGACCCGGCCGGCCACGTGCATCCGGCTCCGCGTAGTCGCCGCCACACCCGGCCCCGCAAATAATCCGTCTTCCCGCCCCTCCCGTATTGACGCGCGGTTCCCGTCGGCGTAGAAATACCCCTTACCGCGCACGAATTCCGCACGGCATGAAAGGAACAACGATGAGCAAGATCAGCCTGGCCGCACAACTGTACTCCGTTCGAAACGACTGCGCCACGGACCTGCCCTCCGTACTGAAGCGACTTTCCGCGATCGGGTACGAGGGAGTCGAGTTCGCCGGGTTCTACGGGCACGACGCCGTCCAGGTCCGGCAATGGCTGGACGATTTCGGGCTGCAGTGCGCGGGAAGCCACACCTCCCTGGCTCTGCTGGCCGACGATACGTTTGACGACACCGTTGCCACCAACAAGATTATAGGGAACCGTTTCGTCGTTGTACCGGGGCTCCCCAAGGAATGCACGGAGTCACTCGACGCATGGAAGCGCACGGCCGTCCGCTTCAACGACCTGGCCGAGAGATTGGAGACCCATGGAATGCGACTCGGTTACCACAACCACTTCATCGAGTTCACGCCCATCGACGGCACCTACCCGTGGGACGTCTTCTTCTCCAACACCCGTAACGTGATCATGCAGGTCGACACCGGCAACGCGCGACACGCCGGCGTCAACGCCGCGCCCTTCATCGAACGCTATCCCGGACGTGCCATTACCGTGCACCTGAAGGAGTGGACCGATGACCCAACGGGGGCCGTGGTTGGCGAGGGGAAGGTGGACTGGAACCAGGTGTTCACGCTTTGTGAAACCGTCGGCGGAACGGAATGGTATATCGTCGAGCAGGAGACGTATCCCTACCCGCCGCTGGAAAGCATGGAGAAGTGTTTCGTGAACATCCGACGCATGTTGGAACAACGCAAGGGATAAGGGTTGCATGAAGAACCTCAAGATCGGTTTGCTCGGGGCGGGACAGGTCGCTTTCGGGAACTGCAGGGATATCCGGCAACACCCGCAGGCCGAGGTTATCGCGGTCGCCGATCCCAGCCTTAAACGCGCCAAGGCGCTCCAGAATGAGTACGGCATCTCGCGCGTCTACGAATCGGCGGACGCCCTGTACGCCGACAAGGATATCGACGCCGTCGGGATCTCCGTGCCCAACGCGTACCACGCGTCCACGGCCATCGGCGCATTGCGGGCGGGGAAGCACGTTCTGCTGGACAAGCCGTTTGCCCTCAGCCGCCGTGAAGCGCTGGACGTGGTTCGGACCGCCAAGAAGGCCCGCAAACTGCTGGTGCTCGGAATGAACCAGCGGTTCGCACCGTCCAGCCAGGTGGTAAAGGCGCTCGTGGAGCGCGGCACGCTTGGGGACATTTACCACGGCAAGGCCTACTGGCTTCGCCGCACGGGCATTCCCCGTATGGGCACCTGGTTCTGCCGCAAGGAGATCGCGGGCGGCGGCGTAACGCTGGATATCGGTGTTCATGCCCTGGACCTGTGCCTGTACCTGATGGACAACTTCAAAGCCGACACCGTCTCGGCCGTTACTCACTCCGTGTTCGGGCCCCGGGGCCTGGGAGAAGGCGGATGGGGCATGTCCGACCGCGCCGAGCGCATTTTCGACGTGGAGGATTTCTCCAGCGCGCTGATCCGCATGAAGAACGGCGCTACCGTCGTGCTCGAGGTCTCCTGGGCCCTCCACCAGGAATCGGCCGGACGACACAACGTCGAGTTGTTCGGCACGGAGGCCGGGGCGTCCGTCTTCCCGGCCGCCAAGGTCTTCCGTTTCGGAAAACGCAAGGGCGAGTACGATGTCGTGGAACCTCAGGGGGTTCGCGGACCGTGCCACGGCCAAACGCGGTTCGCGAACTGGATTGACGCCATCCTGGGCAAGTGCAAGCCCTGCACCACGATGGCGCAGGCATTGGCCGTCCAGACCATCCTGGATGCCGTGTACACGTCGGCGGCATCGGGCAAGGAAGTCCGGCTTCGCGCCGGCTGAGAACTGAACGGCTATGAAACGCATCCTCGTCATTGGGACCGGCTCGATCGGCGAACGACACACGCGCTGTATGCTCGCCACGCGGCGGGCCACCGTGGGAATCTGCGAGCTTAATCCCGACATCTGCCGCCGTGTGGCCGCTCAATACGGTCTCGCGGAGAGCTTCACGTCCCTCGACACCGCGCTGGAAGAACCATGGGATGCGGCGGTCATCGCCACTCCTGCCCACACCCATGTCCCGATCGCGCGGCGCCTTGCCGGGCGGGGCATCCATCTGCTGATCGAGAAACCCCTATCCACCTCAACCGACGGGATCGCCGAGCTCACGGAGACCGTCGAACAGGGCGGCCTCCACGCCGGCGTCGCCTACGTGTACCGCGCCCATCCCGGACTGGCGGCCATGCGCCGGGCCCTGCAGGCGGGGCGTTTCGGAGAACCCGTCCAGGTCGTTGTGAACTGCGGACAGAACTTCCCGTTCTTCCGCCCGGCTTACCGTGAGATCTACTACACCGACCGGGCCAAGGGCGGCGGCGCCATACAGGACGCGTTGACCCACATGGTCAATGCCTCGGAGTGGCTTGTCGGACCCGTCGAGCGGCTGACCGCCGATGCGGACCACATGGTGCTCGAAGGCGTAACCGTCGAAGATACCGTCCACGTCCTGACCCGGCACGGGAAAGTCATGGGCAGCTTCAGCCTGAACCAGTACCAGCCGCCCAACGAGATCCTGCTCACGGTCAACTGCACCCGCGGTACGGTGCGATTCGAGCCGATCGGCCAACGCTGGCGCTGGCAGACCGACCCTGACGACACGTGGCACGACGAACCGTGGTCCCCCATGGAACGCGACGACCTGTTTACTCTGCAGGCCGGCGCGTTTCTCGACGTGCTCGAAGAGAAGGCCGCACCGTTGTGCACATTGGCTGAAGGGCTGCAGACCCTGCGCGTGAACCTGGCGGCACTGCGGGCCGTCGACGGCGAGGCAATCTGGTTGCCCGTCGGGAATGACTGAGAAAGACAACGAGGAGTTCCCATGCAAATGCGACCCAGTCGAGTCCTTCAGAGAATGCGTGCCGGCGAGACCGCGTGCTGCGGCAAGCTGAACCTGTGCGACCCCCGCGCGGTTGAGATCGCGGCCATGTGTGGCTACGACTGTGTCTGGCTGTGCATGGAACACGTGCCAAACACCCTGGAACAGGTAGAGAACCAGATACGCGCGGCCAAGATCTACAACGTCGACGCCATGGTCCGGGTCCAGCGCGGCGGGTATAGCGACCTGATCCATCCCCTCGAGATGGATGCCGCCGGCATCATGGTGCCCCACGTCATGGGCGCCGCCGATGCCGCGCAGGTCGCGCGCACCACGCGGTTCCACCCCGTTGGGCGCCGGCCGGTCGACGGCGGCAATGCCGACGGGGCGTATTGCGCCATACCGCTCGTCGAGTACATGCGACAGGCCAACGAACAGCGCTTTGTCGCCATCCAAATCGAGGACCCCGAGCCGCTCGACGAGCTCGATCGAATCGCCGCCACCGACGGCATCGATATGCTCTTCTTCGGGCCCGCCGACTTCAGCCAGGGCATCGGCGCGCCGGGGCGGTTCGACGATCCACGCATCGGCGACGCACGCGACCGCGTTCTCGAGGCGGCCCGGAGGCACGGCAAGTTCGCCGGAACCGTGGCCGGTACACCCGAGGGCTTCAAGGTGCTGGCGGATCAGGGCTTCAATTTCCTCTCCATCGGCGCGGATGTCGTATGCCTGATGGACTACTTCTCGAGGATCGTTTCGGGAGTCAATGGCGCAATGACGGCGGAAACCGCGAGCGTATACCAACAGGGGAAAGGCCAATGACGGACCCCACAGCCGTTCGTTTCACAACGGCCATCGGCACCCCGCTGACGGACGAAGAGACATTGCACGAGGACGGACTGGCCAAACACCTTTCCGACCAGCTGGGTCACGGTTTCGAGGGCATCCTCGTCGCGGGTACGATGGGCGCCATGCCTCTGCTGACGGGAAACACGTACCGGCGCCTCGTCACGCGTACCGTGGAGCTCGCGCGGAACAAGGCCGAGATTCTCGCGGGCGCCGGGGACACCGGTTTCACACGGACCCGGGAGCGCATCCGCTTTCTGAACACGCTGCCGATCAACGGAGTGGCCGTGCTGGCGCCCTTCTTCTGGTCCTTCCCGCAGCCCCACCTCGTGTCGTACTACCGCGCGCTTGCCGACGAATGCGTAAGCCCGCTGTATCTGTACGACCTGCCCCAGGTCACGGGGACCAAGCTCGAAATGGACACCGTGCTCGCCCTCGCGGAACATCCCAACATCAAGGGAATCAAGGTCTCCTGCGAGTTCACTTTCACACGCCAGTTGATGGACCGCCTGGGCGACCGCCCGTTCCGCGTCATCGTCGCGCAGCCCGATCTCGTGGACGTCCTCCTGCGCAGCGGAATCCGTGAACACCTGGACGGAATGTGGGCGATCTGCCCCGGCTGGACCCGCGCGCTGCGCCAAGCCGCCGCGAGTGGCGACTGGGAAGCGGCCTCGAGGTACCAGCAGAAGATCACCCACCTGCGCAACCGGATCGGCGCGATGGGCTTCGGCGTCTTCACCGAGTTGATGAACGCACGCGGAGTTCCCGGCCGGTTCGCGCCACGCCCGCACGCAACGCTCTCCGGCGAACAACGACAGCAGTTGCTGCAAGACCCGGTCGTGGCGGAGTTGCTTCGCGACGATCCGGCCGCCTGACACGCGGCGCCAGGGAGAGCACACCATGGCCAAGCAAGTCATGCACCGGGAAGCATCGCAGAACCGGTATCTCCACAAGGATTTCCACGGCGCGCTCAGCGCGGGCATCGAGTCGCAAACGTCGCGACCCGCTCCTTGGCCGCGTTCCACGCGAACACGTACCAGTTGCCGTGATACGCCAGCAGGTGATAGGGACGCAG
>JAFGHX010000394.1 GCA_016929905.1 Kiritimatiellia bacterium
GGTATTGGCCCCCCAGCCGCGCCTTGCGCGGCCCGCCGTGGCGCTCCCACCAACGTCACAATATTTGTGTTGGAGAGCACTTAGATTAGCATGATACGGCCATGGTGGAACCGACGCGCAAGATCTACATGAAGCCGCGCGAGTTCCCGTTCGGCGTGCGGCGGGTGCCGCTGAACGCGGATTTCGAGGCGCACACGCACGATTGCACGGAGTTGATGCTGATCGCGAGCGGGACGGCCATGCACACGGTTGACGGCCAGGACTACATGATTCGGGCCGGTGACGTCTGCGTGTTGAACACCGGGACCGTGCATGAACTGCGGCACGTGTCGAACCTGGAGCAATGGCTGTTGGCCTACTATCCGGAGATGCTGGGCTCGCTGGGGGCGGAGATTCGCAAGATACCGGGTTTCCATCCGTTGTTTGTGACGGGGCCGGCCGTCGGCCGGCAGATGGGATTCCAGTGCAAGCTCCAACTCGACCTGCAAACGCTTCGGGAGGCGGTCGGACTCCTGACGAAGATGCGCGAAGAGTTCGAGGCCGAGCGGGAGGGCTACGAGGCCGTGGTCCGCGCCTGCTTCGTGCAGTTCGTCGCCTTCCTGTCCCGCCGGTATTCGGACGCGGACACCGAGGCGCCGAGGTGGCTTTTTCAATTGGCCAAAGTCGCCAGCTATCTGGAAGAGCACGCATGCGACGAGCTCTCGCTATCGAAACTGGCCGACGTCTCCGGCCTGTCGGTGCGCCACCTGACACGCCTGTTCAAGACGCACTACAACGCCAGTCCCATCCAGTACCTCCTGGCGCTGCGGGTCCAGAACGCCGCCACGCTGCTGCGCCAGACGGACAAGCGGATCACCGAGCTCGCATTTGACTGTGGCTTCGCGGACAGCAACTATTTCGCGCGGCAGTTCCGGCACATCATGGGCGTTTCGCCCAGCGAGTACCGGCGGAAAGGGTGAAGCACGGCGGCGGCCGGCGCCCGACGAAGTCGTGCGGCACGGCGGCGAAATCGGGTTCTCGTGCAAGAGTCTTCTCTCATGAATACTCGGGCGCTGCCGGCACTGGAACGAACCAGCGATCCTGTGCTATCCTTCTGCCATGACTCACCGCCCCGCAACTCCGCCGCCGGCCCGGCGCCGGCAATGGACGCCGAGCGACAGTCTTCGCCTCGAGTTGGCGGGGACCGTGCGGTGCGAGCCGGGCTGGCAGGGCGACGTGCACATGCACCCCTTCTGGGAAATCCTGCTTGTCTGCGCCGGTTCAGGCGCGTGGCGGCACGGAAAGCGCACGGCCCCCCTCTCAGAAGGCGATCTGATACTGATCGGCCCCGAGCAACGCCATGCGTTCGCCGCTTCGCCGACTTCGACGCTGACGCTCTTCTACGCGGGCTTCGCCTTCACGCCGGATCGCGCCGTCACCGTCGACGTGCCAGGCCCCCTCTCGGGCGTCGCGGGCCTGTCCGCCATCCGCGACGAGGTCCGCCTCATCGCCGAGGTGCTGACCGCGCGGGGTGACGGCCTGGCGTACGCGACGCGACGGCGTCTGTTCCATGCGCTGACCCGGCTTGTGGACACGGTGGCGGCGCCGGACAACAACGCCGACGCCCTGACGCGGGAGCAGGCCCTGGTGGAGAAGGCCAAACGGTTCATGGAGGAACACCTGCGCCGTCCGCTCACCGTCCGCGATGTCGCGCGCGTCTTCTATCTCTCGCCTCACTACTTCGCCGACCTCTTCAGGCAGTCCGCGGGTATGACGGTCAAGCAATACCACGAGACGGTGCGGCTCCGCGAGGCGGCCCTGCTCCTGCGTGATCGCACCCGCAGCATCACGGAGATCTCGCACGCGTTGGGCTATAGTTCCGTCCACTATTTTTCCAGGCGCTTCAAGCGCTACTACAAGGTCAGCCCCTCCGCATTCCGCGAATAATCCCACCGATACTCAGGGGTTGACAAATGAGGTAGCATTATGCTACTCTGCCTTTATGAGTCAACCGGTAAAGCTGTCTGATGGGCTGGTTCTCGACGCGCGACTGGCTGGCAAAGCGGTTCAGCGTTCCATCGCAGGGCAGGTCGAGTTCTGGGCAAGAATCGGACGTACGGTCGAGTTGTTGCTTGAGGGGGCTGAGCTGGTGGCTTTGTGTCGGAGCGGGTCCGCGGAGCCGTTGTCCGCCTGCATCGAATCGGTGGACTCGCCGGAAGGACGCCGGCGCGTGTCCGACTTCTTGGAGAAGAGTCCCTATCCGCACTATGAAGCGCATCCCGATTCTCCCGGCCTTCTGATTCGCACTGAGGCTGGCGGAAAACGGACCGTGGGGCGCTTCGTCAAGCGCGAGTTCCGGCCTGTGAACGGGAAGGCGGACCCGCGGTGAGCCACGTCCTTGACGTGCGCCCGATTGTCGTGGCTCTGGCGGGGCCAAACGGCGCTGGCAAGACGACATTCCATCATGCGCACTTGCGGCAGGCCGCGCTCCGGTTCGTGAACGCAGATGTCTTGGCCGCCGAACTCCGCCTTCAACCTTACGCGGCCGCTCGCCTGGCGAACGCGCTGCGCGAGCAGTTGCTGGACCAACGGGAAAGCTTCGTATTTGAGACGGTTTTCTCCGACCCCGTAGGCGACAAGCTCTCCTTCCTGAAGCGCGCGGCTGAGGCCGGCTATACCGTGCTCCTATGCTTCATCGGTATCGACGCCCCCGATACGGCCGAACAGCGGATCGCCATGCGGGTGTCCCAGGGCGGGCACGACGTACCGACGGAGAAACTTGTTGAGCGATTTCCGCGGATCCTCGCCAATCTCAAAGCGGCAATCCGCGACCTTCCCCATGTGTGGGTATTCGACAACAGCGATCTGCGAATTCCGTTTCGCAAGATCGCGGTCTTCAAACATGGCCGGCAGATACGTCTGGCGGAACCGATACCGGATTGGCTGCGTCCATGCCTCCCGGGCCCTTCCCGGCCGAAGTCGTGACAGCCCGCCCGGGCAGACAGCCGGCCAACAGCAATCTGCAGTTTGTCCTCCTCTTTCTGCACTCCGTCCAAAGACCCCGCCGACGAGCCGCCCTATGCTATACGCGGGCAGACGGAGCCCGCCTCGGATTGGGGGAACACCTATGCAAGTCGCAGTGGCATACGGCAGGCAATCCCTGGCACTGGATGTGCCGGAAACGAGAGTGGTGGGCACGCTGAAGCCCAAGCCGGTCAACGCCGTGGGCGACGTCGCGGCCGCCGTCGAACGCGCGGTCGCGAGGCCGCACCAATCGGAACCCCTGGATCGGATCCTGGCGGGAAAGGACTCGGCCCTGATCGTGACGGTCGACCACACACGCCCCTCGCCCAGAGAACTCATCCTGCCCGTCCTCACGGCCTGCCACAGGCACGGATTGTCCTGCAGCATCATGATTGCCACAGGGCGTCACCGGCAAATGACGTCGGAGGAGTTGGACGCCCATCTCGGCACGGAGCGGTGCGGCGCGGAGCGCGTGTTGCAGCACGACGCGTTCGACGAGAAGGCCATGGTCACGCGCGGGCGCACGCGGCGAGGCACGTCCATCACCGTCCACAAGGCCATCTTCGAACACGATGTCGTGATCGGAGTCGGGTTCCTCGAACCCTCCTATCTCGCCGGGTTTTCCGGCGGGCGCAAGCTGCTCATGCCGGGCCTCGCCCATCACGAGTCGATCGACAACAACCATTTCTTCCTCTCCGATCCCGGCACCCGAATCGGCAGGCTTGCCGGGAACCCGGTCAGTGAGGATGCGGCGGAGTTCGCCTCGCAGCTCCCGCTGCATTTCATCGTCTACGCCGTCGTGGGGCCCGATGACGAAGTCGTCGAGGTCGTGGCCGGCGACCCGGTCGCCGCACACGCGAGCGCCTGCGAACGCTCAGCCGGAATCTTCACGGTCGACAGGCTATGCGCCGACATCGTCATTTCCTCCGCCGGCGGATGGCCGTACGACTGTGATCTGGTACAGGGCAAGAAGGCCGTGATCCCGGCCACCGAAACCGTGAATCCCGGCGGCGCGATCATCCTGTGCGCCGAATGTCCCGACGGCCTGGGTGCGGAGCAGACGTTCCTGGAATGGCTCACGCGCAAGAGCCCGGCGGACGTGGCCCGGGACATCCTGGACCGCGCGCAGTTCAACCTCGGCGCGCACGGCGCCAACATCCTGGCCAAGCCTATCGTTGGGAAGGAGGCCGCAGTGATCCTGGTGACGCGCGCGCCAATCGCCGGGCAGCTCAAGGGCAGCTATGTGACGTGCGCAGGCTCGCTGCAGGACGCCTGGCGCCTGGCCAACGCGCGCGTCGGGTCCGTCGGCAAGGTGCTGTTCATCGAACGGGCACGGCGGCTGATCATCCGGTAGCGCGGGAACGCCCCGGCGTTGCGCAGCCGGCCGCGACAGAAGCAAGAGCTACTGGCAAGAGGGATGCATTCGGCGTATGATGCGGGGATAGGAAGGCACCCCCGGAGGATACGCGCCATGAAGGCCGTACGCATCCATCAGAGCGGCGGGCCGGAGGCCCTGCGGTACGAAGACGCGCCGCGGCGCTGCCGATTGCGGGACTCACGGCGTGGCAGGCGCTGTTCGGCAGGCAAGGGAAACGACGAAGTGGAGAAGACGAGGGAGGGAGGCAACGTTCAACATTCAACGCTCAACATTCAACGTTCAACGTGGTTGAACGTTGAGCGTTGAACGTTGGGCCCAAGAACAGGGAGGCGAACCAGGCGCTGGAGGCCAGCGTCGCTATCGCGCCGCAGCCTCAGCGCCGCCGTTCGGAGCGACACGGAAGATAGAAAGGATTGGAGTTTCTTCGTCTTACTCTTTGTCTTACTCTTCGTCTGCAGCCCGGCGCGACAGACCGTCGGTCTGAATGGAGGGCGAGGCTGTGCCGAGCCGCTTCCACGGGCAAGTCGTCGACTGGCGGGCGGCTCGGCACAGCCTCGCCCTCCATCAGAAAGAAGAGGAAACGTTCCGCCACAATTGATAACGGACTCCGAACCAGCCCCTGCACGGGAC
>JAFGHX010000395.1 GCA_016929905.1 Kiritimatiellia bacterium
GTCCCGTGCACTCGTGACCCGACGTGAAGCGGGGACGGGCTGGAAAGCCCGTCCCACAGGGAATCGACAAAGCTTACGACAAAGAGGGGGACGTCGAGGGAGGGGGGGGGAGTCGTTGAGGCGGCGCTACGCATCCCGATGCGCGAGCCAGTCCACGCCGCGCGGGCCGCGCGCGCGGAGCCGGCTTGTGATTTCCGCACTGTACCGGCCGGCGGCGTACAGGGCCCACAGCTTCTGCATCTCGTCGCATTCGGAGAAGAACAGCGTGTGCGCCGCGTACCGAAGTTGCCCGATCAGGAGCTGGAGCGGGTCGCGGTCGGTCCCGATCAGGCCGCGATAGAACCCGCGCATGAACCGCACCGTGTCATAGGCGCGCCTGAATGCCGGGCCCGTCACGCCCGCGGCGGCCGGCTCCGGCAACGGCTCCGCCAGGTCCGTGCCGGCGAGCAGCCGGTCGGTGATCTGCACGGCCTGCGCCAGCGCGTCAGGGCCGGGCACCGGTGTAAAGATGTAGAGCAGATCGTTTTCGAGCTTGATCAGGTCTTTGAGGACATGCCCGCGGTGGGTATGGAAGAAGTCGATCAGCCACACGTTCTCGTGCGCGTCGACGATGATGTTCGCGCCGTTCAGGTCGCCGTGCACAAAGGCGAAGAAGCTCGAACCCGCGGCCATGGGCAGCAGGCGGTCCAGCTCGCGCGCGTAGAAGGGGATCGGGTTCGGGAACGCGTGCCCCGTCGGCAGCCGCAGGGTGTCGCCTTCGGGCGGGGTGCCCAGCATCTGCCCGATCTTGCGCGCCAGGCTCTCGGTCCGCGCGGGGTTCGGCGCGAAGTCGTAGTACGCGAGCAGGTTGCAGCGCTCGCAGGTGGCCGCGCTGTAGAGCCGGCCGAGCTGTTCGCGGAAGACGGCGGCGAGATAGCGTTCCGTCTTCTCGCGCGGCAGGCCGGCGCAGTAGAGTTTCTGGAACGTGCTCGAGAACCCGCCGCCCATCGCCGCGTAGCGGTACTTCAGCGCGCCGCGCTCGTGCAGGTCCGCGAACTGCGTGATGCGCGGCGCGCTGTTGCCGAGCACGTCCTCGATCTGCTCGAACGCCTCGCGTTCCTGGCCGATCGGGCCCTGCGGGCCGATCTTCACCACGTGCGGCGCCTGCTCGTGGCCGTGGATGTCCTCGCTGCGGCTGCCGAGTACCAGGTTGCCGGAAAAGCCGCCGGCCAGTACCTTCAGCGTCACGCGCCGGCAGTCCCGGAACAGGTGCCGGATCAGGGCCGTGTCCGGCTCGCCGAGCTGTGCGTCGCCTTCAATCGTGACGGCCAGCCCGTCCGCGTGGGTCGGGTGGGGCAGGGGAATCGGCGCGGTGGAACCGGCCAGGAACCGCGTGAACTCGCCGATCGACGAGAAGACTCGGCAGCCGAGCAGCCGGCGCAACTGGTCCAGCGCCATGAAGTGGTGTGTGCGCGACGAGCTGGCGGTCAGCGCGGAACAGACGGCAAGCTGCATCTCGGGATAGCGCGTGCGCAGGTCGTAGGCCAGGAAGCTGACCTTCGCCTCCGTCCATACCCCGATCAGGCCAACGCGGACCGCGCGGCCTTCAAACGGGCGGAGTAGCTCGGCGAGCGGCGTGCCCACAAAATCGTTCAAGCCCGGCGAGTTCACCACGCGCGCGCGGTCGTCCGGTTCCTGGTGCGGGAAGGCGAAGCGGGCGCCGTCGGTGCCCGCCACGCAGTGCGCGCCGAATTGGCGGAAGTGTTCCGTCTGGAAGGCATCGGCCGGATCGTGCCAGTCGCGGATGTGAATGAGCGCCAACGTGGCCGCCGGTTGGCTGCAGGCCCACCGCATCGTCTGTGCCACCGGGCCTTCGTCGGGCTGCTCGCCCATCAGCCGCCGCGCTTCCTCGAACCCGACGTGCAACTGGTTCGGCAACGGCTCGAACCGGCCGAGCGGCTTCACAAAGTCGTTCTGCAGGCACTGCGTGATCAGAATGGCGTCCGGCATCTTTCCTCCCGCTTGGCGAAGCGTCGCCTTGAATCCAATCCGCAAACGCAAACGTCCACGTCACAGAATAGCCGCAAGAAGGCACAAGAGGCGCAACAGGCACCTTCGTGCGCCTCCAACTGGGGGCTTCGTATCCGTGACCCGATCTTGTGCATTATGAAGAGGGCCACGTTGCGGGAACCGTGACCGCGCTCTGGCGCGGGCGTGGTTCCCGCAACACATGGACTTGCGTTGAACACCTCTCGCCCGGCCTGCACGCCCCCTTTTTGCGCCTTTTGTGCCTTTTTGCGGCTATCCTCCACGTGCTTGATCACCTCGTTTGAGAACGTGACACATTTGTTCAGAACTCTGACCGCTGGAACAGATTACTCCAGTTTCCCCTCGAACTCGGCCAGGAGCCGTTCGAGTTCGTAGGCGTAGCGTTCCCACTGGCGCGTGTGCTTGTCCAGCTCGCGCTGGATTTCCTGCAGGCGGCTGTGCACGGCGCGGTAGTCGGTATTCGCCGCGTGCTGCGTCAGGCCGGCGGTCAGGTCCGCCTGCTCCCGTTCCAGTTCTTCGATCCGTTTCTCGAGCCCGTCGATCTTCGCTTCCAGCGGCTTCTTCCGGCGCGAAAGCTGCTGTACGATCTGCGCGCGCTCGCGGCGCCTGGCCTTGCGGCTGTCGGGCTGGGGTTGCGGAGCGGGGGCCGCCTGCGCCTGTGCCCCGGCCGATTCGGCGTCCAGCTTTTCGCGGTAGTACGCGTAGCCGCCGTGATAGCGGCGGACGCCGGGCGGCGCCATGGCCAGGATCCCGGTCGCGACGTGGCGCACGAACTCGATATCGTGGCTCACGAGACAGAGCGTCCCCTCGAACGCCGCCAGCGCCTGCTCGAGCGCCTCGCGCGCGGAGACGTCCAGATGCGTGGTCGGCTCGTCGAGCAACAGGAAGTTGGGCGGGTCGATGAGCAGCCGCGCGAAGGCGAGCCGAACCTTTTCGCCGCCGCTCAAGACCATCACTTTCTTCGTCACCGTGTCGCCGGAGAATCCGAACCCGCCCAGCAGGGTCCGGCACTCCTCTTCCGAGGCGCCGGCGCCCGCTGCCTTGACGGTTTCGAGCACCGTCCGGTCCGGGTCCATGGTGTCGGCGAATTCCTGGGACTGATAGCCGACCACCGCCTTGTGGCCCAGGACCCGTTTGCCCGCCGCCGGTTTCAGCAGGCCGGCCAGCAGCCGAAGCAGGGTGGTCTTACCCATGCCGTTCAACCCGACCACGGCGATCTTCTCGCCGCGCTGGAGACTGAGGTCGACATCGCGCAGGACCCAGTGCGTGCCGTCGTAGGTGGCGCCGGCCCCGTCGAGCCGGACGACTTCGCGGCCGGAACGCGGCGGCTTCTTCAGCCGTATGGTGCCCGGGCTCAGGACGCGGTGCGGCAGTTCGATGACGTCCATGCGCTCCAGCATCTTGATTCGGCTCTGTACCTGCGAGGCCTTGGTGTTCTTCGCGCGGAACCGTTCGATAAACCGTTCGGCGCGTTCCCGTTCGCGTTGCTGGTTCTTCATCGCGGCGAATTGCTGGGTGTAGCGCGCCTCGCGGTCGCCGACGTAGAAATCGTAGTTCCCCGCGTAGCGGGTCGCCTGCCCGTTGGCGATCTCGAGGGTGGTCCGGGTCAGCGTGTTGAGCAGGTACCGGTCGTGCGAGATCAGGACCAGGGTGCCCGCAAAGCCTTTCAGATACTTTTGCAGCCATTCGACGGCCGGGATGTCCAGGTAGTTCGTGGGTTCGTCCAGCAGCAGAATGTCCGGGTCGCCGATCAGGACACGGGCCAGTTCCGCCCGCATCTGCCACCCGCCGCTGAACTGTCGGAACGGCTGCTTCAGCGTATCGACGCCGAACCCCAGCCCGCACAGCGCGGCTTCGGCGCGCGCGCCCGTCTCGTAGCCGCCGTTGCTCTCGAACCGGGTCTGCAGCTCGCCCAGCCGCGCGAGCAGGCCGGCCCGGTCCGCGTCGGCCGCCCTCTGCAGCGCCTCCTCCAGTTCGTGGATTTCGGCGAGGATCCCGCGCAGGTCCGGCCGGCCGCTTTCCACGTAATCGAGCAGGGGGACGCCGTCGTTGCGCGGGTCGAACTCCTGGTGCAGATGCGCGATGCGCGCTGAGCGCTGCACGTCGACCACGCCGGCGTCGGGGCTCAGCTCCCCGCCGATGAGGTGGAAAACCGTGCTCTTGCCCGCCCCGTTCGGCCCCACGATGCCGACCCGTTCGCCGGCGCCCACGAAGAAGCTGACGTTCTTCAGTATCTGCTGCGCGCCGAAACTCTTGCTCACCTGCTTGAACGCGATCATGTGCCACACGTCCCCTCTGCCCGCGCCGCCCGCCATAATGCGGTTTGGAACCCGCTTTGTCCAGTGCCGGGGTGCACGCCCTACGCTTGACCGATTCCCCGGGGGACGGGCTTTCCAGCCCGTCCCCGTTTCGCGTCGGTTCACGAGTGCACGGGACGGGCTGGAAAGCCCGTCCTACGGCTCAGAC
>JAFGHX010000396.1 GCA_016929905.1 Kiritimatiellia bacterium
ATAAGAAAGACGGGCGGCTCTGTCGGCTTCTTCTTGGATCCGCCGGATTCCTTCTGCGCGCGTGCGGGGTGTGCGGCGAGCAGGCATGCGAACAGAACCAGCGCCGGACGCGCCGGACGCCTCGATGTGCGCTTGCCGCCTGTCATCGTTGTTCTCCCGCCCGATTTCGATCTCGCATTTCCGAACGGCAGAATAGGGTAGCACACGAAATCGGTTGCTTCAATGTCAGGCTGCAAGCCTCGCTGTTCGGCAACGACAACTTGACCCGAAAAGCCGGACGGGTTCCGGGTGAGTTGGTAGCCGCCCACGAATTTCCCGCTTCACAAAGAGCCTGCGTGAGCCGATCGCCGAAGATCTGCTGCTTGTGGACTTGAGGGAGTCTCCGTAATCGACGAGAACGGACATTGCCCTGTTGCCGTTGCGCGGCCGCCGCGGGCAAGGAGGAACCGCATCGCCGCCTGGTGACAGACGAGCTGGGCGTCGAGCGTCGCGTCGAGATCGCGCGCGACGAGCTTGGCCGCCCGGTCCATGCCGGAGAAGGCGTGGCACGGCGCTTCGATCGTCACGCTCAACGCGCCGCAGTGCAGATTCAGCGCCGAGTTCAGGTTGAAGACGGATCCAGGGGCTTGCGTCGGGTCCGTTTCGATCGCGGGATCGGCGCTGCTCTGCAGCCCTTCGACGGCCAGCCGCGTATGAATCGCGCGGTAGATCTCATCGAACACGGAGACCGGCAGCGGCTCGGATTCGCGGCATCGTGAAGATCAGGAACCGGCAAACCGGTATTCTTCTTTCCCGCGATACTCCAGTCCCGACTCCCAGGTATTCAGGAGCTTTCGGTGCTGCGCCAGGACGGACGCATGTCCGGCATCGCCGGCCAGGTTCCTGGTTTCGCCGCGATCGTTCTTCATGTCGAAAAGCTGTTCGAACGGATCGCGCTCGTGGGTGCCGTGCGCGATATACTTGTGACCCTGTGTGCGCAGCATCCGCCCCTTGTTGTTGTCGACCTCGGCGACCACGAACTCGCGCGGCGAGTGCGTTCGGCCCTCGAGCAGCGGGCGCAGGCTGACACCTTTCGTTTTCTCGGGGACTTGGACTCCCGCGAAATCGCACAGGGTCGGCATGATGTCCAAACCCGAAACCAGGTTCCGGGTGTCCACGACATTCGATGCGGTGCGATCGGGACACGAAACGATCAGCGGCACCCGTGCCGCCTCGTCGTAGAGAAACCGCTTCTTCACCATCTGGTGGTGCGCGCACCCCTCGCCATGGTCGGAGGCAAAGACCACCATCGTGTTCTTGGCATGCACGGAATCGGCGAGCGCCTGGAGCACGCGTCCCACTTCCGCGTCGACCAACTCGACCATTCGGTAGTAGTTCCACAGGTAGTAACGCCACTGCCGTTCGTTGTACCAGAGCCTGCCGCTCGGTCTGGTCCTGAGCCCCTTAACGTATCCGGGTTCCCGGTCGTCGAAACCAAAATTCGCGGGCAGTTCCGGAAGCTCCTCCTCGATGCCGGGGAACCGCACGGCATCGGGCGCTTCCCGCCCGTGCAGGCCGGCCTCCTTGGCGAGTGCTGCGTAATAGGCCTTTCTGTGCATGACCAGCCACTCGCAAACATCGTGCGGATTCAAAAAGGAGACATTGAGGAGAAAGGGGGTCGATGTCTCCTTGCGATTGAGTAGAAAAGCTTGGGCCGCGCGCGCGACGGACGTGTCGCCGGCACTTCCGTTGGAGTTGATACCGGCGGGAAGCACCTTGAAGCCGGGAATCTCGAACTGATAAGAACGCGGCAGATGCCATTTGCCCACGTAGGCCGTTTCATAGCCCTCGCGCCCCAGCCATTGACCCAGATTCGGGACCTCGTCGGCAATGGGCCGGCCGTTGTCGAGAACGCCCGTCTCCGAAGGCATGCGGCCCGTGAACCAACTGCTCCGCGACGGGGAGCAGAGCGGATTGGTGCAATACGATTCGGTGAACGAAACGCCCGTGCGCACCAGATGGTCCAGGTTGGGCGTGTGGATCTTCCGGCCGCCCAACGCGGAAATGGTCTCGAACGCCTGTTGGTCGGTATTGATGAACAGGAAGTTGGGCCTTGTCTCGTTTCGGGTTCCGACGCCGAGACTCCGCGCCGCCGGCCAGGTGGCCAGGTAGGCGCCGCCCAGAACTCCCGCCTTAAGCACCGTTCTTCGGCTCACCTTCACCATTGTGCCATCCTCCTTTCGAAAGCCTCCTGCGCGCCGTCATCGAAGATGTAGGCGTAAAGCCCCGTCAAAACGTACAAGAGCCGGCCGCCGGGCTCGACCCAGTACTCGTGAGGCAGGATGCCGGGGCCGGTATGCACGAACGCGTTCAACCCCGGCTTCCCGCCCGCGATCGGCCGGTCCTTCTCGTGCCAGGCTCGCAGTCTGTGCCCGGTCTTGAGAACATCCAGATTTTCGAGCAGATCGAAAGACAGCCCCGCGTTTCCGCCGGCGTCCAAGCGCTGCACCGCCTCGAACAACGACCAGGTTCCGGTAAACGCACCCGCAAGCGGAACGGTCCGCTTGCGGCCGTTCGAAACGATTTCCACACAGCCTTGCTTCCGTCTTCCCGTTTGTTCCAGCACGCTTTCCGGAAACGTCTTCTGGTCTCTACCCAGCAATTCCGAGCGCAACTCCCACTGCAGCGGCGTTGCCAGCCGGTCACACGCACATTCCATCTTCGCACGGATCACGCGCACCGTCTTCTGGTCCTGGATCATCCTGGATTCGACCGAGAGACTCATGCTGTCCTTCGTCTTGCCCGGCGCCCGGTCGATGCGCAAGAAACCCTTTCCCCTCTTCTTCACAAGCCAGATATGGTACACGTGGCTGAACCCGCCATCCTGCTCGTGGGCAGGCGGCACGGGGGGTAACGCGCCGTATTTCTCGAGTGCCGCCAGGGTCAGAGGCTCCGTCAGCGTAGCGTACATCCAGCGTTTCCTCACGCTATGGGGCTCTATTCGGCCCGGATATCTCGGTTGTTGTGGCTCTTTCATGATGCGCACCGGCTCCCATTGTCAATACAAGAGTCAGGATAGCGGAACTTTTATTAATCTATGATATACATTCTCAGGATGGATTGTCAAGAGGGAACGCTTGCCAGGAGGATCAGGTCCGGCGGCAGCGCGTCTCAGTTGCGCGATATCGCTGCTCGCGATCAGCCGTGGCGGCGCTATCGTGAACAATATACACGATAGCGCCGGAACAGGCTTGGATTTCCGGCAGGTCATCAGGAATCGACCATGATAGGGACGCGCATGGCTACCTCCTTCTCTGCACGCGCAAGCGCCACGCGTCGCGCCGCCGCTACCGAACGCCCGTGCGCGCCCCGCCGTTCGCCACCAGCTCTATCGAGTGGCTGCCGGCGGGGACATGAACCTTGACCCTGCCGCTGCCGGCGCCCGCCGCGCCCGCGCCGTCGAGCGTGACGGAGGAGAGGCCGGGCATCAAGAACGTCACGTCCGTGCCGGGCGACACGATGCGGCCCTGCCCCTCTTGCAGGCACACGCTTACCGGCGCCTCCGCCGCAAACCCTGTCGGGGCGGCCGCGCCGTCGCTGAAGGCGAGGCCCTGGCGGACGAAGTAGAAGCCGAGCCGCCCGTTCTCGACGCGATAGACGGCCGCGCGCCCCTGGAACCGCACGCGCTGCTGCGTCGCCTGCGCGCGGCCGTCGGACTCGAGCGCATAGTCCGCGATCCCGCGCCCGTGCTCGATGCGCGCGCCGGTATGCGTGTCGGCGGCCACACGCGCCATCGCGGCCTTGGCGTGGTCCGCGTCGTGCGGGAACAGGACGGTCACGAGATTGCGCTTGTTGGCCCGGGTCGCATAGGAGGCATTCAGGTACTTGCCGACGAAGCTGTCATGCCATGCGGCCAGCACGCCGTCGCTGATCTCGACCGCTTGCGGCTGAGTGGCGAGAAACACGCTCAGAAAGGTGTCGGTCTCCTTGCGCCGGCGGATGGTCCATCGGTATTCCTCGTTTGCGCGGACGGCCGCGTACGCGGCCGAGGCCGGGTGCAGCACGAGGTTCACCGTGTCGGCCTGCCCGCCGGTGTCCAACTCGTCCATGAGGAGGAAGTAGCCGTTCTTCCCGTCGGCCGGCTTCACGAACAGGAAGCCGCGGTTATGCCGGGCGTTGCCGCCCAGCGCGTTGTCGGCGCGGCCGCATGCGTAGTCGAGGCACGGGGTGAGCATGTGCTCCTCGATCCCGTCGCCATGAACGCCGGCATGGTTGCGGTTGCCGATCAGCGCGACATTGTTGGCTTTAGCCTCCTCATGAATGTACGACCACGGAAAGCCGCACGCGTCCCGTTGCCAGCCGTTGTAGCCGGAGTTCAGCAGCAGGTGTTCGCCGTAGCCGGCCAGGTAGACTGCGTTCGCGTCAGGGTGCCGATGCTCTTGGCCGGTCGTACTGTTCCAGAGCGCGCCCATGAGCGCGTCGGCCGTGCCGTTGGCTTCCCAGAAGACCGCCTCGCCGTCCGGCCACACGCGGCTCGGGAAGAACTCGGGCGCCGGGGGCGGCGCGGACTTGACGATGCAGTAGGCGAGCAGGCTGCCCGGCGACCCGTCCCCCCGCTTGCCGCCGATTGCCATCCGCCGCGCGGCGAATTGCGCGGCGACGGGCGAGAACCGGCCCACGGCGTAGGGCATCGCATGGAAGCGGTCGAAACCGCCGCGGTGGTCGCCGTCGCCGAAGGATACGGTCTCGTTGAACGGCGAGAAGCCCGCCAGATAGAGCCACTCGTAGAAGCTCTTGAACTGGGGGTCGGCGTAGTAGTGCGGGTCCGCACCCGTGTATTCGGCCACGTGCATGAACCCGTACTTGCGCGCGCCGGGCGTGCCGCCGTACCGGCCCTGCGCATAGAAGGTGCCCATCGTGCCCACGCCGTCCGGGCTGAGCGTGTCGAGAATGCGGCGGCGGTACCGTTTGGCGGCGTCCGCCGCGCGTACCGTGTCGCCCCGGTATAGCGCCCACGTCGCGGCCGCGCCGCACGGGCCCGGCGACCATTTGTTTCTGACGCTCCAGAACCATTCGGCCGCCTCGTCCATGTTCCGCTCGATCCGGGCCAGGTCCGCCGCGGTCAGCTCGTCATGGATCACGTCCAGCGCGAGCACCGAGTTCAGGAACGCGCCGGACGGCGGGACCACCACGAACCACACCTGTTTGCCGCCGGCGTAGAACTCCTTCATTTCCCGTAGAAAGGCCGGCCATTCGTCGAGCATTTCGACGAGCCGGCCCTTGTGGGCCGCGCGCTCGCCCGGCTCGAGCACGTAGAGCAGCGCGCCGGCGCCCACGATGCGTGCCATCGCCACCGCGCGCTTGTTGATATGCTTCGACCGCGTAGGGTCGAGCGCCACGTCGCGCCGCGCCTGCGCCACGAAATCCGACCATGGCGCCATCGCGGCCTTTGCCTGCAACTCGGCATATTCCGATTTCTTTACGATCAGGAACGGGTGCTCGCCGCGCGCCGCCGCCGGAACCAGCATGGCCGCGCAGAGGATCAGAGTGATGTCGAGAAAGATGTGTGTCATACCCTCCCTCCTGAGATTAGGGCGAAAGATTAAGGCGAAAGACGAGGGGGATGCCTCTGTTCGGCATGCGCTGTTCATCCAGATCCCCTCTCAAACCCGACAGCATGGCCATCTCTATCACCCCTAATCTTTCGCCCTAATCTTTCGCCCTAATCTCCCTTCCCAACACTCCGTACCTCCCTTTGCAGCATGGGCCCGGCGCGACGCGGCCGGATTCTCACGCTTTTCACAAATCCTCTGACGGAACCCCCGCCAGTATACCGCTTTGCGGCATGATCTCGCGTGTCAGTTCGCGATCCACACCGTCCGCGCCGTCGATGCGGATCCGGCCGGCCAACGGTCCGTCGGTCGCAAACAAGACCTCGCACGCGCGGCCGGCGGCCGTGAGTCGGACGCCAACCCGCCCGTCGCGGCGCACAAGTTCGCACGGCGTCATCGCGCCCGGCGCGCCGTCGCCCACCTCGAGCACGTGCAGGAACAGGTCCGCTTCGCGCGGGGCGGACGGGCTGACCTCGAGCCGCCATTCCCCGATCCTGCGCCGCTCCTCGGCGTTGAACGTCCGGCCTTTCGTGTCCGCGCCCAGCTCCCAGTTGATAGGGCCCGTCAGGAATTCTCTGCCCGGCCCGCCGACCGGGCGGAGTATCGCATCGCGCGGCAGCAGCGTGCGGCCGAGCAAGTGGCCCGGGGCGCCAACGGGGTAGGGGCCGGGGGCGCCAGTGGCGCGGAAGGTGTCCCCCTCGATCTCGGGTTTCGACCCCAGATGGATGAGCCAGTCCTTGCGGTACTCGGCGCGGGTCGACACCACGCGGTCGAACACGACGAAGTGGACCGGCGGCAGGAACACGAATTGGCGCGTGATCGAGCGGCATTTCTTGTCGCTGTAGGCCTCGGTCGCGTCGCCGGCCGCGTAGGTGAAGGCCGGGTCCGTCTCGAAAGCCGCGAGCGTGGCGCCCGGCACGCGGCACTGCCCGCCGTAGTTGGGCGCCTTCATGCTCTCGCCGCGCGGGCTGCCCCAATACGAGGCGGGCGGCTCGTCGGGCATGTGGATCAGCACGCAGTTGTGCGCCACGGTCTGGCCCCAGTAGTTCGCCATATGCCGGCGCCGATGCGCGCAGTCATCATCGCCCCAGCGCGTGCCGGTGTCCAGCGCCTGATAGCCGCTGCGATAGATCGTGAAATGCAGCGCGTCGTAGTGGCGGTGGTGCGTCACCGTGCCGCCGCAGGCGAACAGGGCGTAGGTGTCGCCCGGCCCGCGCCCGGAGCACATGAAGACCTGGCCCATCCGGTCGAAATGGCGGGCGGGCGGCAGCGCCTTGACCTCGAGCGGCGGCGGCGCCTTCTCCTTGCGGTGCTGCAGGAAGGGGTGGATGAACCACTGCTTCGAATAATAGCGTGAACTCTCCGGCAACAGTCCGGCCACGTATCGGGCCAGCGCCGCCGCCTCGGGTATGGCTTCGCCATAGAGATGGCAGATGTTCGCCACGTGATGGTAGATATTGTGGATCGGGAATTGGTTGCTGTAGTGGCGCGCGTCGCCGTAGCCGAATTGGATGGGGCGTTCAGCCGGGATCCAGTTCCACAGCATGTAGTTGGCCTGCCAGGCCGCGTAGGGCCACTGCGGGGCCAGGTCTTCGCCCAGCGCGCTGGCACAGGTGTAGAAGAAGTTCGGTTCCGAGTAGGGGTAGTGGCCGAACGCGTACTCCAGCGTCGAGGTGCCCGACCCGCCGTCGTCGCCCGCCAGCTTGGCGCGATGCTCGAGCAGGCGCAGGTTCGTCTCGCGGCCGCGCTCGAGCCAGGCGCGGATCAGGTCCTCGCGCACGCCTTCGCCCCAGCCGGCGAGTCCCGCGTACCACACGATGCTGCTCGCCCCGTAGTAGCCGCCGGTATGGCGGCCAAGGTTCTCCCTGTAGATCCGCGGCTTCGCGGTCAGCACCCCGTTCAACGTGTCGGCCATCCGCACAAACCATTCCTTGCGCTCCGCCGCGGGCAGCCGGTCATACAGCCAGTCCCAGGCCAGCACCCAATGCACGCGTGAATCGCCAAACCAGTTCACGGTCTTGCGCTCGCGCAGCCGCCGCTCGTAATGCCGCAGCGAGGCGTCCATCGCTTTGCGCGCGGCGCTCAGATGCGCGGGGTCCTGCTCGACCCGAAACACGAACGCGAGGCGCGCCGCCAGGTTGCCCAGGTCGCGCTCGTCGCCGAGTGCGTCCTTCTTCTCCCACGCCGCGCGTGCCTTGGTCACTTCGCTCTTGATCGTCTCGTACCAGGCGCGGTCCGGGCCCAGCGCGCGCGCCTTGACCGCCGGCCAGCTCTCGCGGTTGAAGAACAGCCGCGGATGATCGCACCGGATCCGCGCGGTCCAATCAGCCGCCGCCCCGGCCGATGGGGCCGGCTCGGCACAAACCCGGCGAGCAACCGGAACCGTCAGGATCGCAGCCATGGCGAACAGAGTGACACGGAACGTCACGCTGCCCCGCATTCCATTGGACGTTGTGCGTTGAACGTTGAACGTTTCACGTTGAGCCTCTCCTCCTCATCCCCCATACGTCCGCAGCGGGTTCTCCCAGAGCAGGTTCCGGGCGATCCGCAGCGCGTCGTCCTCCGAATAGAACCCTTCCGATACCATTTCCGCCAGCACCAGCGCCAGGCAATGCTTGGCCAAATGCAGCTTGCCGATGACCCATTCCACGGTATACCCGTCGGAATAGAAGGCGGTCCAGGCCGTGTTCGGCAGCATCTCGAGCCGGTCGCGGTAGAACATCTTGAGCGTCGCCGGCGTGAACCCGTGCCACCAGGCCCCGCTCAAACACAAGTTCGGCAAAATCCTGCCGAACGACGCGGACTCGTGGCTCGGCTGCCGCGTGGCCAGGAACAGATCGAACGTCGTCCCGGGATGGCCGCCCGCCAGAATCGCCATGTTCCGCATGAACCCCGGGTCGACGTCCAGCGCGCCGTTCGCGCTGACCGGGCTCGCGTAGCGGGCCATGCCGTGAAAGACCTGCACCACCACCCCGCGCTTGCCCGCTTCGTCGGTCAGAATGTCAAGACACCAGCTATGAATGCGGTTCGCCTCGTCCGCCGACAGACTCGCGCCGCCGCGCTTGCGGTCGAGCAACGCGCTGACCGTGTCCGGCGCCGAATCGGGCAGGTAACGCTCCGTGCGCATGAAGGCCATGTGCAACGCCTTGCTGCCCGCATCGGCAAGCTCCGCGACCTTTGCCCTGATGCGCTTCTCGATCCGGTCCAAATCGCCGGGCTCGTCCGCCTCGAGCGAAATCGTCTTCTCCCCATAGTCGTACGGCACAAACCGGTCGCCCGGATTGGACTCGGGCATATCGCGCCGGGCTACGAGCACTTTCCGTATCTTGCCCGTGTCCAGCACCTTCGCACGCTGATCCGCGCGGCGCGCGGCGCTCTCGATCGCTTCGTTCACACCCTCCCAGTTCTCCGCCGTCAGCGTGGCGCCCTCGAACCCGTACAGCGCTTTCAGCATCCCGACAAAGCAGTAGTGCGTGGAGGTGTTGCGGATCGCCGGAAACAAGGGTAGCACCCGCGCCATGAACGACTGCACGTCCGATGCGCCCTCGATCTTGCCGCCTGTCAGCCGTTCCAGCTCGATCTTCAGCCAATGGTACCCGATCAGGTCCCGAATGTCGCGCGCACACCATTTGCCCTTCGCGCCCAAATGCGAATGCACATCAAAGACAGGAAGGTCGTCGAGCGCCTGCCGAATGTTCTCATACCGTGCCATCATGGTGCTCCCTTTCTCCCCATTCCAGGCGATCCCGCCAATTATCCCTTGAACGTCGTTCGTGGATTCTGACATACTCTTCAGCACTGCTAATGTTAGTGAGGCTCAAAGTGGACGTCAAGGGCTGCGCGCGAGAAAATTGGCGCGGAGGGAGAACCGGGAACACGTCCGCCGCCGCGTTGTCGGGTGGATCACCTGTCCTGTCCAACACCGTGCTGTGCATGAGGGGTGAGTCGAGCAGGTCGGCCTTCACTGAAGGCCAGCCCACGCACCGTGCCTGCCCTCGGCTTGCGCCATCGCCCCCGGCTATGGCGGCACGCGGTCTGGGAAGCCGGGGCTACTGGACTCCTACCGCAAAGCGTGTCACGGCACGCGCGCCGCATGGCGCCACGCGCCTTACAGCCTCGGAGCCGTTGGCGCCATAGGGCCGACGTCGGCGGCATTGAGTTTGAATGCCGTCGGGATGACGCGGGCGGTGGTTGGGGATAGGGTCACTCTCTCATAATGCTGGCCGTAATCGACGGACCCTTGATGCGCTTCCACCACGATATCCTTCGCCGGGAACGTATGGTTGGGAAAGGCGTATCCGATGATCAACGGCCCCTGGTTGCCCGCGAGCAGAACGTGCCAAGCCGCGGGATGGTTGGGTGGGCGGACAAACCCCACGAAGTCGGGCGGTGCTACGCTGCCGGCCATCACTCTCAGGCGGCAGCCCTTGCCCAGGCGATTCCCGAGGAGGACACCGTCCGAATCGTGGATCCGGAGGCCGACGCTGTCTTCGATCCAGTTGGCATTCCACACATTGCCCTTACCCCAGCGGTTGTTGAATTCCCGACATCCCACGCATGTATTGAACCGGATCGTTACGCCATGGCCCTTGATCGAGATTGTCTCGCCGTCGCCGAGCCAGTTCTGAAAGAGGTTGTATTCGACGAGGACCCCGCTCGGGACCCCGCCGCGGCCATAGAGGCCGAGCGCCGAGTTGTCGTCGCCCTTCTCGTCGTCGCGAACGCAGTCATGAAGGTAATTGCGAAACACGCGGTGCCCGCATTCCGGGGCATTGCCGTCGATCTTGATGCCGTGCCAGTTTCTGGTGGACGGCAGGGCGGCCGACGTGATCTCGTTGTGATCGATGATGGCGTGACGCGCCCTGCTCGCGATGTGGATCGCGGTTCCATTCGATTTGAATCGGGACCTGCTGATTCGGTTGCGGGCGCCCCTGAGCGTGACGCCCGCCCCGTTCGCGAAGTCGACACCGAGCACCCAGACGTCGTCCCCTTGGATCGCCACACTCCCGTTCACCTTCGCCTTCAGCGTGTCGGCCGCTCTGATCACGATCGGCTTGCCGTCCTTTCCAGACGGCGCAATCGAAAAGGCATGGTACGCTCCGGCCGCCAGAACGATGTGGTCGCCGGGCTGCGCGCCGTTGAGCGCGGTGGCGAGCCGGGCGGAAGAGGAGACATCAACGGTTCGCGCCGGCGCCGGGAGCTTCTCTTGAGAAATCGAATCGAGCGCTTCCGGTTTGACCGCCGTCCGGGCCGGCGCGTTGTTCGCGAGTCTGGCGACGGTCCCGGTTGCAGCGCCGTACGCGCCCGGCATGCCGGCGGTCGCCAGCAGAGACAACCCTATCGTGATAAATGCCGTCTTCACTGTGTCGTAGCACGCCCGCCCGCAGGTCCCGGTCAGTCCGCCTCCTCGATCCACTCGCCGATATTGCGGGTCTCGGGATCGAAGGCGACACCGAAGACGCGCACGCGCTTGCCTTGCCCCTGGTACTTCAGCGTGTACTCATTCGCGCGCGCCTGATCGAGCGCGTCAGCCGCTGTCCCGCTCAGCTTGAACTCGAACACGTAGACCGTGTCCGCCGTCTGGGCGGCGGCGTCGATCCGGCCGCGCTCGGTGCGGACCTCGGTTTCGATGCGCATACCCAGCAGCGTGAACACGAGGTAGAATATCGTCTGGTAGTACTTCTCCTGCTTGAGCTGGATGTCGTAGGGCACGTTGGCGAAGAAGACGCGCATGGTCTCGAAGAACTTCTCCATATCCCCGGCGGCGAGCGCATCCCGCAAATCGACCGTATACGCCGCGTTCAAGCCGTTGGGCGTGCCGGCGAATTCCTCGAGCAACGCGGTGCTGAACGCGCGCCGCACCTCGCGGTTCGGATAGCCCAGCGTATACAGCTCGTCTTCCGCCGAATAGTCCAGGATCGTGAGGTACCCGGTCTGGAACAGCAACGGCAGGGGCTGCAACCGTTCGGGCTCGTAGCTCGAGAACGCGCCTTCGCCGACGCGGACGCCATCCAACTCGCCCACCGCCGGCTTCTCGTGCCGGCGAAGCAGCTTCAGTAGAAACGTCGGCGTGCCGGTCTCGAACCAGTACTCCCGAAACGTCAACGCGTCGAAGAGCAGCAACGTCGAGAACGGATTGTACACCCGTTGGGCGTCCGGCGCGAAGCGGTAGCCGTTGTACCATTCGCCGGTCTTCCTGACACATGCCTCACGCGCCAGGCCCTGCGCCCGGGCCAGCGCATCGATGCCGTCCGGGAAACAGGCCTCGAGTTCCTCCTGCGTGTAGCCAAGCATCGTGGCAAACCGCGCATCCAGGGTGATGTCCTTCAGATTGTTCAGGCCGGAGAACACGCTCATCTTGGCGAACTTACTCACGCCGGTCAGGAACACGAACCGCAAGTGCGCGTCGTTCGCCTTGAGCGCGGCATAGAACCCTTTCAGTGTCTCCCGCATCTCGCCGGCACGGGCGGGGTCTTCGATGTGATCGAGAATCGGCTTGTCGTATTCATCGATCAGAACGGCGGTCCGTCTTCCCGCGGCGGCGAGTTGACTGAGAGCCGCGCGCAAACGGTCTTCGGGCGCGCGCCGATCGCTCTCGACGGCATGGGTTCGGCAGAACACATCCGTCTCCGCGCCGAGCCATTCTCTCAGGTCCTCGCCGTTCGAAAAGCCACGTCCACTGAAATCCAGATGCAGAACCGGATGCGGCGCCCACTCATAGTCCAGCCCCGCGATCGCGAGCCCTTCGAACAGGTCGCGACGCCCCTCGAAGATCGCCTTCAAGGTGGTGACGAGCAGCGATTTGCCGAACCGGCGCGGGCGGGACAGGAAGTAGACACGGCCGTCGGTGATCAACCGATGGATAAAGGCCGTCTTGTCCACGTACAGGCAATCGTCCCGGCGCAGCGTCTCGAAATCCTGGGTGCCGATGGGCAGCTTCTTCATGCCCCCCATGATGCCATGGCCCGCACCGGCGGGCAATTCGAAAGCGCCACGCCGCCATTCGGCACTCCGGTTCGAGCCTGTCGAGGCATTCGCCTCTTGACGTAGCTTCAGCTTTGCTGATATAATATTCCGAAGGGTTTAATGCCGGGAGTCTGATCGGCGCCGCGTCAAGCCCTGATCGGAAGAAGGACCCCGTGAAGTTCGGTTGAATCGTACAGGAGGGATGTGAATGCAGGCAACGATGTCATTCGACATACCGGTCGAGTATCTCCGCGAAGCCGAGAGTATTCCGTCATTCTGGGTCACCTCGCTCGAGGAGATCGCGGCGCGGCTCGATGCGGACGTTTCGAAGGGCTCGGTTGGGGTACTGGGCACGAGCGCGGGGGGCCGGCCCATTGAGTTTGTCGTTTACGGTAACGCGCGCGCGGGCCGTGGGACGACGACCTTTTCCGGGGCGCTCGGCTGCAAGGACATCCGGGCGTATCTCGGGCCGGACCACGCGAAGCGGGTCTACATGGCGATCGGCGGGGTACATCCCGGCGAATTCGAGGGGATTGTGGGGATCGTGAATTTGATCGCCGTGCTCGAGACCGGCGCGGACCTGCGCGGGAAGCCGTGGCCGGATCTTCTGGCCGCGGCGCAGGCTCTGGACCGGATCGTTCTTGTGCCGGTGACGAACGTGGACGGCCGGGCGCGCATGGCGCCGCGCATGTTGCCGCACCGCGGCACGGACAACGCGATCTATCAGTTCTTCGGCACGGGCGGGTGGGCGCCGGGCCGCAACATCGGGTGGCCGGCCTGCAAGCGGAACATTCCGCTCGATTTCTCGACCTGCGCGTTCCCGGGCGGCTACCCGAACGACGCCGGGGTGAACTTGGCGCACGACGACTTTTTCGGCGCCGGGCGCCAGCCGGAGACCGAAGCGCTGTTCGCGCTCACGGCCCGCGAGCGGCCGGACCTGATCCTGAACATGCATACCGGAGCGCCGCCCAGGAATTTCTACACGCGAATGTTGCGGCCGTTCACCGAGCCGCTGCTGGTCCCCGTGTTCGAGGATCTTTACCGCGCGATTCACACGCGGCTTGCCGTCGCAGGGCTTCAGAGCAGCGCCGATCCCGCGCTCGAAGCGGATCCGGCGCAAGCCCGTCCATCCGTCTTCAACATGAACTCGGCGCTCTCCCTGCACTGCGGCGCGCTGAGCGTGACGATCGAGGCGCCGTGCCATGCCTTCTCCGGCACGGACCGGACGGGCAAGGTGGTCGCGTGCGATCCGGACGCGACGCTCGACGCCCAGCTCCTGTGTCACGAGGAGGCGATGAAGTTCCTCATCGCCCACGGCGGGCGCGCCGCCTGGGGGCCGGTTCGGGAAGAGACCGGATGAGCGAGATTCTTGTTCTCACGGCCCGGACAGTCCTTGCATGCTGATGCTTAGCCTGATATGCTTGTATGCATGAGGACGACCATACAACTGAATGACGAGCTTCTCCGGCGTGCGAAATCATGGGCGGTGGAGCAACACTGTACGTTTACGGCCTTGGTTGAGAATGCGCTTCGCGCATGGCTGGACTCGCGGGCCGCGAACCGCGAGGGGCGAAGGGTGAAGATCCCGACCAGCGGATCGGGCGGCGTGCTGGCGGGCGTGGATCTGGACTGCACGGCTTCGCTTCTGGAGCGGATGGAGGGGCGGTCGTGATTCTTCCTGATGCGAACGTCTTGATCTATGCGTTCAGGAAAGACGCACAGCGGCACAGAGAATACCGCGCGTGGCTGGAGCAGGCGTTGGGCCATGAACCGATCTTCGGGGTCTCGGACCTGGTGTTGTCAACCGTGGTCCGAGTCACCACGCATCCGAAGATCTTCGCGAAGCCGAGTTCGATCGATGAGGCCCTCGGATTTGCCGCGTTCATCCGCAAGCAACCCAACGTCGTGCCGGTGTCGCCGGGAGTGAGGCACTGGGAAATCTTCACGGACGTGTGTCGGAAGTGCGGCGCGAAAGGCAACCTCGTTGCGGACGCCTACCTCGCTGCTTTGGCGATCGAGTCGGGATCGGAGTGGATCACGGCCGACCGGGACTTCGCCCGGTTTGAGGGGCTCAAGTGGCGGCATCCGCTTGACGGGGAATGAGAGGCCGTTTCGTCACGGGCTGTGGGGGAGAACGGGGTCGGACCTCGAAATAGGATTGCGCTGAAAAACCCGGCGCGGACGGAGCCCGCCTTCGCTGAGAAGCTACGGCGAGGCAGGCCGCGCCCTCCAAAAGCCCAACATGTTGCGTGTTGATCCAATGGAGGGCCGGCCTCTCCGCCGCGGGCGGATCTTCGACGTGCCGGCCGCAGTGGTTTTTCAGC
>JAFGHX010000397.1 GCA_016929905.1 Kiritimatiellia bacterium
ACTTCGTCGAGAACCGAAACGCATTGGTCTTCGCCGCCCCGCCGTCAGCCTTGAGCAGTTCCCCGAAGGGGCCATATTCGTATTCTCTAGCCAAATAACCGTCCCGAGCATGCCACGGGGTCATTATGGGATGGTTTTTGCTGAAAGCAACGAAAAAGCGGATGGCGGCGTCATAGGAGTAGGGTCGGGCGAAACGGGCCGCATGCGCTGCGCGGGCATGTTCGCGTGCACCTATGACGACGAGTGCGGCTGCTGCCGGCGGGGCTGGCGTTCGGAGAACGCCGCCCTGCTCGGTGCGTTAACAGCGAAAAGGCAGGTTTTGGCGCGTATCCGAAGTAGCGCGGCCGTCCTCGGCCGCGCATGTGCCCGTGCGGGCGGGTGTCCCGCCCACGACGGCGGGCGGCCGCGTTCAGCCGGAGCGATCGGGCTGCGGCTCGCCGGCGGCGTAGTAGGTTCGGCCTTCGGTGCGTTTTGTGGTGAGCCGTCCGGCCTCGATCAGGGCGCCGGTGTACTTGAGCACCTCGTTCACGTGCAGGCCGAGCCCGGCGGCGATATCGTCGCTGGTGCAGGGCCGGCGGCGCACCATTTCCAGAATGTCCTCCTGGCGCGCGGCCGACTTCTGCCCGGTCTGGCTGTGGCGGTAGTCGGCAATGACCTCGGCGCCCTCGCCGAACAGGGCGGCGAGCCGTTCCAGCTCCGCCTTGGGCACGGCCAGCGCGGACGGGTCGGTCGGTGGGCGGGTCACGGTATTGAGTTGGATGCGGTCGGGCCGGATCTTGCGCGCGATACGTGCCATCTTCTTCACGTGCCGGGGCGCGGCGTTGATGCCGCGCAGCAGAAACACCTCCAGCCAGTACTTGCCCGCGTATTCCTCGCGGAACGCGATGAGGCCGCCGACCATCGCGTCGAACGCCACGCGCCGGTCCGGCCGGTTCACGCGCAGGAACGTTTCTTCGTCGCCCGCATCGAGCGAGGGGATCACGAGATCGGCGGGCAGCAGCGATTCGCGCACGGCGGGATCGGCGAATAGCGAGCCGTTCGTGAGCACGACGACCGGAATCTTCGTCATCTGCTTGATGCGCCGGAGCAGTTCGCCGGTTCGCGAAAAGAGGGTCGGCTCGCCGGAGCCGGCCAGGGTGATGACGTCCGGTTTCGTGTCGAGTTTCGCCGCCAGCTCGCTCAGGACCGTCTCGAGCGGGACCCATTCCGCTCTGGCCGTGGTCCGGTTCGTCGTGCGGCCGAGCTGGCAGTAGAGGCAGTCGTAGCTGCAGGTCTTCGGCGGCACCAGATCAACGCCCAGCGACCGGCCAAGCCGGCGCGAGGGGACAGGCCCGAATACATGTGTGCTCATGCTGCAACCTTCCTCATCCCGCCCATTCTCCCATCGCAATCATTCTCGTAATCATTCTCGTAATCACTCTCGCAATCAACCCCCGCGGTCAACGAGACTGTCGAAAAACACGCGTGCCTCGGCCCGGACAGAGCCCGCCTTCGCTGAGAAGCTACGGCGAGGCAGGCCGGGCCCTCCGAGATCCACAAGATGTAGCATCTTCGTCTTGTGGAGGGCCGGCCTCTCCGCCGCGGGCGGATCTTCGACGTGCCGGCCGCGGGCTTTCTCGGCAGGCTCAACGGCAGCCATCATCGCCCCAATCATCGTCCCCGTCAACTCTCGCATACCCCCGCAATCGCAAGCACAGGCGTGTGCGGAGGCAGCTTCACCACGGAGGCACTGAGGCACGGAGAAGATGCAGAACGAGGTTGCGGGAATTTGCGACAGATTGCCAATGAGATTGCTGCCTCACGCCGAGGCGCTGCAAGCGGCAATCTGCCCCAAATTCCCTCAACGTATGTAAAGGAGGAGGTATCGGAGACGCTGACCATTCGGCCTCCTCGTCGAATCCTCCCTGACCCGACGTAGCTTCCGAGCGGAGGCGGCTCCGTGGCTCAGCCTGCCCTGAGCCTGACGAAGTCCCTGAGCGAAGCCGAAGGGTGCCTCTCCGCCGGAATCTCATTTTCGGATCACGGTCCTCCACGCTTCCATCCTTCCACAACCTTCCATTCCCCCATTCTTCCACTCTTCCACCCTTCCATTCTTCCACTCTTCCATTCTTCCATTCTGCCCGCGCTCCCGCGTTCTGTTCTGCCGGCGGATCAGGAACCGGCTGCCCCGCCGGGCAGTGCGGCGAGCAATTCGGCGACGGACTCGAACAGGCGCGCGCCCTTTTTGACCAATGCCTCGACCCGGCGCCGGGCTTCGCCTTCGGCGGTATAGTCGCGCGCGGCGATATCGGGCCCGAGGATGAGCACGGGCCGGCCTTGTTCGATGGCCCGTTCGGCGATTTCGAGGTTCGCGACGTTACCGGACCCGAACGGCACGTCGCTGAGGACGATGGCCTCGGCCTCGGCGGCGAGTTCGGCGGCCTGGGCCAGGCTTTCGGGGCCGACGGGCGAGAACGGTTTTTCGAGGGCGAGCGGGCAACCGAGCGCGGAGGCGACCTGTTCGTCGGTATCGCCCTGGTTGAGCACCCCGCAACTGATGCGGAACCCGTACAGGTTCAGGCGCCGGATCAGCTCGCCGGCGCTGCCGCCGCCGGCGACGACGTGCACGCGCGGGCCGGGAGTGCGGCGGCGCGGGGTGAGCCGGCGGGCGGGTGCGACGTTGACGACGCCGGACGCCGCGTCGCGATGCACGCGAATGTCGCAGTGGTAGACGCGGCGCAGGCCGTCTTCGGTCAGGACCTCGGCGGGCGTTCCGTCGGCGACGAGCCGGCCGTGATCGAGCAGGACGAGGCGGCGGCAGAACTCGGCGGCCAGGTTGAGGTCGTGGCTGGTCATCACGACGGTGACGCCCTGCTCGGTGTTGAGCCGTTCGACGATCTGCATGATTTCGAGCCGGTGATTGATGTCCAGATGCGACGTGGCCTCGTCCATGAGGATCAAGCGCGGTTCCTGGGCCAGCGCCATGGCCACGACGGCGCGCTGCTTCTCGCCGCCGCTCAGCTCTTGCAACGGCCGGTCGCGCAGGTCGGTGACGTCGGTATAGGCCATGGCCCGCTCGACGATGCGGTAGTCGTCGCGCGCCGGCCGGCTCCAGCGGGGCAGGGCGGCGGTGCGCCCGATCATGACGATGTCCTGCACGCTGAACGACATGGGCGTGGCGAATTCCTGCGGGATCACCGCGACCAGTCGCGCGCGGTCCGGCGGGCGCATGCCGGCGATGTCGCGGCCGAACAGGCGGATCGTGCCGCCCAGCAGCGGGGTCAGCCCGGTCAGCGCGCGCAGCAGGGTCGTCTTGCCGGCCCCGTTCGGGCCGAGCAGCCCGACCATGTCGCCCTCGGCGATGGACAGCGCGATTCCGGCCAGGACCGGTTTACCGCGATACCCGGCGGCGACATCCTGCATGGTGACGACGTGTGTCATTCCACCCATCCGCTCCGTCTGCGGTTACGAAGCACAACGAGGAAGAACGGGCCGCCGACCAGCGCGGTCACGACGCCGACCGGGATCTGGTGCGCGCCCAGCACGGTGCGGCCGATCGCGTCGCAGACGGCGAGCACGGCGCCGCCCGCCAGTGCGGCGGCGGGGACCAGCCGCCGGTGGTCCGGCCCCACGAGGGTGCGCAGCGTGTGCGGCACGACGAGCCCGACGAACCCGATCAAGCCGGCCAGGCCCACGGCGGTCGCGGTGACGAGCGAGGCGAGCACCAGCCCCGTCGCCAGCGCCGCGCGGGTGTGGACCCCGACGTGGTGGGCCACCTCCCGCCCGAACGTCAGCGCGTTCAGTTCGCGGGCGAGCAGCCAGATGCCGAGGCAGCCGGCCAGAATGGTGGCGCCGCTCACCGCGAGCAGTTTGCGGGACGGCACCTGCAGGTTGCCGAGCATCCACCACAGCACGCTGTGCAGGCCCTCGACCGGCGCGATCGAGACCAGGAACATCAGAATGCTCGAGCACACGGCGCTGACGATGACCCCGCTCAGCAGCAGGCTGTAGATGGACGGGGTGCCGCCGCCCGACGCCAGCCGGTAGACCAGCGCGAGCGTGGCGAGCCCGAACACGAACGCGCCGAGCGGCAATGCGATCACGCTCACCGTCGCCAGGCCGGTCAGGATCACGACCGCCGCGCCCAGGCCCGCTCCGCTGCTGACGCCGAGCACGTAGGGTTCCGCGAGCGGGTTGCGCAGCAGCGCCTGCAGCACCACGCCGGCACAGGCCAGGCCCGCGCCCACGACGAAACCGGCCAGCACCCGGATCAGCCGGAGCTGCATGATGGACGCCGAACCCGAAAGACCGACCCCGGCCGGCCCCATGAGCAGGCAGCCGGCCAGCACGACGGGCGTCAGCAGCAGCACGAGCCGGAACGCGAGTTTTCGGTTTGGGGCCATTGGCCACGTAACTCTACAGGTTTGGCCGCGTTGCGCAAGTCATTTGGGGGGATGGAAGGGTGGAAGGGTGGCAAATGGGAGGGGGTTCCGGCGTTGGATGCGCGGGAGCAGGCCGTGCCGGGTCGGCGCGGCCGGGGGCGCCGTCGGGCGGCCGGCGCCTACTCGGGCCTGTCGAGCGGTGCTGGATCTTCCGGTCGTTGCGCGGCGCGACCCGCGCGCCGCGTGGCCGCGAATGCGTCGATCAGCCCGAGGAGGTAAAACAACAGCGCGCCGGCGAACGGGATCGCGGCCTGCATTCGGCGCAGCTCGAAGGCGGGCACGGGCTTGGACCAGTCCCACAGCTCGTAGTAAGGGCGAACGATCCGCAACAGCACGTGAGCGATGAACACGAGGAAGCAGGCGCCGAAACCGCCCATGATCAGTAGGCCGGCCGCCCAGCGCTTCTGAAGAAGTTGACCGGCGCCGGGCAGGAACACGGACGCCACAACCGGGTTCCGGGCCCGGCGCCTGGCGTCTGCGTTTCGGGTGGCGTGCATCAGCGTCTTGCCCCGATACACGTTTCCAGCGCGGCGACCCCTTCCAGCACGCGCGGGCCGGGCCGCAGCAGTACCGAGTTCGGCAGGCCGTCGTAGACGCGGCCGGCCTTGAGCGCGGCGACTTCCTGCCAGCCGGCGCGGCTCAGTACGAGGTGGCGTACCGACCGGTTCTCGGCCATGTAGAGGCACAAGATGATTTCGGGGTCGCGCGACACGACCCATTCGGCGGAGGTCTCGAAGTAGTCCTTCTCGCTCGCGTCGCCGATGTTGCGCCCGCCCGCCAGCGCCACGAGCTCGGAGACGAAGGAGGTGCGCCCCACCGTGATGAGCGGGTCGCCCCATATCTCCACGAAGACCGACGGCCGTTCGGCGGCCGGCGGCATCTGTTCGCGCAGGCGCGCGATCTGCTCCGTCAAGGCGGCGGCCAGTCCGGCGGCGGCCTCCTCGTGCCGGGTGGCGCGGCCGACGGCGAGAATGGCGGCCGGCACCTCGTCGAGCCGCCGGCAGGGAACTTCCATGGCGGGCAGGCCCAGTTCGGCGAACGCGCCCGGCATCGTCTTGTCCGCCAGGTCCGTGTACAGCACGAGGGTCGGCCGTACGGCGACAAGCCGTTCGAGCGACGGCGCGCCGAACCCGCCGACGGCCGGCACGCGTTTGACGACCTCGGGCGGATAGTCGCAGGCGCTGCTGCGGCCGGCCAGGATCTCGGCGGCCCCCACCGCGCACACGATTTCCGTCAGGTTCGGAGCGAGCGAAACGATGCGCGGCCCGCCGCGCGCGGCGGCGGGCGCGGGCTTCCGCCCGCAGCCGGCGAGCACGGCGGCGGTCGCGATCAGCGCCAGAATGCGGAGTAGCGGATGTCTCATGCGTGCCTCTGTCCGGTCCGGATCAGCGCCCTCTTGAGCAGGCCGTCGCGGCCGGGCAACGTCCCGGCCGCGAGGCAGAGTCTTTGCCTTGTGGAGGGCCGGCCTCCGGACGTTGTCTCAAAACCCGACTCGCACGTTGCCACACGCCTTACGGCGTTAACTACAAACGGCATATCCGGTGGTCTCTGCCGTATGTAGTTAAGCCCGTAAGGGCTGTTCCCCGGTTTTGAGACAGCCTCTCCGTGCCGGCCGCCCAACCCGCCGCTCAGACGGCGCGGCGTGTCAGTCGCCGCCGGTGCCGGCCAGCCGCCACAGGTCCTCATCGCGGATACCGAGCGAGTCGAGCAGCGCGGCTGTGGCGTCGAAATCGACATGGGATTCGGCGTTGTGATAGTCGGAGCCCATGCTGAAGGTGACGCCCGCCTCTTTCAGACCGGCCAGGTAGGCGCCGTACTCCCGCTTGAATTCGGCGGGATAGAACGGGTTGCCCAGAATGGCGGCGAGGTTGATTTCGGCCGCCTTCCCGTTCTGGCGCAGGGCGGCGGCGAACTCCTCGTGCATGGATGCCGGGATCCGGCTGAACGCGCCGAACCACGGGCGTTCGGCGGGCGTTGCGCCGTTCCAGCCGCCGCGCCACCACCAGGGATGGGCGACGATATCGACCAGCGGGTTGGCGGCCAGGAACATCTGCTGGCGGTGAAAGGAGCGGACCATCGGCTCCCTCTCGATCGGGACGTACATCGGCCAGTGCGCGGCGCCGATCACGTACTCGACCCCGAGCGCTTTGAGGTCCGCCGCGTCGAGCCCGATGGCCAGTTCGCCGCCGGGCGGGCCGCCCTCGCGCACGCCGTGCACCGGATGCGCGCAACGGCCGGCGGCAATCTGTTCCAGTTCCCAGCGCGAGACGCAGGAGACCTCGATACCGAACCGGAAATGCGCGGACGGCTCGGCCGCCAGATACTCGCGCCGCGCCGCTTCAATGTCCGGCCGGTTGTACGGCGTGTGGTAATGATCCGCCAGGCCGTAGTCGACAATGCCCTGCCGCGCCGCCTGCCGGATGAGGTCGGTGACCGGCGCGTCGGCGCAGTCGCACGAGTTCCTCGAATGCAGATGCCAATCGGAGGTGATCTTCACAACGCCGGCGCCTCCCGCTTCTCCGTGCACGGAACCATGGCCCCGCCAACCCAGCTTCCACCCTCCCTCGCGCCCGGTCCTCTTGATCCGTTCATGGGGCCAGGCGCCTGAATTGCGCGCCGTGCCGGAAGAGGGCAGGATCCTTCTTGTGCTTCTGAATGCGGTTCTTGAGCGCCTCGCTGTCCCTGATCTTCGGGTCGATCAGCTCGGTATTCAGGATTTGAACCTGCAGCAGGTCGCCGGCAAGGCTGTAGGCGACGACGTGATACTTGCGTTCCTTCTTCGGGACCGGGCCCTTCAGGCTGCCGAGCAGTTCGAGTTGTACGCAGCTCCGCTCCCCGATCTTGACGGGATAGGCGCGGAAGTACATGGCTTCTTCGCCCACCGGGTACTGGACGATGTACTGCGTATCGCCGTACGGGAGCACGAGCAGCCGTTCTTTCCCTTTCGGGCCGTGCCCTTTCCCGGGCAGCGCGGCCCACAAGCCGACGATCTGACCGTCGACCGGGATGACGTGCTTGTCGGTGATGGGGACCTGGTACTCACAGCCGGCGGCCAGCAGAAGTGCGATGCCCGACAGGGCGAGTGCGAGCCGTCTCATCGTGTGTAGCCTCCATTCTTGCATTGCAGAAACCGGCCGGCCCCTATTGTCGCCGGACGCCGCCGTTTTGTAAAGGCTCGACGTCGCGGCCCTGATCCGAAGATTGGCGTGAGCGGAGGCGGCTCCGTGGCTCAGCCCGCCCTGAGCCTTGTGGGTTGCGGGCGAAGCCCGCATTGCTGCACCCGAACCACGAGTTCGCGCCGGGCGCTCGGCTCGCGAGGACGCTCGCCCTCCATTCGTAGGCCCTGTGGGGTCAATTGGCGGGCGCGCGTCCTCGCGGGCCGCTCTTGGGCGCGGACTCGACCCCGAACCGTCAACGTTGCCTTCCGCACGGCAGAGCCGCACCGGTGTGGCGGACATCCCGATCCGCGGCGGCCGGGAGGCGGATCGGGGGGAGCTTTCGCGTTGACAAGCTGGTCTCAAAATGCGACCACCTCCTGCGAGGGAGTCGGCATGGACGACGCATTACGGGCAGAGGTTGCGCAGCGGCTGGACGCGCTGGGCGGCGTGCTGCCGGGCCGCGGGCCGGTGCTGATCATCCCGCACAACTATCCGGATCCCGACGCGCTGGCTTCGGCGGCTGGCCTGCAGTTGCTTCTGAGGAAGCGGTGGGGGCTGCGCGGTCAGATTGCGTTCAGCGGCGCGGTTTCGCGGGCCGAGAACAAGGAGATGCTGCAGCATTTCAGGTTCCACTGGTGTTTCATCCGCGAGCTCAGGCCGGAGCAGGGCCGGCTGCCGGCGCTGTTTGTGGACACGACGCCCTGGTCCGCCAACGTGGACGTGCCGGACTTCGTACGGCCTGTCGGCGTATTCGATCATCATCCGGGCGGCAAGCGCGTGCGCGAGCCGAGCCTGTTTATGGGGATCATACCGGGCATGGGCGCCACGGCCACGATGGTATTCGAGTATCTGAGCGCGGCCGGGATCGCGATCCCGAAGTGGCTGGCGAGCGTGATGGTCTACGCGATTGCCACCGAGACGTTGGACCTGTCGGCGGAGACGCCGGCGCGGGACCTGGACGCCTACGCCCGGCTTCTGCCGCGCTGCAATTTCCGGACCATCGGCGAGATTCGGCACGCGCCGCTGCCGCGCGCGTACTACGAGCAGCTTGCGCAGGCCATGACCAACGGGCGAACCTACGGCCGGCTGGCCTGGAGCCATCTGGACGGCGTGGCGCATCCGGAGATCGTGCCGGAAATCGCGGATTTGCTGCTGCGCATGGAGCGCATCACGTGGGCGTTCTGCACCGGCTTCATGGACGACCGGCTTCTCGTGTCGATCCGGAGCAGCAAGCGCAAGGCGCGGTGCGACCGCCTGCTGAGGAAGCGGATGGGCCGGCGCGGCAGCGCCGGCGGGCATGACCGGATGGCCGCCGGCTACCTGGATCTGGGCGGCCTGCCGGCGGAGGAGCGCCTGGCGCGGCGCGACGCGCTCGTGCAGCGGCTGGTGACGGCGATCGAAGGGCACGAGCCCGAGACCGTCCAGCCGCTGGTCGGAAAGTAGAAGCGGCGTCTCGCCGCTTCCCCGGGCCGAAGGCCCGGCCGCCGCCAACGGCGCGTCACGCCGCCGGGGTGAAGAGCCGGGACGGCTCTTCACCGCCGCGCTCACCGCAGACCGGTCGTCCGGAACAGGTCGGCGATGGTTTCGGCGCGCCGCACCTTCTTGAGCGCTCCCGCTCGGGTGATGAGGTACTCGGCGCTGCGCAGCCGGTTGTTGTAGTTGTGGCCCATCGCGTAGGCGTGCGCGCCGGCGTTGTGAATCACGATGGTGTCGCCGACCCCGACCGGCGGCAGCAGCCTGTCCTTGGCGAACTGGTCGTTGTTTTCGCACAAGCGCCCGACGATGTTCACGCGCGCCTTCCTGCCGCCGAGCGGGCGGTTCAGGACCGTGATATGGTGGTAGGCGTCGTAGATCGCGGGCCGCGGCAGGTCGTTCATGCCGGCGTCGATGCCCGCGAACGTCTTGTAGCTCTTCTTCACCACGGCCACCCGGCCCACCAGCCAGCCGGCGTCGGCGGTGATGAGCCGGCCCGGCTCCGCCATCAGGGTCGGCTCCCGCATACCGAACTCGGCGCAGCGCGCGTCGAAGACGCGGCGCAGCTCTTTCGCGATCCGGGCCAGGGCCAGCGTTTTCTCCGTGGGGCGGTACGGCACGCCGAACCCGCCGCCGATGTTGATGCAGTCGAACTCGATGCCCAGCGCGCGCTTCACGCGGCCCGCGATGGCGAGCAGCCTGGCGGTGACCTCCGCGAAATAGCCTTCGTTCAGGACGTTGCTGCCGGTCATCATGTGGATGCCGAACCGCGTCACGCCCAGCGCCTTCGCGCGGCGGTAGGCGTCGACCGCCTCCTCATGCGGCACGCCGTATTTCGCGTTCGGGCCCGCCAGCAGGAGACTCGTCATGCCGCCCCGGCTGATGCCCGGGTTGATGCGGAACGACAGGAACCGCGGCATGCCGAGCCTGGCAACGGTGGGCAGCATGCTCGCGTCGTCCAGGTTCAGCCGCAGCCCGCAGCGCTGCACGAACCGGAATTCGGGCTCCGTCGTGTAGTTGCCCGTGTACAGGCCCCAGCCGCCGAGCTTTTTCGTGATCCAGGCTTCCGCCTCGCTCGAGGCGTCCGCGCCGAACCCCTCCGAGAAGACGATCTTCAGGACGGCCGGATTCGTGTTCGCCTTCACCGCGAACAGCGGCGTGAAGGTCGGGAAATGCCGGCGGAACGCATCGCGGAACCGGCGGCAGTTCGCCCGGATCCGCTTTTCTTCGTAGATGAAGAACGGCGTCTTGAACCGGCGTACCGCCCGCGCGATCGCCGCCTTCGGCAGATAGACAACGTGTGGATTCGTTCGGCTCATAATGGGGCGCCATTCTACGGTGCCGCCGGAGTGTTGGCAACCGGATTGTTGCGGAGGTGTCTCCGTCGGCGACGACTACAGACCGGCAGGAAGGCGGACTTGATCGAGAAGCTGCAAGCTTTGCCGAACGCCCGCCGCTGCGGCGGGAGTTCTCGAGTAGGTTCTCGAGTAGGTTCTCGAGCACGTTTCAGGCTAGGGCGCCTTCGGCGCCTGAAACTTGAAACTGGAAATTTGAAACTGGATGAATCAAGGTGGAAACTCCGTCGTGAACGCCAGCGTGC
>JAFGHX010000398.1 GCA_016929905.1 Kiritimatiellia bacterium
ACTTCGTCGAGAACCGAAACGCATTGGTCTTCGCCGCCCCGCCGTCAGCCTTGAGCAGTTCCCCGAAGGGGCCATATTCGTATTCTCCCAGAATGCCGCGATTTGTCAAGCCTTGGCGATACATCTTCTGGACTTCCTCATCGGTCAACCCGCGCGGGAAGATGGCGGGCTCGTCGAGCAGGCCGGCGTAATCGGACCAGCCGGGCGCGGTGCCGATGGCCAGTTCGTGATTGTTGGCCGGCAGCGGACCCGAATAGGAGTCGGTGCTATTCTCTTCCTGGCCGTCGATATACAGACGGGCCACACTGCCGTCGTAGGTGCCCACGATGAAGTGCCATTCGTCGTTCGTCACGAGGGTCGTGCTTGAGATGTTGAACAGCGAGATGCCGCTCTGAAGACTGAGCCAGAAGATCTGGCCTTCGCCGCCAAGTTCGAGCGCGTAGTTGGAATTCCACGATACGCTGTAGTCGCCCTTGGTCAGAATGCCGTAGCCCTTGGTCGGGTGGGTCGAGTCGGTTTTCAACCATACGGCGACCGTCACCTCGTTTGTGAGGTCGAGGCTCGGATCGTCGGGCACGCCGAGGTAGTCGTTCGTCCCGTCGAAGCAGAGACAGCCGCCGGATTGCCCGGCCGACTGCCAAGTGGCGCCGTTGACGGACCCGTCGTTGTCCGCCACGTCGTCGTTGCCGGGGTCGGACTGGTTATCGAAACTCCACCAGGACACGGCCGGTTCGGGCTGAACCAGCGCCACAATGTTCCCGTTGCCGTCATAGACCGGGAATACGCGTTCGGCAGACAGATCGTCGTCACGAATGGCCAGCAGCCCCCCTACCCCGCCCGCGCCCTGGAGGGAGCCGGAAAGGTCCAGGCCCCACAGGTAGAAATTGGTGCAGGCGCCGTCCATGACTTCGGCGACCAGGTTCCAGCCGTCGTAGGCGAAGCTGTAGGTATTGGTCACGGCGTAGGACCCGCCGGAGTAGGAGGAGCAGACCTTCTTCTCTGTGCGGCGGCCCTGATGGTCATAGGTGAATTCGAGGCGGACCTTCTCGCTCTCGGGCACGGCGGCGACGGATTCCATGCTCACCAGCCTGTTCTCGGCGTTCCAGATGTTCGTGAAGCGACCGTCGGCGGTCAGGTTGCCGTCGGCGTCGTAGGAGAACTGTTCCGGTGTGACCGGCGTGAAAACGTTCCTCGTCTCGGTCCGCACGAGGCAATTGGTGCCGTCAATGGTGTAGGCGGTGATCAGGTTCGTGCTGAAGACCGCGGCGGATGAGTTGTCCACGCGGTTTGTCTGCCAGAAGTAGTCGCCGTGCCGGTTCGCGAGCCGTGCGACTTCGTTGGTGAGCCTGACGTTGACGACCGCATTGGTCGCCGCGGTGCCGGTGAGAGAAATTATGCCGGGCACGGTTCGTTGGGTGTATTGGTTCACGTCGTTGGCCGTGTAGGCGCCGTAGGTGCCGCGGTTCCTGGAGCCCGTCAGACCGAGCGACGCCTGCTCGCGGTTGCCGATGGTGTCGAACTGGTAGGCGAAATGGCTCAGTCCCACCGGCTGCCCGTCGGCGAACCGTTTCTCGGCTGCGGTCACCTGTCCGAGCGAGTCGTAGCTGTAGAGCCAGAAACTGCCGTCCGCGAGGGTATTGGTCGTACGCAGGTTCGCGTCGTCGTAGCCGTAGGCGGAGCTGACGACGGATGCGCCGACTGGCGTGCTGGCGATCTGCGCGAGCCTGTTGAGGCCGTCAAAGGTGTTGGTCGTGACCATGACGTAGGCGGCGGCGTTGCTGTAGGTGATCGTGGCCACCGCACTGCCGTCGGACGCGTAGGCATAGCTGGCGTTTCCGGCGCCGTCGGAAACGTGGGCCAGCCGTCCTGCGTCGTCATAGGCGTAGGAAACCTGGAACAGGTTGGTACCGGAGACGGCCAGGGCGGCGCTGGAGCGGCGGCCGAAGGCGTCGTAGTCGCAATCGAGCGAATGGCCCCCTCCGAGCTGGGGCAGCGTTTCGGTGTCGAGCTGGCCGTCGTCCTCGTAGGTGTACGTGTGCGTACCGGCGTCGTCGGTGACGCCGGTGGCGCGCCCCAGCCGGTCGAGCGTGTAACTCACGCTGTTGGTGGACCCGCCGTCGACGTATTCGGTTTCGGTTAAAGACCCTGCGCCGTCGTAGGTGTATTCCGCGGTAGCGCCCCTGGCCCAGGTCCGCTTCTTGAGGCTGCCGTTGTCGTGGTATTCGTAGGACGTGCTCGTGCTGTCGGCGTAGGTCTTGGCAGTCATCCACCCGCGCTGGGAGTCGTAAGTCCATGTGGTGGTGTCGGGGCTGCCGGAGATGCCGTCCCTGTAGGTCGACATGGTGGTGAGCCGGCCGCGACCGTCATAGGTGTAGCTCACGGGGTAGGTTCGCGCGCCGCTCTGGCTGGCGAGTTCGCCGGTCGCGGCGTAGGTGTAGGCGACCTCGCCGCCATCGGGCAGCGTGGTGGCCGTGCGCCGGCCCATCTGGTCGAACGTGTGGGCGGTCGACTGCGCGATGGCGCCCGCGCTGACGGTGCCGTTCGTCAGGTTGCCGGCCGCGTCATAGGCGTAGGTGGTGGTGCGCGTGTCCCCGTTTGCGGCCGTCTCCTGCTGCGAGACGAGCCGTCCGAACCCGTCGTAGCTGTTCGATGCCGTCGAGACGGTTGCGCCGGCGCTCGATTTGCGGGTGACGGCCATGAGCATGTTGTTCGTGTAGGCCGAAACCGTCTGGGCGCCGTCGGGATGCGTGACGGTTTCGGTGCGCGAGGCGGTGGCCGGATCGCGGCTGATGGCGGTGTGGTTGGTGCGGCCGTAGGCGATGCTCCATGCGCCCGATCCGTCGACGGCGCGCATGTGCCGGCCGACTTCGAGCGTCGTGTTGGTGCTCGCCGCGGGGTAGACAAGGGTGACCGACTGTTGCACGTTGGTTGAGCTGAAGGTGGTGCAGGATGACGACGTCTCGGTAATGCGATCGGTTCCGGCGGTGTCGATCTCGCCGTTCGCGTCCATGTCGACGGCGTGCTGATAGGCCTGTCCCTCGGCGTTGTAGGCCGTAAGGTTGGTCACGAGCCCGTCGCGCTGGCGCCAGGGCTGGCCGCAGGTTGTGTAGTCGGTGGCCTGTTCGTATTCGCCGGGGTAGACGGTTTTCGCCGTCTGGCCGAATCCGCGCGGCTCGCCACGGAATTGATTCTGCGGATATACAAGCACGACAATGCCGCGTGGTCCCGAGCCCCGCCGCACGCGCCCGGTATCGGCAAGGTTTCTTCCTCTCAGACAGGGGCTTATGCGTGCAACCGCCGGGATTCCGCGGGTCAGGGCTGCCGCGTCGTGATCGTTGCCAGGTTTCGCCGGGCACTCTCCAAGTCGGGCTTCCTGGCCAATGCCCGCTCGAAACGTCCGCGGGCTTCGGGTTCCCGCCCGAGCTGCAGAAGGAGAACCCCCAGAAGGTTTTCGAACTCGGGCGGGAAATCCTTCGTTTTGATCTCCCGCTCGAATTTGAGCCCATGCTTCAAGGCCTCGTCTACGCGCCCGGCGTGCATGGCAAGAACACAGAAACGGAGATGGTCCCCAGCCGACGCACGCGGCCACAGCTGCAGCTTGCGCCCAAGCACATCGGCGGCCTCCGAGAAACGCCCCGCATTCTCGAACGCCACAGACAGGTTGTACAAGGCCGCTTCATGGTCGATCCCGCTGGCGACCCACGTGCGGTAGACCCTGACCGCTTGCGGCCACTTTCCCAACTGGGCGTAGCAGTGGCCCAGATTGTTCAGCAGCGCGACATCACGGTGCCCCTCCTGTGCGCGGGTCAGCAGCGGAACAGCCGCGCCCGGCTGCCCCTTCTTTGCACATGTTGCCCCGAGGTACGCGAGATAGGAATGGGCCCAGGGCGGCAGACGGTCCGCCACACGTTGCACCGCCCCACATGTTCGAGCCTTTGGGACCCAAAACTGAAGGCCCAGTTCGAGGGTGAACCAAGCCACAAGCAGGCTCGCCGCAGTCAGAGCGATACCGAGCGGGCGCATGGCGGCCGCCCTGGGGACTGCGCCTACGGTCTTCCTCTGCGACGAAGACGACGCCAGCCGCCCCAGGGCCGTTCCCAGCACAAACCCGGTCAGTGGGCCTGCCATGTTCATTTGCCACGGGAACGAGACCAGCGCGTGACTCCCCGCGTAGACAGCCCCGTAGGTGAGCAGGCCAACGGCACGCGGCGCGTGCCGCCATGCGGCCTTGGCACGGCGAGCGGCCGCGACAGCCGTGAAGCAGACAAACGCCCAGCCCACCACGCCGAATTCCGCCCCGAACTGCAGGTAGTCGTTGTGCGTCTCGCGGGCCGGGACCGCGGCATCGAGGATGCGTGCGTCCTTCGTCTCCGGAAGCAGCCTGCCGAGTCTGTCGAGGTATTGATGCGCGTAGGCCCCGGCGCCCCACCCCGAGAACGGTTTCTCCGCCCACATGTTCCAGGCGATTGTACGCATGAGCGCGCGGGTCGCCCACGCCGTGCGGCCCTGCCCCCCACGCCGGGCGGCAGCGACCAAGCGCGCTCGTGTCGTGGGGACGACGAACACCGTCGCACACATCAGCACGAAGAGTCCGGCCAGAGCCGCGCCCGCACGAGTGCGGCGCATGCGGCCACGCACGACGCAAAGCAGCATGACGCCGGCGGTGCAAACCGACGCCGCCAGCATGGCCAGGAGGGCACCTCGACAGCCCGTCAGACAGACACACAGGAATGCGAACGCGAAAACGACGATCTTCGCGCAACGCCGGCGGGAAAGAAGAAGCGCGGCGCCGGCCCCCTGTGCCACGAAGGCTGCAGCCTGATTCTGGTAGCCTATCGTCCCTATCATGCGGCCGGCCGGGTTTTCGATGGCGCCGGTCGTGGCCGAGAACAGAGGGTCGAACCCGCAGCGCTGCAACAACATGAGAATGCACTGCAGGGCGGTAGCGGCAAGCAGCCAGTTCCCGAGCGACCGGGCAGCAGCCCAGTCGCCAGCGGCGCCAGCCAGGAACAGAACCGCCGGCAAGGCCCAGACCGCCAGTACGCCCAACTCGTTCCACCGGTCCGGACGCAGGAGGGTACGAATGCTCATCCAGCCGAGCAACAGCAGAACCGGCAGACACACGGCTCGCGCAGCCGACCCGCCCGTGCGGTGCCGCCAGAGCAGGCCCGCCGCCAGCAGAGCCATGAGGAAACGTTTGGGAGGATCGAAATTCTCAAGCGGCCCGAGCCAGGCCGGCAGCCAGGCGAGCGCGGCCAGAAAGGTCAAGAGCCCTGCCGTGTGCCGCCCCGCCCCAGCCGCGGAACCGCCTGCTGCCGTGGAGTCAACCCCCATTCCGCCTCACTGTGGCAGGACGACAATTCGATAACAGTAGGTCTTCACTTCGCTTGCGATCGCATCCTCAAAACTGCTCTGGCTGGAGGTTGCCGTGATGATGCCGCTCCTGTTGACCCACGAGCCCGCCTTGAGGTTTTCGGTCCGCTGCACGACGTACCGCCTGCCCGCGACACTCGCCCATTTCACGACGAATGTCGTGCTCGGCGCGGTGACGTCGTAAATGGCAATGAGAGAACCGCCGTCTTGCGGGTTGGTGCCGGCCATCATCTCCTGCCAGTTGCTGTAGCCGTCGTTGTCCGGATCGCCGTCCGGCCCATCATCGCCGGTGCCGGAGTTGGTGTTGACGCCGTATGCCAGTTCCCAGGCGTCGAGCAGCCCGTCAGAATCCAGGTCGGTACCCCCGTCCGACGCCCCGATGAGAAAGACCCGAACACTCTGGCCGGTCGTCTGCCCCGCATCCACCCAGCGCGGCGGCGGGGGCAGGTAATCCTCCTTCCGCAGCAGGATCGTATGCGAAACGGAGTACCAGCAACCGGGTTCCTCAAACCCCTGCGCATCGAGCCAGTCCACAACGCAGTCCGTGACGCTGGTGGTCGTCAGATAGTCTACGTACAGGTCCGCGCCCGGCGGCACGCTGGCTACCTCCACGGTCACGTTCGTCCCGGCGCCTATGGGCGCCAAGGCCACGTTCGTCACGTATGTGGTGGACTCGGCTTCCACACACGCCACGATCGGACGCGGCTGAAGATAGCCATCTTTCCTCAACAGCACCGTGTGGCAGCCCGGCGCGAACCCGCCCAGCGTCACGGGCGTCGACCCCACATTCGCGTCGGCGTAGTCGATGAAGACGTCGGCACCGGCAGGAAGCGTCACGACCTGGATGGAACCGGTGGCCGTGAGGGTCAGGTCGAATGAAACCGCGACCGTATCGCCCTCCACAACGCCCACTTGCTGCGGCGGCGGCATGCAGCCATCGGCCCGTTTGACGGTCAAGGTGTGCGACGCCACTCGCAGCGCGTGGGAGGCCGCTTCCCCAATGTCGATCGTCACCGGCGTGACGTTCGTCGTCAGCTGATAGTCCACGTAGACGACGGCGCCGGTCGGGACCGAGTCGACATAGACGAGAGCAGGGCTCTGGCCGGGATTCAGATTGAAGTCCAGCCCGCCGATCACGGTGTCGGGCGGCAGCACGTAGCCCGTGGCGCCAGCTCTATGCGTGGCGTTCGAATACCAGACGTCTTGCCAGCCCTCCGCCTCGACTTTCAGAACATACGTGCCGGGAATCAGGTCCATGCTGTACGCGCCGCTCGAGCTGGTGGCGCCCGATCCGTACACGGTACCCGAAGCGCCCTTCGCCAGCACGACGTTGTTCGGAAGCCCCTCCCCACTGCAGCGCACCGTGCCGGCCAGCGTGCTTACGCCGCCCGAATCCGCCGCATTCGTCGGATTGCGGCCAAGATCCATTTCCAGCCAGTCGCCGATCCCGTCACTGTCCGAATCCGCCCGCGACGGATCCGTCACGTACCCGTCACTGCCGGCTACGACCTCCTCGCTGTCCAATATGCCGTCGGCGTCGCTGTCCTGGCTGAACGGGCTGGACTTGTAGGTGGAAGTCTCCATTCCGTCCACAAGCCCGTCCGCATCCTGATCGTCGTTCGTCGGGTTCATGTTGCACACGAATTCGCCCCAGTTCGAAATGCCGTCCTCGTCAAAATCGGCATTCGCTGGTTCATTGGTGTCTCCGAAATTGGCGATTTCCCATGCATCACGCATCCCGTCGCGATCGGCATCGACCAGGCCCGTGTTCTCGATGAGGACCAGTCCTCCTGCCCGATCAGCAACATACACCATGTTGGAGAGCACCCGCACGCGTGCAGCCCAATCCTCCGTCTCGCAGGATCCCACCCACACCGGATTCGTCGGCGTGGTGACGTCAAATACCTGCAGCCCTCCAAGACCGGCCGACACGTAGGCATAGCCGTCCCTGACGCAGACACCCAACGGTTGCCCGTTCACCGGGCATGCCGCCACGGGCACGGGATTCGTGGCGCTTCCCAGATCCAGTACGTGCAACCATCCGTTCCTGTCCGCCACAAACGCGTATCCGCCTTCCACGTCAATATCTCTGCCGTCCGCAACCAGTCCCGCCGTGCCCCGTAGGGCGGGATTTGTCGCATCCGTAATGTCAATCACTAGTAGCGCATCCGGCTGAGAACTGAGCTTGACAAGGTAGGCGTACCCGCCGCTCAAGTCCAGCCCGCGGGGGGAGAACGCGCCCTCAAAGTAGTTGCCCTCCCAGGTCGGCACGGCAGGATTGCTTATGTTGAGTACGACCAAACCATCCCCCTCCGAGCCGGCGAACTTCTGGTCTATTACGTATGCGTAGTCCCCGTCTGCCTGTACGTCGTTAGCCCATCCACTGGTGTCATACCCGCCAACACGCACGCAGTTCGTTGGCGTGGTAACATCGATCACTTGGAGCCCGCTGTCCATCGCGGCCACATAAGCATGCCCCCCGCTAACGTGAACACCCCTCGCTTCACCGATGGCGTCACATTGGCCCAGTTGCAGGCAATTGGTGGGTTCTGTCGTGTCGATGACAAGCAGGCCGCCTTCGCCATCCGCCAGAAAGACAAGATTTGAGTCTACGTGCAGCCCCCATGCTTCGTTCGCTGTGACATATTGGCCCCGTCTCTGGAGCCCGATTTCGTTCAGCCCCCCCGAGGAATCGGTCGCAGAATACCCGTACCAGACTTCCCAGCCGTCCGGCAGGCTGTCCGCGTCAGTGTCCGCGTTCGTCGGATCGCACCCGTTCTGGTATTCCTGCACGTTCGTAAGCCAATCGGCATCGGCGTCCTCGCCCGCGTCGTTGGTGCTGGCGGGATTCAGTCCGTACAGGATTTCCCAGTCGTCGGGCATCCCGTCGCCGTCCGTGTCCTGAGAACAGGCTATAGTGGGAAGAGACAACAGGCAGAGAAAGAAGACGAACGTGGCGGGGTAGTGCCGGTTCATGGATAGCTTCCTTTCCTTGCAAGAACAGAGATTGCACCGTCGCAGCGGGGAATAATACTCCGAACCGAAACAAGAAGCAAGCCACAATCGGCAGCCGCGGCAGGCGGGGAGGCCGTGAAATAGAGTGTGCAGAAACCCCGAGCAGGAGAACTGGAATTCATCTGCGTGTCGCCGGACGAGGGCAAGCGCCTGGCGGACTTCACGGGGCTGCCGTCGGCCGCGGACAGCCGCCCGACGACCGCGTCGACCCGAATCCCCCCCCGCTCACCCGCGCCGGACCGGCACGCGGGTTGCGGCCTGAACCTGCGCGAGCCAGGCGTCCGCCTGCTCGCGCGTGGCGGCGGCCAGCTCGCCGAGCGGGTTGACGCGCTCGAGCGCGTCGCCTTTCGAACTGCCGTACGGGTGGTACGGCATGAGGTTGACCTCCACCACGCCCGCCAGCCGGTTCGCGAGCTTCGCCAGCTCCGCGAAATGCGATGCGCGGTCGTTCAGACCCGGAATGATCGGGCAGCGCAGAATGGTCCGCGCCCCGGCAGAGTCGAGCCGGACCAGGTTTTCCAGGATGAGCCGGTTGTCGACGCCGGTGTATTCCCTGTGCTTCGCGGCGTCGGTCTCTTTCACGTCGTAGAGGAACAGATCGACGTGTTCGAGGACCGCGCGGTAGTTCTCGAACGGCGCCTGGCCGCAGGTGTCCAGACAGGTGTGCAGCCCCGCCCGCTTCGCCGCGCGCAGCAGCGCGGCCGTGAATGCCGGCTGCGCCATCGGTTCGCCGCCGGAAAGCGTGAGGCCGCCGCCCGACTTCTCGAAATAGCGCTTGTCCTTGAGCACCTCGCCGAGCACCTCGTCCACGCTCGCCTCGCGCCCGATCCGTTCGAGCGCCTTCATGTAGCAGGCCTGCGCGCATGCGCCGCATTGCACGCAGCCCTGCCGGTCGAACACGTGCAGCTCACCCGCCATGCGGTGACAGCCCGCCGGGCAGACCCGCACGCAGGACCCGCACCCGATGCACTTGTCCAGCCGGTACGCGACCTGCGGCCCGCGCTCGACCGATTCGGGGTTGTGGCACCACAGGCAGCGCAGCGGACAGCCCTTGAGAAACACCGTCGTCCGGATGCCCGGCCCGTCGTGCACCGCGAACTTCTTGATGTCGAATATCGTGCCCGTCACCTTCGGACCCGCTTCAACCGTCACACTCATCTCCGCCTCCCTGCACGGCTGCACGGACACATCCCCTCCCCCCACCCACCCTTCCACTCTTCCATTCTTCCATTCTTCCACTCTTCCACTCTTCCCGTCCAACCACACGGCGCACAGCGGCAAAACCCTACTCGTACAACGTCCGATTCAAAATCTCCGCCTGATAGCGCGGGTTCAATTCGAGGAACCGCGCCGTCCAGCCGGCGACCCGCACGAGCAGGTTCTGGTACTTCTCCGGCTCCTTCAAGGCATTCTCGAGATCTTCGCGGTTGAGCGCCGTCACCATGAGCTGGCAGCCGCCGGCGGCGAAATAGGTGTCGAGCAGCGCCTTGAGTTTCGGCCGGCACTCGGGCGAGAACATGCTCTTGTTCACCTTCAGGTTCTGCACGAACCCGCTGTGCGGGCCCTCGTTCTTGCTCATGGAATTGAGCAGCGCGGTCAGCCCGGCCTTGTCGCGGCCGGCGGTCGGCGCGTTGCCGAGCGCCATCGCGTCGCCGTGGCGCCGGCCGTCGGCGGAGGCGGGCGTATTCGTGGCGTAGGACAGGCCGCCCGGGTTCAGATTGCAGTTCAGGAAGAAATGCAGTCCGTGCTTCGCCGCCTTTTCCGCGGCGCTCGTGCACACGAACCGGCACAGTTCCCGGTACATCGCGTCGGCGACCGGGTCGTCGTTGCCGAACTTCGGCGCGCCGAGCATCATCTGCCGCTCCCGCTCGCAGCCGTCCCAGTTGGCGTCGAGCATTTGCACGAGCTGCTCGAGCGTGAAGGCCCGCTTCTCGTAGACGAACTCGCGGATCGCGACCATGCTGTCCGCGACGTTCGTCAGGCCGAACGTCTCGATGATGCCGCCCAGGTAGCGGGCGCCGCCGTCGTAGAGCGATTTGCCGCGCTCGATGCAGTCGTCGGTCAGCATGCTCATGAAGACGAATGCGGCCGACTCGCGTTCCGCCTTGTGCTCCAGCGCCTGGCGTTCGGCCAGGATGTCGTTGGTGTAGTCGACCTGTTTCTTGAACGCGGCGAGCAGTTTGTCGAACGTGTCGAAATCGGCCGGTTCACCCTGCGCCAGCCCCATGCGGGTGTGGATCAGGCGGTCGTACCCGTTGTGCAGCACCAGGTTCAGCGACGCCATGTAGTTGAGGATGTTGTTCGGCGAGCCGACGCTGACGTGATCGATCATGATCTCGCCGCAGCCCTCGGGCACATAGTGCTCGGCGTCGGCGAGCGGCACGGTGTAGGCCTTCCGCACCATCGGGATGTGCACGTCGTCGTAGTACAGGCCCGGGTGAATGCAGCCTTCGGCCAGCAGATCGTAGGCCTTCGCCAGCAGGGCCGGGTTCTGCCCGTCGTAGAAACGCAGGGTCAGGTTCGGCTCGGTCACTTTCAGCCGCCGGCTCACGTCCATCGCCGCGAGCGCGAACCGGTTCGCGTTCGCCTCGTTGCGCCGGCCTTTCCCGCCGACGATGATGCGGGCGTTCGGCCGCGTCCCGCCGCCGCAGTGGCGGATCTCGGAAATGATCGTCCAGAGCGAGGTCAGCAGTTCTTCCGCACCCGCCTCCGTCAGGACGCCTTCGTCGATGTCGCGGGCGTAGAAGTCGCCCAGATAGATGTCCATCCGCCCCCAGTTGAAGGTGTCGGTCAGCTGGTTGTACAGCCAGAACAACTGCATGGCCTGGTGCAGCGTGCGGGGCGGCTCGCGGGTGATGTGCGCGAGCACCGCCGCCATGTCCAATAGCTGCTGCCCGCGCGTGGCGTCGGGCGCGGCCTCCGCCTTCTCGCGCGCCTGCCGCTCGTAGTGCCGGCAGACGTCGACCAGCACCTCGAGCGCCATGCGCATGCCCTCGTACAGGCCGGCGGTCTCGCCGTTCGCCTGCGCCCTTTTCTCCTGGATCCGCGCGATCATGCCGGGAATACCAAGCCGCAGCAGCTTGTCGTAGTCGAGCGACACGCAGCACAGCCGCTGGAACCCGCTCACCTGCCGCGGGCTGTTCACGTTTTCGAACCGGCCGATCGTCGCCACGATCCGGTCGGTCAACAGGTGGTTGTACCGGTAGCGCGTGGTCTCGGCGTACCAGAACTCCATCATCGCCTCGATCTCGCGCCGCTCGGCCGAGCCGGGCTCGAGCCCCTCGCTGAGGGTCTTCAGCCCCCAGTAGTCGCAGCAGAACCCGCAACTGCTCGTGCCCAGATCGCGGCGCCAACGCCGGGTCTCTTCCGACAGCTCGCTGTGCGGGACGTCGTCGGAGCCCAGCGCCTTGCAGCCCCGGTTCTGATGGAATTCGAGCCCGAACCCGACCAGGGGCTGGTACCAGATCCGGCCCGCGATCAGGTCGTGATCGGCAATGTCCCGGCACAGCGCCGGGTACTGCTCCTTCAAACACGCCGCCTCGCGCACCGCGACGTGATCGTTCAAATGCGCCCTGTACGCCCGGGTGAACGCCTTCGCCGCATCCAGTTTCCGTCGCCCGATCTCCGCCGGCTGTCCGTCTCTTTTCATGGTCCGTCTCCGATTCAACTGCCCTTGCCGTAGGTGTAAGGAAACAAGCGCTGTCTCTCTTCAATCGGTTTGCCTTCCAGAAGATCCACCAGCCGGTGCACGGCGTCCTCGACGATCCGCGCGAGCGGCTCCACCACCGCCGCGCACGGCGTGTCCAGGTCGGTGACGGAGGCTTCGTGCACGAACGAAATCAGCCGGATGTCCCCCGGGACCCGGACACCCGCCGTCTTCAGTCTGGGCGCGAGCTGCTTCGTGATCTGGTCGTTCAGACAGACCATGCCGTCGATCCCCAGCTCGCGAACACGAGCCGTGTCCATCGCGTCGACGTCCATGACCAGCTCGGGCCCCGCCGCCATGCCGGCCTGCTGGAGCGCCTGCTCCCACCCTTTCTGGCGGCGGTCGAAGATGCCGCGGTAATAGGTTTTGCGCACCAGCGCGATCCGGCGACAGCCCGCATCCAACAGACTGCGCGTCGCCAGCCGCCCGCCCTGCTCGTCGTCCGGCGCCGAAGCCAGGGCTTCCGGGTCCGCCGGATAGTCCAGGACGTACATCACCGGCTTGCCCGAGTTGTGAAGAGTCGCCAGATACGTGTCGTCCGTCTGCAAATCGCGGTTCAGCACCAGCAACGCGTCCGCCATGCCGATGTCGGCAAACGCGCCGCCCGCCTCCGGCTCCGTCTCCATGCCCGAAAGCAGAATCACGTGGTAGCCGCGCTTCACCGCGCCCTCCATCAGCCCGCACATCGCCTCGCTGTTGAAACTGCGCGTCTCCGGCTTGATCCGAAAGAATTGCGGCGACGAGCCCACCACACCCAGCGTGCGGAACTGCTGCCGGCGCAAGGCCCGCGCCGCCGCATTCGGCAGATAACCCAGCTCCCGCGCCGCCCGCTGCACCCGGTCCCGCGTCTTCTCCGAAATCGCCACCTGCACCTCGGCATTGTTCAGAACCTTCGATACCGTCGAGATGGAAACCCGCGCCTTTTCAGCCACGTCTATCAATCTGACCATGTCCAAATCTCCAGCTTCGTTATAACGTTATACGGAAAACGTTTTCTTAACGTAATATAGGGTAATAGGCCGGATTTGTCAAGGGGGTTGTTTGACGATTTTGAATAGAGATCAAGCAGGCAGCATGACACCACATGTAGTGTAGCCACTGCCATGGGGAAGGTAGAAGAGCCGTCCCGGCTCTTCCGCCCGGCGCCGCGCCGGGTGGACCCGGCCTTCGGACGCGGAGGAAGCGGCGAGACGCCGCTTCTACTTTGGGCTGATTCCCTTCCGCGTGCGACCAGGAAGCCAAGGTAGAAGAGCCGTCCCGGCTCTTCCGCCCGGCGCCGCGCCGGGCGGCCCCGGCCTTCAGGCGCGGAGGAAGCGGCGAGACGCCGCTTCTACTTTGCGCTGATTCCCTTCCGCGTGCGACCAGGAAGCCAAGGTAGAAGAGCCGTCCCGGCTCTTCCGCCCGGCGCCGCGCCGGGCGAGCCCGCCCTTCGGGCGCACACGAAGCGGCGAGACGCCGCTTCTACTTTGCGCTGATTCCCTTTCGCGTACGACCAGG
>JAFGHX010000045.1 GCA_016929905.1 Kiritimatiellia bacterium
GGGGGGGGGGGGGGGGGGGGAACGGCGCGATGCCGGAGATGCTGACACAGGAAGAGGTGGACGCGCTTCTGCAGGCGGTACAGAGCGGCGGCGTGCCGGCGTCGGAGGAGACGCCGGAGACGGTGTCGAAGAAGCAGGTCCGCCCGTACGACTTCCGCAAGCCGCGTCTGATCTCGAACGAGCAGATCCGGGGGCTGCAGGTCATTCACGACACGTTCGCGAAGGGGCTGCTCAGCAGTCTGTCGGCGCTGCTGCGCACGTCGATCGACGTGAAGCTGGTGGCCGTCGATCAGCTCACGTACAACGAGTTCATCCTCTCGCTGCCGAACCCGACGTTCATCACGGTGGTCCATTCGCCGACGCTGAACGGCAACGCGATTCTGGAGATGAACCTCTCGATCGTGATGAGCCTGCTCGACGTGCTGCTGGGCGGGGACGGCAGCGCGGTGAGCGAGCCGCGCGAGCTGACGGCGGTGGAGATGCTGATCCTGAAGCCGGTCATCGAGACGGCGCTGAGCGAGCTGGTGATGGCGTGGGCCGGCACGGCGCAGGTGGAGCTGGAGGCCGGCGCCAACGAGTTCAACCCGGAATTCGTGCGCGTGGCCACGCCGGAGGCGTCGGTGGTGAGCATCACGCTGGACTGGCGGATCGGGGAATCGACCGGCGTGATCGACATCTGCTATCCGTATTCGGTGATCCAGGGCGTGCTGGCCCGCATCACGAGCGAGGCCATCGCCGCCAAGACCGGCCAGGAGCGCTCGCAGGCCGACCGCAAGCGGATGGTCGACATCATGGAAGTGGTGCCGCTGACCGTTCGCGCGGTGCTCGGGCACAGCAAGGTGCTGGCCAGCGAATTGACGGGCCTGAACGAGGGCGACATCCTGTATCTGGACCGGCGCTTCGACGAACCGGTCGATGTCTGCATCGAGTCTTTCAAGTGTTTCGCGGCTGAAATGGGGCAGCGGCGCGGGAACTACGCCGTGCGGCTGCTCGGTTGCGCGACGCCGAGAGAGAAGAAAGCCGCGGCCGGCAGGGTGGCCAAGCCGAAGCCGAGCTAGAGGGCTGTCCGAGGAGCTGGGAACCACGAACAGACACGCATTGACGCGAAGAAGGAAGGGCGTTTCATGAGTACCGAGAGCAACAGTCCGCCGACCCCCGGGGGGGGCGGCATGAACCCGCCTGGCGCCCGGCGCGAGAGGAACGTGGAGGCGCACCCTGTCGAGCTGCCGCCCGTCGAACCGCAACCGGGCGATGAAGACGAGGCGCAACGCGACGCCAATCTGCAGATGATCCTGGATCTGCCCGTTGACCTGCACGTCGAACTCGGCCAGGCGCGGGTCACGATCCAGAACATACTCGGGTTCGGCGTCGGCTCCGTGGTCGAGCTGGACCGTCTCGCGAGCGAGCCGGCCGACATCGTGGTCAACGGCAAGTTGATCGGGCAGGGCGAAGTGATGGTCATCAACGAGAACTTCGGGATCCGGATCACGAAACTCGTTGAACCGGAGAAGCGGATCGAATCGCTCTGATGCGAGATGAAGAACCCCTTGCAGCCCACTTGCGCCCCGTTCGGGCTGGTCGGCATCCTGGTGCTGGGCTGGCTCGCGCCGGCTTGCCTTGCGGAGCAGCCGTGGGAAGTCGGGCTGCACGCCGACCATCTGCTGGGCGGCAACCTGGAGCATGAACGCGGCATCGGGCTGGGCGCACAGGTCATCTATCAGGCGCACTACAGCTACTCGCTGGAGCTGGCGTTCAGCAAGGCGGGCGTCGAGACCGATCTCTCCGCGCTGGTGCTGACCGCGCGCCTGCACCCGGCGCCGGCCTCCGAGTTCTTCGATCCGTACGGCGGGCTGGGCGTGGGCGGCTACACGTTCAACACCAAGAGCGAGGGGGCGGACGAGAACGTCGTCCGGTTCAACGTGGGGCTCGGGTTCGCCTGCCGCGTCTCGCGCCAATGGCGGTGGTTCGTCGACTACCGCTACACGTTCCTCAACCCGATCGTCCCCGACGAACTCGACCACGGCCTGCTGCGCGCCGGGTTCAGTTGGGAACTCTGAGCGCGCGCGCCCTTTCGCGGGCAGATCCGGGTCTGGGCCCCGGCTACTCGGTCTCGGTGTCGACCATGGCCTCGCCGCGGCCTTCGAGGTACTCGACGCTCTTCATTGCTTTCATCGCGCTCAGCTTCTGGGTCACTTCCGCGATGCGCTGTGCCTGGTCGAGCAGCACGTTGAGCATGATCTGCTTGTTCTCGGGGAGCGGCTCGCCCAGCGCGCCGATCAACTGCGCATTGCCGATGATGGTGGTGAGCGCGTTGTTGATCTCGTGGTTCAGGGTGACGGCGACCTGCTGTACGCCCTCGAGCCGCGCGGTGCGCATTTCGGCTTCGCGCAGTTCGTCGGTCAGGCGCGTCTCTTCGGTCACGTCTTCCGAGACGCGGATGAAGCCGATCGTCTCTTCCTTCTCGTTCAGCAGCGGAGCCACGGTGATCGAGAGGACTATCTCCTTGCCGTCCTGGAGCGGATAGCGTTTCCTCGGCCCCAGCCATGCCTGGCCTTTGCCCGCTTCCAGGACGGCCGCGCGGATTTCGTCCCACTTCATGTCCTCTTCGTCGGGGTAGAGCTCGGCGGCGTTGGCGCCGATGACCTGCAGCAGCGAGAACTGGGTGCCCATCGCCTTGAGGAAGAGCTGCTCCCCGCGGTTGATGTTCGTGATGTGCATCTCGCGGTCCATCACGACGATGCCGACGGGCAGGTTGTCGAGGATGGCCTCCAGGTACCGGCGCGCGCTCTCGCGGCTCTGTTCGAACGCAAGCTGGTCGGTGATGTCTCTGAAGTACACGCCGAACCGGATCGCATCGGCCGGGGGCATGGTGAACACGACGGCATTGTAGTGGCGCTCGCCGTTCTCCCAGGTGAACCGGTCGCTGCTGCCGAGCATGCGCAGCTTCATGGTGGCGGCGCCGATCAGCGAGACCAGGTCCGCATTGGCGAACAGCCATTCGGCCAGGGCCTGCACGCTCTTCTCTTCCTCCTGCGGGTGAAAGCGGAGCCCGAACATGCTGAACGCGGCGCGGCTGGCGGCCACCACGTCCATGTCCTGGTTCATCACCACGAGGGCCATGGGAAAGTAGCGAATGGATTCGAGGTCCGGCTGGCTCACGTTATTGCCCCCGCGGAATGTCGTACAGCTGATCCACCATCTCGTCCATCAGCATTTTGAGATCGCCCGGGCCGATGTCCAGGAACCGCAGCGCCTGGTGGTTCACCGGCGGCATCCTGTTGTCGCCGCCGGAGCCGAACCCCTCGGCCCGCACGAGCAGGTCGGCGAGGTGCACGATGGCGGCCCGGTTGCGGTACTCGGATTCGGGATCGAACTGGTGATGCATGGCGATCGGCTCGACCGACTGGGGCGGCAGATGCCATTTCTCCAGCAGCCAGCGACCGATGTCCACATGCGTGACCCCCATGACCTTCTGCTCGGCCTCATAGAACCCGATGTTCTCCTTGCTGACAAGCGAAAAGACAGCCTGGCACTCGTCCTTGAGGTACTGGGTGAGGACCACTTTGCCGATATCGTGGAGCAGTCCGATCGCGCTGAGTTCCTCGGGCTCTTCGAGCCCGAGGCTGCGCGAGAGCATGTAGCTGGTGCGCGCGCAGGCCAGCGAATGTTCGTACAGGCCCGGAAACGACTTGGAGATGAGCCCGGCGGCGGAGGTCGAGATCACGAGCGAGCGCATCACGTTGAAGCCGAGCAGAACGGTGGCGTGCGGGATCGAGGAGATGGGGTTGGAAAAGCCGTAGAACCCCGAATTCACGAGTTTCAGCACCTGGGCCGACAGCGCCTGGTCCTTGGCGATCTCGCGGCCGACGGCTTCGGCGGTCGAGTGCGGGTTGTCGATGATACGGGTGATCTTCAGCACATTGTCGGGCAGGGCGGGCAGCTGCGTGATCTTGCCCACCACGCGCCGCAGCTTCTGCTCCATGGGCGATTGTGTGGTTTGCTCGTCCATCCCCGTCGGCCCGGCGGACACAGCGCGCTCCCGCGCAGGGAGCGGCTACATCTTCCGGATATGCCCCTCGACTATCCGCTTCATTTCGGAAAGGTACGGATCGGCCGTGCGGCCGGCGAACCGCGCTTCGAGGCCGGCCAGCAGTGCGTCGACCTGCTCCTGCGACTGGGCGTCCTGCCCCTCTACGACCAGCTCGCGCACGTTCATCTTCTTCAGGCGGGCGATCATGGAGTCCGACAACTGCGTGCCCTTCGCCAGGATCAGCGACCCGCTGCTGCTCATCAGGTCACGCGCGATCGTGTCGCCAGCGCTCACCTCTTGGATGGCTACGTTCTTCATCGGCTGCAAGGGATTATACGCCAAAAGCGGCAAACCGCAAGGTGAAGCGGCCGGGCTGGATTTGGGGCGGGCGCGTGTGTTAGACTCGCGCTGTGAGGTGAGAGGTGTCAGAGCCGTTCCGAAAACCTGACACCTGACACCCGGTACCTGGGCCCTGGCGGGAAGGCACGCATGAACCCTGTTTTTTCGGTCATCATTCCGACGCTGAACCGGAAGGCGGAAGTCCGTCAAACGCTTGAGCGTCTGCGTGAGAACGTCGGAGTCGCCTACGAAGCGATCGTGGTGGACAATTCGGCGGCCGCCATGGACACGGGCGGGCTGGCGGCGAACGAGCGGTATTATCATCTGGGCTACAACTACGGGGCGGCCGCCCGCAATTTCGGCCTGCATCAGGCACGGGCGCCGTACGTGCTGATGCTGGACGACGATTCACATCCCCGGCCCGGCACGCTGCGGCGGCTGGTCCAGGTTTTCGAGCAGCAATCCGAGTCCGTCGCCGGCCTCGTCTGCCGCATTCAGACCCCGGCGGGGGAGGAGCAGGCGGCGGCATTGCCCACCGTCTTTCACGGCGCCGGGGCGGCATTCCGGCGGGAGCCGCTTTTCGAGGTGGGCGGCTATCCGGACTACTTCGTCTTCTACGGCGAAGAGTACTGGGTGACGCTTGCCCTGCACCAGCACGGGTACCGAACCGCCTGCGTGGAGGAGGCCGTCGTCCTGCACCGCACCAGCGAGACCAATCGCGACGTGCGCAAGATCTTCCTGTACCTCGCCCGGAACAACGCCGTGCTCTGGAACACCTTTGTGCCCGAGCCCTGGCGCGAGAAGGCGCTGTACGACACGTTCAGACGCTACGAGCTGATTTCCCTCAAGGAAGGCGTGCACGACGCCTACCGCGAGGGGGTGACGGAAGCGCAGCGCCATCCCGACACGTGGCCGGACGGCGCGCTCTCGGAGGCGGCCTTCGCGCGGTTCGCGCTGCTCGACGCGTTCGACGCCGTGCTTCGTGACAACGCACCCGGCCGGGTCGTGCTGTGCGGCTGCGGGAAGTTCCCGTCGCTGTGGGCGGACCACCTGCGCAGCCGCGGGGTCGAGCAGGTGTGGATCGCCGATTTCAACCCGGGCCTGGTCGGCAACGCCTACGCGGACTACACGGTCTTGTCGCCCGCCGCCGCTTTTGAGAAGGTGAAGACCGGCGCCGTGCCCGTGACCGGGCACACGTCCGTCGGGGAGACACGCCGCTGGCTGGCACGCCCGGAACTGGCCGGGCACCAAACGCTGGAGATCCGGAGTTACCGGTGGGAGGCGGATATCGCCTCAAGCGATGAGATACACGCTTCTTCGTGGTAAGCGGCGCTTGCCCGCCGTAGCCTGGGGCGAAGGCGGGTTTTCGGGCAAGTTCTCGAGTAAGTTCTCGAGCAAGTTCTCGAGCAAGTTTTCGAGTAAGTTCTCGAGTAAGTTTTCGAGTAAGTTCTCGAGTAAGTTTTCGAGTGAGTTTTCGGGCAAGTTGACGGAGTTGTGAAGCGAGGGGGACAGAGAGCGCGATGGCAAGACCCGCCGACATAACCGTGTATGTCCCGTACTACAACGCGCGGGGCACGATCGGGGAATGCATCGGCGCGCTCCGGCGCCAGACGGCGGCGCCGGCGCGGATCCTGATCGTCGACGACGGGTCGGACACGCCGCCGCCGCGGGAGCCGGGCGTGGAGGTGCGGCGCCATCGGACGAACCGCGGGTTGGCGGCGGCGCGCAATACCGCGCTGAAAGCCTGCTCGACGAAACTGATCGCGAGCGTGGACTCGGACGTGGTGGCGAAGCCCGATTGGCTGGCCCGGCTCCGCGCGGCGCTCGCGGGCCGGAACGTGGCGGGTGTCGGCGGCCGCATGACGGAACGGCACCAGGACACGGTTGCCGATCGCTGGCGCGGCGTGCACATGGCCCAGCATTGGGGCGGGAAGCCGGTGGACAACCCGCGCTTTCTCTACGGGGCCAACACGCTGTTCAAGGCGGACGCGCTGCGCGCCGTCGGCGGCTACGACGAGCGGCACAGGACCAACGATGAAGACCGGACCCTGTGCGACAAGCTCTACGCCGCCCGGTACCGGCTGCGTTATGCGCCCGGCGCCCGGTGCGAACATCTGCGGACCGACACCGCCAAGACGGTCCTGCCCGGCTACTGGCAATGGCACCACACCAAAGGCGTGCTCGCCGGCGAATTCGACGCGCCGGACGGCCTCATCGCGCGGATCGAGACCGTGAACTTCGGGATCGGCCGGTACCGGTTCGATATGGACCGGAAAGCCGAACGCACCGAGTTTCTGGGGCTGGACCTTGCCATTCCGTGGGTGTTCTGCGCCAAGGACCTGACCCTCTTCCATAGAAGGACGAACAGGCCCGTGCCCGCGTTCCCGCCGGCGTCCGTGGCGGCGGCGCTGCCCGTGCCCGTGGGCGCGGCCTTGCTCAGGCTGACGACTCCGGCGCCGGCGCCGGCGGAAGACGAGCCCTGGTTCGCCTCCTATCTCAGCGAATTCCGGCGCGTGATGGACAGGTCCGGCTGGACGGCCGCGGCACGTACGCTGCCGCAGGCGGCGCTGGCGGCGGTGGCGGCAACGCAAGAAGAATTGCCCTCGAAACGGCGCGAAGAGACACGAAAGGAAGACGGACAAAGGGGCTAAGTACTGCCTTTCGTAAATACGCTAACGTTAGTGGGAGCGCCACGGCGGGGCGCGCAAGGCGCGGCTGGGGGGCCAATACCCGA
>JAFGHX010000046.1 GCA_016929905.1 Kiritimatiellia bacterium
GACGATTCTCCGTATGGCCACGAAAGGGAGGGGATCGTATAGCTACTTCCTTCTGGCGGGCTGCGCGGCCAGGCCCGGCGTGATGTACCTGGGCTGTTATCCGGCCGGCATCTTCAAGACCGAAGACGGCGGTGAAACGTGGCGGCGCACGCTTCACCCGGGAACCGAGTGGGTGCACAGCAAGGAATTCGACGGTACGGATACGAAATGGCGGCTGAAAAGGCACGGCGGCAATCTGGACCAGAATTTCCACGGCGTGTGGGGACCCGCGAACGGTCTCGGCTGCTCGCCCACGGACCCGGACGCGGTGGCCTACACCGACAACTCGGCGATCGGGGTGAGCTTCGACGGCGGCAAGCGTTGGACGCAAGTGGGCTCCGAATACGGCGAGGCGTACTGGCCGAACAAGTTCGGCGACCGGCCGCCGCTGGAATACACGCACAAGCTGCGTTCGCGCGGCATTCAGACGATCGTACCTCAGCATGCGGCCATTGACCCGTTCGACCCGCGGACGATCGCCATTGGGTATGGCGACATCGGCTTGCGCATTTCCCGCGACGGTGGCGAGTGGTGGGAGTATGCCTATCACGGTCTGTCGCAGGTGGGAAAGATGACCGTATCGACCGTTCTATACGATCCTGCCGTCAAAGGCCGTCTGTGGTGCGGCGAGGGGAAGGCCGGAAAGAAGGCGTGGCTCGGGCATGTGTACCAGAGCGATGACGGCGGGCGTACCTTCAGGGCCATCGGCATTCCCCAGCTCGAGACGGCCGGCGAGGAAGGGATGGCGAATATCGGCGCGCTGGCGCTTGACCCGAGTTCCGCGCCCGCGGCCCGCGCGCTCTATGCGGGAACGGACAAGGGGTTGCACAAGACCGTGGACGGCGGCAAGACCTGGCAGGTAGTGTCGCTCGGGATGAACCTGCCGGAGGAATTCACGGCGTCCGTGAGACATCTGACCGTGGACCCAACGGCGCCGAACCGCGTGTACGCGGGCATCAACGTCGTCAAATCCGACAGGGCGAGAAAGCAAGCGGTCGTGCGCGATGAGGACATCGCCAGACACTCCGGCCTCTATCGCAGCGAAGACCGCGGCGCGAGTTGGAAGCCGTTGGCGGCCGAGCAAATAACGGCGGTGAAGACCCTTTCCATCTGCAAGGCGACCGGCGCGCTCTACGTGGTGGGCGATCAGCCCGGCAAGAGCCGAGGCTCGATTTGGTGCCGGTATGCGCTCTGGCGCAGCGACGACCATGGGGACACGTGGCGGAAACTGGACGACCGGCCGCTGATCGCCTTTGCCGCGGTGCATCCCGCCGACCCGGAGCGGGTGTACATGGCTACCGGCGCAAGCGATGTGACGAAGGAGCAGGTGAATGTCTGGCGGTCGAAGGACGGCGGGCAGACGTGGGACACCGCGGCGGACGACATCCCGCTCGTCCCGCTCGGCGGGAACACCCGGATGGTATTCGATCCGTCGAACCCCCATCGGTTCCTGCTGCTGTACAACAGCGGCGTGTATGAGGGGCTGGACACGCCATAGACGCGCGCCGCCCGCGCGGCAAGGACAAGGAGGTGACCCGCATGTCCACACAGCGGCAATCGGATCGGCCGAACATCGTGATCATCATGTCCGACCAGCACAACGCGCATGTCATGGGGTGTGCCGGCGACACGCTGGTGCGCACACCGAACCTGGACGCGCTGGCCCGCGAAGGTGTGCGGTGCACGGCCGCCTACTGCCCCTACCCGCTCTGCGTGCCCGCGCGGATGGGCTTCATGACCGCGCAGATGCCCAGCCGCGTGAACGTGTGGGACAACGGCTCCGTGCTGTCCTCCGACGTGCCGACCTTCGCGCACGCGCTCGGGGCGGCGGGCTACGAAACCACGCTGTGCGGACGCATGCACTTCTCCGGCCCCGACCAGTTCCACGGGTTCGAACGGCGCATCTACGGCGACTGCTTCCGGTTCCTCGGCGCCGAGATCGAAGGCGCCGGCTACAACCGGACAGACGGCCAGACCCAATACGCGGTGGAGGTGGCCGGGCATGGGCGGACCGGGTACCAGGCCTACGACCGGCTCGTCACGCAGCACGCGTGCGAGTTCATCGGCGCGCGCGCGCCGGGCGCGCGCCCGTACTGTCTGGTCGTGGGCTATATACTGCCGCACAACCCGCTGATCTGCGAGCGCGAGCTGTTCGAGTTCTACCTCGACACGCTGCCCGTGCCCGCGCCGATCAGCGAGCAGGAACGCGCCGCGCTGAACCCGGCCATCCGCGCATGGCGCGAGCGGCGCGGTGTCGACGATCTGACGCCGGCACAGAACCACCGGGCGCTCGCGGCGTACTACGGGCTCGTGACGGAGCTGGACCGCAACATCGGGCGGGTGGTCGAGGCCGTGAGGAGATCGGCGCACGCCGACACGACCGCGCTCCTCTACTGCACCGATCACGGCGACATGGCGTGCGAGCACGGCATGTGGTGGAAGAGCTGCCACTTCGAAGGCTCCGCGCGCGTCCCCCTCATCGCCGCCTGGCCCGGCCGCTTCGCGCAGGGCCGGACGGTCGGCTCTCTCGTCAGCCTGACCGATATCGGGCCGACCGCACTCGACCTGGCCGGCGCCGATCCGCTGCCCGACGTCGAAGGGCGCAGCCTCGCCGCGTTTCTCACCGGGGGGCGTTCGCCGCCGGACTGGCCGGACGAGATTTTCTGCGAGTACATCGGCGCGCACGGCGATCAGCCCTCCTGCATGGTCCGGTCGGGCCCCTGGAAGCTGATGTACTACGCGGAGTTCGACTCGTACCTGCTGTTCAACCTGGCAGAAGACCCCGGCGAAACGCGGGACCGCGCGCACGATCCCGCGTGCCGGGATCTGGCCGACACGTTGCTCAAGAAGATTCACGCGCGCTGGTCGGCCCGGGCCATGCTGGACGGGTACGCCAGGGAGCGCCGCGCGCGCGCCGTCATCGGCGCGTGCGGACACCCGCCTATCCCGTGCCTCGTCGAGCCGCCCGGCCCGCCGGACGACGCCGAACACTTCGATTTCAGCCAGGTCCCGCACTGGGACGCGATCAGGAAACGCGTGGCAGGCCGCTCGAGATGAGGCGCGCGAAACAAGATCAATGTCAGCCGCATTTCTTTGTTAGCCTGCTGGCTGATAATGCGCGTATCCTCTGCTGTCGGCCGGAGGCCGATGGGGCGTTGCCGATTCTTGCCGCGTTTGTTGTCCGGAAATCGGGCCGGCGGACATTCTTCAGGTGGAAAGGAGATCGGCGATGAAGAGAATGACCGTACGACAACCTCTGAACAGGGGCCTGCTGCTGGGGCTGGTTTCGGTAGCGGTAATGAGCACGGCGCCCGCTGCCCGCGCCGCGGCGGCCGCGCGGCCTTCGTTCGCGGTCAAGCCCGGGCATCCGCGCATCTTCTTGACGCAGAAGGACCTGCCGGCCCTGCGGAAGCGGATCGAGACCACGCATGCCCGGCAGTGGCGCGGCATGAAGAAATGGGCCGACGGCCAGATGGGCAAGGAGCGGCCCCAGTGGTCCATCCAGAAGATCAAGACGTCGTTTTACCCTCCGCGGTTTCTCGCGGAATACTGGTTCGAGCCGCCGTCGTATGCCTTCCTCTACCGGCTCGGCGGCGAGCCGCGCTACGCCGACGAGGCGATCACCATGGCGCGGAAGCTTGACGTCAAGCTTGTCGGCAGAAAGGGCGACCTTGGCGTGGCCACACAGGCTGAGACACTGGCCCTGGTCTATGACTGGTGTTACGACCGGCTGACGGCTGACGACAAGGCGGCGCTTCTCAAGAACCTCGAAACGCATGCCGCCTGGTTGCTGGAGTATACCGGGCATCGCTACCATCCGATGAGCAATCACCTCAGCATTGGCGCCGGCCGCATGGGCCTGGCGGGCCTCGCCATGCACGGCGATCATCCGCATGCCGATAAATACATCGCCGCCTCCCTGTCGGTGATCACGGACTTCGTGCACGTCCATCAGCACTTCAGCGCCCCCGGAGACGGCATGGTGGGGTGCGAAGGCGGGTCCTTGGAGTACACGCGGCACGCGTTGATCCCGACCTTCCTGTCCCTCGAGGCATTCAGCAGCGCCCTGGGCAAGGACATGTTCCCGCCCGATTTCGAAAA
>JAFGHX010000399.1 GCA_016929905.1 Kiritimatiellia bacterium
CGGAGATCAGAGGTCAGCGGCTTCTCAGCCAGCATCGCGTTCTGCCTGACCTCTGACTTCTGCCCTCTGACCTCTCAGCACCCGAAAGTTTCTTGTTTTTCGTTGCCGTTCTCGACAACTAAGGTACTAAATCACCCCGTCGCCTCCCGCCGCGGCGTTGCCTTCAGCGGACGAAGACCGCCAACAACTGCTGGAGTCTCGACGACGGCGAAGACCTCGTACGGGAAGCGGGCCCGTCGTCTCGAGCTCGAATGTCGCGGCGCCACCCTAACCCGTCTCCAGTTTCCAGTTTCCAGTTTCCAGTCTCACCTCAGCGCTTTCTGGATGGAGCGCAGCAAGGCGGTCAGGTCGAGCGGTTTGGAGAGAAACGCCTTTGCGCCCGCGGCCACCGGGTCCCATGCTCCGCGGGGTAGCGCATGGCCGCTGACGACGATCACCCTGGCGGCGGGCTCCGTCTCGAGCAGTTCGGCCAGGCATTCCCGGCCGCTCATCGCCGGCATGTCCAGGTTCAGGATGACGAGGTCCGGGTGTTCGCGCTTCGTCCGCAGGCGTTCGACGGCCTCGCGGCCGGAGCCGCAGCCGTCGGGGCGGTAGCCGTAGCGTTCGAGCAGGCGGCAGTGTCCGCGCAGGACGAGTGGCTCGTCGTCGACGACCAGGATGGTCTGACCGCCGCCCCTCAACTTCTCCGGCGGCGCGGCCTCGGCGGGATCGGGCGCCGTCTCGATTGCCGGGAGATAGATCCGAATGACCGTTCCCTTGCCGGGCGTGCTTCGCGCGGCGATCTGGCCGTCATACGCGTGCACGATGCGGTCGACGATCGAAAGGCCCAATCCGCTGCCGAACTCTTTCGCCTTGGTGCTGAAGAACGGGTCGAATATCTTCGGCAGATCCTCGGGCAGAATGCCGCTGCCGGTGTCGCCCACCTCGACGCAGACGTACTCGCCGGACGCCGGCGCCTCAGGATCGGGCGGCGTGCCGGCCGCGCCGGGCGCCCACGGCGAGGCGCGAATGGTCAGCGTCCCGCCCTCGGGCATGGCGTCTCTCGCGTTCAGGGCGAGGTTCAGCACGAGCTGCTGGAAGAGGGCGGGCGGCATGGCGACCGCCGCGGACTCGCGGCCCGGCTCGCACCGGACACAAACGGCCTTCTCGAGTGTGCGGCCGAGCAGCCGGTGAATGCGCTGCAGACACGGGTTCACGACGGTGGGGCTGTTGGTCTGCCCCTGTTCCGGATGCGCGAAATCGAGGATCTGCCTGGCCAGTTCCGCGCCGCGCGACACCTCATGGGCCATGTCCTTCAAGTCCTGGGCCCGCTCGCCGGGCGCGGGTGTGTCGGCCCGCATCACCTGGATGAACGCGCTGATACTGGCCAGGATGTTGTTGAAGTCGTGCGCGATCCCGCCGGCGAGCGAGCCGAGAATGCCCATCTTCTGAGCCTGGAGCAGTTCCGCGCGGGTCCGCTTGTGCCGCACGGCCATCACAAGCAGTTCGGCCGCCGTCTCCAGCAGGCGCAGGTCGCCCGGGCGCCACGCGCGGGGCGCCGCCATGTCGCAGGCGGCCAGGAAACTGCCGGCCCCGCCGCCGCCGGGCAGCGGCACGAGCGCCAGCGACCGAACGCCGAGCCGGTTCAGGTAGGCCTGCTCCGCATCGGACCGGTCGCAGACGGGCCCGGCCGACGCCCGGCCCCGCTTCAGCGGCTCGCGCCAGCAGGAGTGGGCCAGGATACAGAAGGCGCACATGGCCGCTTGCGGATCGCAGCCCGCACCCGGGCCGGCGGTCCGGAGGCTGTAGGGGCAGCGGCTCCCGGCCGCGCCGGGCTGCCGCTGCATCAGGACGAGCCACGGCGCGTCCAGGAGCGGGAGCAGCTCGGAAAGGGCGCGGTCCAGCCCGGCGGTATCCCTGACGGCGCGGCGCAGGCATCGCGCAAAGGCGGCGAGATGTGGTTCGCGGGGCGTTGCCGGACCCCGCTGTTCCGGGGTCTGCGCTGGACCAGTCTGCATCGTTACCCCTGGAGCAGGCCGGTGACCTTCTCCTTGATAATCTCGGGAGTGAATGGCTTCACGACATAGGAATTGACGCCGTGCGTGAGCGCCTCGACCACGTCTTCCTTCGAGCCCTCCGTCGTCACCATGATGATCGGCGTCTTCTGGTAGCCGGGCAGCCTGCGGATTCGCTGCGTCATCTCGAGCCCGTCGCAGATCGGCATGTTCCAGTCGGCGAGAATGAGATCGAACTGCTCCTGCTCGGCCTTGGCGACCGCGTCGGAGCCGTCGCACGCCTCGGTCACGTCGGTGTAGCCGCACTTGCCGAGGCAGTTGCGCAGGATACGGCGCATGGTCGTAGAGTCGTCGACAACCAGGAAACGAGGGCCGCTTTCACTACCACTCATGTGCCAGTTCCTCCGGGCGCGTTCCGAAACCCGAGCGAAGAGGGGTTAACCCCGCGAATGAACAGGCCTGAACACGTCGTGCCGGAAAATTCGTGCGTATTCGCGGCGTTTCGGGGACCCGCGCCGGCTTCCCGCACGCCGCCATAGTAGGTGTTCCGGGCGTGCCGGTCAACTCTGTATCTCCGCCCAGGCCAGCAGGGGCGTGTCATCCACGGCGAGCTTCACGGTCGCGCGCTGGGCGGCCAGCTCGTCCCATTCGCTGCGGGTCAGAACGACCATCTCCGGTACGGCGATATCGAAGAGGTCCTCCTCACCGCCGAGCCGCTCGAGCAGCTCGCCGCATGCCACGTTGGCCAATTCCCGGAACGCGTCCTCGGCCGAGTCGCGCTTGGTTTCCTCCGGACTGAGGCCCAGGATATTGGCGGCCAACTCCTGGCACCACCGCACGGGCGCGGCCAGGCCCAGCTTCCCGGTGGGCGGCCCGGTGAACACGATGGTCGTGCGCAGCAGGTCGCCCGCGCCGGGATCGACCTGCTCGTCTTCCGGTTCCTCGCTGAACATGAACGAGAAGCGTTCGAGGGCCGTAGCCACGGCATCCCGTACGATCTCCTGCACGTCTTCCATGTTGACTCTCTCCCGGCGCACACGTGAACAACGGCCCCGCGCCCCCCCTCCCGGCTCAGGCGGGTTTGTCGCCAAGCACCTCATCGACGGCGCTCTTGATCGATTCGGGGGTGAACGGTTTCGTCAGATACCCGCGTACGCCTTTCGCTTTCAGCGCCGCGATTCGCTTCGGACTGCGATCCGTCGAAACAATGATCACGGGAACCGTCTTCAGCAGGCCGTCCTCGGCCATTTTCTCGACCAGCTCCAACCCGGTCATCTCGGGCATGCTCAGGTCGGCGAAGACCACATCGATCCACTGCTCCGCCAGAACGGCGAGGGCCTCCTTGCCGTTCCGCGCCTGGAAGACCTGGCCGGTGGGGACCTTGGCGATCTCCAACGTCTTGACGATCACGGCCCGGATCACCGCGGAGTCGTCACAGACTAGTACATTGTAGGCCATCTCGGCTCAGCCCCCTTCGCGAACATCCGCCGACCTCGCATCGCCGGCCGCCGGCCTTCGGCCCGCGGGCAACGCCCGCCCCGGCTATTCGAGCATCTTCTCGAGTTCGTGCATCTTGTCCAGCGTCTGGCTGGCGACGTATTCGATCGTCCTGGACCTGATCTTCAGCCATTTCATCACTTCTTCGGGCGGCCGATACATGACTTTGCGGTTCCCGACCCCGATTCCGGAGGTCATGGCCAGCACATCGGCCAGGTGCACGATCCCGGCGAGCATGGCGTGCCGCTCCGCCTTTTCGGGCTCGCGGTGCCATCGGATCGCCGCCACCAGCTCCTCGGGAAACTTCCAGTGGTCCACCACGTCGGCCCCGGCGTTCGGGTGGTCGATCCCCAGTATGCGCCGCTCCGCTTCTTCATACGAGATGTTATCTTCTTCCACGGCCATTTCAATATTTCTCCGCTCTTTCAAAACGAATTCGTCGAGCACGTTGCGCCCGATGTCGATCAGCATCCCGGCCGTAAAGACCGTCTCCGGAATCCGGAGCCGCAGCTTCTTGCACAGTTCCTCCGAGGCGACGGCGACCCATATCGAATGACGGAGCAGCTCTTCGCGCCGCAGGTCGTAGCCGGGCAGCGGCTTCTTGAGCAGCGGGGCCATGCCCCCGGCGACGACCAGCTGGAACAGGCGGGTCATGCCCAACCGCACAAAGGCCTCTTTCAGCGAGCTGACGCGACGGGCGAGCCCGAAATGGGCGGAATTGGCGAGGCGCAGCACGTTGGCGGTCATGCCGGGATCGTAACGCATCTGCTCCGATAGCACGGAAAAATCCACATTCGGGTCGTTGAGATACACGACCAGATGCCTGCCGAGCATCGGCATCTCGCGCAGCGTGGCGATCCGCTTCTTGATCTGCGGCAGGTGCTTCATATCTCGATTTCCTTTCCGCCCGCCTTCAGGACCACCTGCCCCGTGGCGATCTTCAGGCGGAGCGTTCTGGAGACGTTCCCCCCGACTTCCTCGGCGGCGATCAGCAGCCCGTTCTTCCACAGGATCCTTCGCAGAACGGTGTAGTTGCGTTCCCCGATCCTGAACAAGCCTCTGTTGTCGAGCACCGACGAGGCGCCGGCCACCTTGATGACGAAATCCTCCTTGTGCGCGCCCTGGTTCAGCATCTCTTTCAGAAGCAGCGGCACACCCAGGTCCACAAAGAGGCATGGCCGCTCCTGCGCTTTGGCCGGGTCGATCTTGGAGAGCGGGAGCATGCAGTGGATCAGGCCCCCGATACGGCGGACGGGATCGTGCACGGTCACGCCCAGGCAGGAGCCGAGCGAATAGGTCACCAGCACGTCATCCGGATTGGCCGATACCGCCATTTCCGATATGCCTATGATCCGCTGGCTCACAAGTCTGCCACCCCAGCATACGGAGTAGTTGTCGGCCTCCCGTGCTCCGCCGGCACGGGTCGCGGGTCCCTCGCGGCTGTGTCGCGTCAACCGGCTCCGGGGTAGGGCAGGCACCCGTCAAAAGGGGATCTTCCCACATTCGGCCCGGCTTGGCCAATCCTTTTTGCATTGTCCGCACGCCGCCGCCTTCCTAGAATGAGTGGCGGGTTCCCGACGACACCATGAACCATCGACCATCGACCATCAACCATTAACCATCGACCACGCTGCCAAGGGGGCGCGCCATGTGCGGGATAGTGGGCTATGTCGGCAAGCGCAACGCGGTGCCTGTTCTCATGGACGGGCTGCGCCGGCTGGAGTACCGCGGGTACGATTCCGCCGGGGTCGCCCTCGTGCGCGACGGGCAGATCGCGCTGCGCAAGACGGTCGGCAAACTGGACGGGCTGCAGGAGAGCCTGCTGGCCGCGCCGCTGTCGGGCACGCCGGGCATTGGCCACACGCGCTGGGCCACGCACGGCGCGCCCTCGGAAGCGAATGCGCATCCGCACCTCGACCGCAGCGGCCGGATTGCCGTCGTACACAACGGCATCATCGAGAACTACCAGGCCCTGCGCGCGGAGCTCGAGGCCAAGGGCTGCACGTTCCGTTCGGAGACGGATACGGAGGTCGTGCCGCACCTGATCGCGGCCGCGCTCGAGGCGGGCGCGGCGGATTTCGGCGAGGCCGCCCGCCGCGCCTTGGGCCGGCTGCGCGGATCCTACGCCCTGGCCGTTCTGTTCCTGGACGAACCCGATGCGCTCTATGCCGCGCGGCTGGGCAGCCCGCTGATTCTCGGCCACGCGGACGGCGAGCAGTTCATTGCCAGCGACGTGCCCGCCATTCTGGGGCGCGCCGCGGAAGTCACCTACCTCGAGGACGGCGAGCTCGCGCGCCTCACCCGCACCGGCGCGGCCGTCTGCACGCTCGAGACCGGCGCGCCGGTCTCGCGCGCGCCGAGCCGTGTGGATCTGGAGGCCGAAGCCGCGAGCAAGGCCGGGTTCGACAAGTACATGCTCAAGGAGATCCACGAGCAGCCCCGCGTCCTGCGCGGGCTGCTCCAGAAATACGTGGTCGAGCCGGAAACCGTCGCGCTGCCCGACCTCGGGCCCGCCGAACCGCTGCTCAAGAGCGTCGACCGCATCACCGTCGTGAGCTGCGGAACGGCGTTCCACGCCGGAATGGTCGGCAAGCTGCTGATCGAGCACTTCTCCAGCGTGTCCGTCGAGGCCGAGCTGGCCAGCGAGTTCCGCTACCGCGCGCCCAAACTCGCCGGCGTCCCGCTGGTCATGGCCATCTCCCAGTCCGGCGAGACGGCCGATACGCTCGCCTCCGTCCGGCTCGCGAAGGCGGAGGGCCGCCCCATCCTCAGCATCTGCAACGTCGCGGGCAGTACGCTGGTCCGGGAGAGTGACGGGGTCCTGTTCACCGCCGCGGGCCCGGAGATCGGGGTCGCCTCCACCAAGGCCTATACCGCCCAGCTCATGTGCCTGGCGCTGCTCGCCATCCACACCGCGCGGCTGCGCGGCGAGATGTCGAAGGAACAGGCCGGCGTCTTCCTCGAGGAACTGCAGGCGATCCCGAACGCCGTGCATTATGTGCTGGCCCGGCAGGAGCAGGTCCGGCGCGTCGCCATGAAGCACCACAGCGGGCCCAGCGCCCTGTATCTCGGCCGCTACTTCAACTATCCCACTGCCCTGGAAGGCGCGCTCAAGAACAAGGAGATCTCCTACCAGCACGCGGAAGGCTATGCGGCCGGCGAGATGAAGCACGGCCCCATCGCGCTGGTCGACGAATACCTGCCCGTCGTCTGCGTCTGCACGAAGACCGAGAGCGAGGTGTACGAGAAGACCCTGTCGAACGTGAAGGAAGTCCAGGCCCGCAACGGGCGGATCATCGCGCTGGCGACCGACGGCGACTCGGCCCTGGCGGACATCGCCGAGGACGTCCTGTTCGTGCCGCCCACGCTCGAGGCGTTTTCCCCGATCGTCAATGCCGTCGCGCTCCAGCTCCTCGCCTACTACGCCGCCCAGGCGCGCGGCCTCGATATCGACAAACCCCGCAACCTCGCCAAAAGCGTGACGGTCGAGTAGCGCTGTGGTTGACTGCCGCCGGTCCCGTTTCCCAACTTGCTCGAGAACTTACTCGCGAACATGCCTCGAAAGCTGATCCGCAAGAAACGTACTCGCGAACTCACTCGCGAATTCACTCGATCAGCCGGCACGCCACGTTTCGAGGCAAGTTCGCGAGTAAGTTCTGGAGTAAGTTCCTTTTCTTCAGGGGGCGGGGACGAATCGGCTAATCGGGCTTGACACACACCACGCGACACTCGACACTTGGCCGTTTCCGGAAACGGGTCTGAATCAACTGTTGAGGAGGGCGTCATGGACTTGCAGCTTGTGGCCAATACGATCCGGGGCCTGGCGATGGACGGCGTTCAGCGCGCGAATTCCGGGCACCCCGGCATGCCGATGGGCACCGCCGACTTCGCCGCCGTCCTGTTCCTGAAGTTCCTGAAACACGATCCCGCCGCCGCCGAGTGGCCGGACCGCGACCGGTTCGTGCTCTCGGGCGGGCACGGCAGCATGCTGCTCTACAGCCTGCTCCATCTGGCGGGCTACCCGCTCGGCCTGGACGAGCTGAAGGCGTTCCGGCAGTGGGGCAGCAAGACGCCCGGCCACCCCGAGCGCGGGCTGACCCCGGGCGTGGAGACCACGACCGGCCCGCTCGGCCAGGGCTGCGGCAACGGCGTGGGCATGGCGCTGGCGGAGGCCATGCTGGCGCAACGGTTCAACGAGAACCGGTTCGGCATCGTCGACCACTACACCTACGTGCTGGCGACGGACGGCGACCTGATGGAAGGCGTCTCGCACGAAGCGTTTTCGCTTGCCGGTCATCTCGGCCTGCACAAGCTGGTCGTGTTCTACGACAGCAACCGGATCACGATCGAAGGCGCGACCGAGCTGACCTACAGCGACAACGTCCGCAAACGGTTCCAGGGCTACAACTGGAACGTGCTGGAGGTGGACGGCCACGATTTCGGCGCGATCGAGGCGGCGCTCGACAAAGCGCGCAAACAGAAGAAGAAACCGACCCTGATCATCGGGCACACGCACATCGCCAAGGGCAGCCCGACCATGCAGGATACCGCCGAGAGCCACGGCGCGCCGCTCGGCGCGGACGAAGTGAAGGCGGCCAAGCAGAACCTCGGCCTGCCCGCGGACCAGGACTTCTACGTGCCGCAGGCGGCGCTGGACGCGTTTGCCGAGCGGCGCCGCGAGTGCGCCGCGCTGCGCGAGAAGTGGGAGAAGAAGTTCAACAGCTATCGCAAGCGGTTCCCCGAGAAAGCCGCGCTGTGGGACGGCGCCCACGAACACCGGCTGCCCGAAAACCTGGCCGGCGCCCTGCCCGCGTTCGACCCGGCCGCCCCGATCGCCACGCGGTCGGCCTCCGGCAAAGTCATGCAGGGGCTGGCCAAGCTGCTGCCGGCGCTCGTTGGCGGGGCGGCCGACCTGGCGCCGAGCACCAAGACGATTCTCGACGGCTTCGCGCACGTCGCGCCCGGCTCGTTCGGCGGCCGGAACCTGCATTTCGGGGTGCGCGAGCACGCGATGGGCGCCATGCTCAACGGCATGGCCCTGCACGGCGGGTTCCGCGTCTACGGCGCCACCTTCTTCGTCTTTGTCGACTATTGCCGGCCCGCCGTGCGGCTCGCCGCCATCATGGGCCTGCCGGTCATCTACGTCTTCACGCACGACAGCTTCTACGTCGGCGAAGACGGGCCGACCCACGAGCCGGTCGAACAGCTCGCCAGCCTGCGCGCGATGCCGGGCCTCACCCTGATCCGGCCCGCCGACGCGACGGAGACGGCCGCCGCCTGGCTCGCCGCACTCGAAAACACGAGCGGACCGACCGCCCTGCTGCTCACGCGCCAGAACCTGCCCGTGCTGGACCGTACCGTCTACCCGCCGGCCGCCCTGCTCAAGCAGGGCGCCTACACCCTGTGGCAGAGCCGGGAGGGCATCCCGCAGGTCCTGCTCATCGCGTCCGGCTCCGAGGTCGCGCTCGCGCTGCAGGCCGCCAAGGAGCTCGCCGACTCCGGCCCGGCCATCCGCGTCGTGAGCATGCCGTCCTGGGAGCTGTTCGACAGGCAGCCCAAGCAGGTGCAGGACGATGTCCTGCCGCCCGCCTGCACGATGCGGCTCGCCATCGAAGCCGGCTCCACGATCGGCTGGGAGAAATACGTCGGGTCCGCCGGCCGTGTGCTCGGCATGAACCGGTTCGGCGTCTCGGCCCCCTACAAGGTGCTCGCCGAGAAGTTCGGGTTCACCCCGCAGAATGTCGTCCGGATCGTCCGCGAAATGGTCGCCGGACAGTAGCGAGCCGCATGCATTTGCCCCCGCCGCTAATGGGCAGGGAAGACAATGCCTTGATTCAAACTGCGAAGGCGTGTATGGTTCTCTGACAATCTGGGGGCCTATCTGCCACTGCATGGGAGGTGGCCGTGAGAGAGATCAAGAACCAATACTGGAGCATCGTTCTGCGGGGTACCTTTCGCCATGGATTGGGTGGATGTGCAGGTCCTTCGCGACAGATTTGCCATGCGCACTCTGCAGGACGGCTGCGAAGAGGCCCTGCGGGATCTTGTCCTCGGAACCTTCAGCTTGTTGCGCCACACGCCCGCTGGGGTCATGGGCCTCAACAGGGCTGTTCACTTCACAGTTGAAGATGATGAAGCTTGGCATGCGATTGGCCACAGACTTGTTCCGAAAGCGAGAGTCTGGGACGAGGTCCTGAGGGAACCTGGCACCAGAAGCGTGGCCGTGCAGGGAAAGAGACCGGATCAGTTTCGCGGATATATCCTTGTCAAGCTGGAGCCTTCCTCCGTTGTCCAACCGGGGGTCTTCGTGGATGTGAACGATCATTTTGACGTGCGCACAGACGGGGAGGCGCCCCCAGTGGCCGAATTGATGACAATCCTGGGGGAAGTATGGGTCGACGCCGTAGCCCGGGCCAAGAAGCTGGTGAGCCATTTGATGGAGGCCGCATGAATTCAGCTCAGGGACAACCTGTGAGTTTCGAAGACTCCGTTTGGCAGTCACAGGGCGAATTTGAAGCCCCGAAGGCCGTAATAAGTGCCACGCTGCGGGAGCACGAGACGCGCGGGCTGGCGGGGGAGGCCGATACGACATCGCCTGCATCCATTGCCCGTGATGCCGCCGTGGATGCCCCCCGGTACGAACCTCCCCGCCTCGCATTCGATTTCGAAGATTTGCCACACTCTCGGTTCATATCACTGCAGAGTTGGCGAGGTATAGTTCTGGATGTGGGTCGTTCTGAGTTCACAGCTCGACTCTCAGATACGACAAATGGTGGACCAGATGAAGAGGCCACGTTGTTCATCGAAGATGTGCCCGACGGCGATAGGGATCTCTTGAGACCGGGCGCCATGTTCTATCTGAATCTGGGCTACAGCGTCCTGCGAAATGGCCAACGCATCCGCGGGATCTCGGTGCGGTTCAGACGCCTGCCGCCTTGGGATGCCGATGAATTCTTAGACGCCCGGGAGCGTGCACAGGCTCGCCTGAAGAGAATCAGAAGTGAGTGATCTTCTCCGACCTCCAGCCCCCCGTGAACTGGAAATCTCTGTCTTCGGACCGGGGTTCGGTGAAAGTGTCGCGCTTCACGTCGGAGGGGGGAGTTGGATCCTCATCGATTCTTGTACCCACCCAGACTTGTCGTGTCCAACGCCCATCCACTACCTTGAGCGATTGGGCGTGTCCGTCAGCCGCGCTGTCAGGCTCGTCGTGGCTACGCACTGGCATGACGATCACGTCAGTGGATTAGCTGGTATTGTCGACGCCTGCACGAGTGCTGTCTTTGCCTGCTCCTCAGCCCTTCTGAAGGAAGAGTTTCTCACACTCATCGAGGCCTATTCAGCGCCCCTGCTCGGTAGTGACACCGGTGTGTCTGAGTTCGACCGCGTCCTGGAGGTGCTCCAGCGAACGGGCCGGGACGTGAAGGAAGCGTCTGTAGGCAAAGCGTTGTGGCAGCAAGACGCAAGCTGGGCACCCGACGGCTTTCCTTGTGAGATCCGGGCCTTGGCTCCGTCTGATGCGGCCGTCAAGGCTTCGCGGAAGACGTTAGTCGGATTCGTTTCGGACCTGGGCCAGCGGCGCAGGATACCCGCTTTCAGCAAGAACGAGGCCGGCGTAGTGCTCATAGTACGGGCAGGGGGTGTATCGTTCCTCCTTGGTGACGACCTCGAGGAGACTCACGGTGGCGGTTGGTCGGCAATGTTCTCGGACACTTCCGTGCCTCGCGTCGAGTCGATGGTGTTCAAGATGCCCCATCACGGATCCAAAACGGGGCATTGTGACAGAGTGTGGGCCGAGCTTCTTCAGCCTCAACCATATGCTATGACCAGCCCGTTGATTCTCGGCCGCAACAGAATTCCCACCCGTGACGACGTGAAGCGCATCTCAGGCCACACGCAAAAGGCCTACATCACGGCGTCTCCTCAAGCCCGTTCTCCGCGGCGCAAGCGTAGTCCGAGTGTTGACAAGACGATAAAGGAGAATCTGCCGGACCTACGCGAAGTCTTTTGCTCCACAGGACAAGTGCGGTTGCGTATGATTCCCGACGACCCAGCTTCCGTGGAAGTCGAGCTTTTCGAGGGGGCGATACCCCTGAGTGGAGCGTGGAAATGAAGCCGGGGTGATTAGCCTGGCGGAACCGCGCTGTGTCAGGGCTCGCCCGAACAGCGACTGCACGCACTGATAAGGAGAAGACGAAGATTTGAAAGTCGAAAGTGGCTGCCCGGTCAAGCGGGCGGGCGGCTCGAATCGCGGCAATTGCCCGACTTTCGACCTTCGACCTCTTACATCATGGCCAGGTTCATCATACGCGGTCAGAAACGGCTGAGCGGCCGGTACCGGCCGGCGGGCAACAAGAACGCGGCCCTGCCGATGCTGGCGGCCTGCGTGCTCACCGATGAGCCGGTCGTCCTTCAGAACGTGCCGGTCATCGAGGATGTCGAGGTCATGCTCCAGATCCTCGAGCAGCTCGGTGTCGCGGTCGCGCGCAAAGGGCACACCGTCAACCTGTGCGCCGCCGGCATCCGGCGCAGCCGGCTGAAACCCGAGCTGTGCGCCATGGCGCGCTCTTCGATCCTGTTCGCCGGCCCGCTCGCGGCCCGGCACGGCCGGGCCGTGCTGATGCCGCCGGGCGGCGACGTGATCGGCCGGCGCCGGCTGGACACGCATTTCTACGGGTTGCAGGCGCTGGGCATCGACGTGGCGGGCGGCCGGCAATACAGCTTCCGCCGCCGCAAGCTGCGCGGCGCGGAGATCCTGCTCGACGAAGCGAGCGTGACGGCGACGGAGAACATCCTCATGGCCGCCACGCTCAGTCCCGGCGAGACCGTCATCTTCAACGCCGCCTGCGAGCCGCACGTGCAGGATCTGTGCGCGCTGCTCGCCGCGATGGGCGCGCGCATCGACGGGGTCGGCACCAACCGGCTCCGTGTGCAGGGCGTCGCGCGCCTGCACGGGGCGCGGCACCGGGTCCAGCCCGATCACATCGAGATCGGCAGCTTTGCCGCCGCCGCGCTGGTGACGGGCGGCGAGCTGCGGATCGAGGACGTGCCCGCCGCGCACATCGCCGTCATCACGCGCGCGTTCCGCAAGCTCGGCGCCCACCTCGCGCCGGAGGGCCGCAAGCTGCGGCTGGCCCCGCGCCGGAAGATGCGGGTCGTCAACGATTTCGGGGAGGCGGTCCCGAAGATCGAGGACGGGCCCTGGCCCGGGTTCCCGTCCGATCTGATGAGTGTGGCCATCGTGCTGGCCACGCAGGCGCGCGGCACCATGCTGTTCTTCGAGAAGATGTTCGAGAGCCGCCTCTATTTCGTCGACCGGCTCATCCACATGGGCGCGCGCATCGTGCAGTGCGACCCGCACCGCGTGCTCGTCGTCGGGCCCGCCCGCCTGCACGGCACGCACCTGGCCAGCCCCGACATCCGGGCCGGCATGGCCATGCTCGTCGCCGCGCTCGCCGCCGGCGGCGAGAGCGTCATCGACAACGCCCAGAGCATCGACCGCGGCTACGAACGCATCGAACACCGCCTGCGCGCGCTCGGCGCCGACATCACCCGGGAAGAGTAGAAGCGGCGCCACGCCCAAAGTAGAAGCGGCGTCTCGCCGCTTCCCCGGGCCGAAGGCCCGGCGCCCCTCAGCGGCGCCACGCCAAAAGTAGAAGCGGCGTCTC
>JAFGHX010000400.1 GCA_016929905.1 Kiritimatiellia bacterium
AGCGGGCGAACGAGCCCGACCACGCCGTCGGCTCGATGCTGGAGGCGGCAACGGCGCCGTACGCGACCGGGTCGCCCGCGGCGCCGGGCACGTTCACGCGCGCGAGTTCCTGGCCATTGACCCAGACGACGAACCCGTCGTCGTAGAGCGCGTCCAGTTTCAGTTCGCTCACCAGCGAGGGCTGGTCGGTCACGAACGTGCGGCGCAGGTACAGGCTGGTGTACACATCGCGCATGGTCAGCGTCGTGCCGTACGGCCCGTCGCCGTATCCGAACGGCGCGGCGCCGCTGGGCCAGCCGGAATCGACGAAGCGCGCATCGCGCCATGCCGAGGCCGGTGTGGAAGCCTCGCGCGTGCCTTCGCGGTAGCGCCACGCGGCGCCCTTGGGCACCTTCACGTTCGTTTCCTGCCCGCCCGGCCGCTCGGCGCGCAGCATCAGCGCGTTGAGATAGAACTGCGACCCGCTGTTGGAGACGACCAGGCGCACATCGCCGTCGGTGCCGGCGTTGATCCTGGCGTAGCGGACCACCAGCCCGTCGCGCGTGTTGCCCCCGTTCCAGACCGTCGTGACCGGGTCCGCGCTCCCGGAACAGGTGGTGCCCGGCGTGCTCTGGTTGGCGAAGCCGTCCGCGTCCGAGAGGGTGACGGTGGTGAACCGGTCAGTATACGCGGTATTGTCGCGGTTGCCGAACAGCACGACTTCGTAGCGCAGGGCGGGATCCAGGCCGGTCAACGTCAAGGTCAGGTCCGCGCCGTAGCTGATCAGCCCGAGGCAGTCGAGCTTCCCGCCGAACACCGCAGCGGCGTCGGTGCCGGCGGCCGGATCGGCGCCCTGCGGGTAGGGCCCGGCGCCGCCGATGTCGAGCGCCAACTGCACGCCCGTGTCGCGGCCCGATGCGTAGTCCACCAGCGTCCCGCTCTGGGCGCGGGTGTAGAGGGTGATGTTCTGGCTCGGCTGCCCGCTGAACCAGCCGAGATCGTTGTACGCGGTGAACGATTCCGGCGCCGTGGTGGCGCCGTCCACGTTCGAGAGGGGCGACGGCCCCACGCCATTGAAGGCGGCGACGCGGTAATAGTAGGTCGTGGCCGCGGCCAGGCCGCTGTCGCTGTACTGCGTGGTGTCGGCCGCCAGCGAGCCGAGCTCGGTCCAGACCGTCTCCCCGCTCGTGCGCCGCTCCAGCTTGAAGCCGGTCTCGTTGCCGCTGTTGTCGGTCCAGCTCACGTCAATCTGCGTGGCCGAGCGCGCGACGGCGGCCAGGCCGCTCGGCGCGGCCGGCGGCCCCGCCTGCGTCGTGGCGCCGGCCACGGCCGACGGCGCCGAATGGCCGTCGGCGTTATAGGCCAGGACCGTATAGTAGTACAGACTGGACGCCGCCAGCCCCGTATCGCTGTACGTCGTCTGGCCCGCGCCGCTCGTTCCGACCTGTTCCCAGACGGAGGTGCCGCTCTTGCGCCGGTCGACTCGGAACCCGGTCTCGTTGTGGCTGTTGTCGGTCCAGCGCAGGTCGATGCGGCTGGCGGAGGCCGCGGTGGCGGCCAGTCCGCTGGGCGCGGCGGGCGGATGGCCCTGCACGGCGCTGTACAGAAGCTCCAGGTCGATGAACAGGTCGCTGCTCGTCGCGCCGGCCTGGTGCAGTTCGACCGCCAGCACGTTGAGCCCCTGCACCAGCTTGCCGGTCTGCGCGTTCAAGTTGAACGTCTCGTAACCCGCCGCGGTATGGCTGGCGGCCGCGGTGTCGTAGGCGACCGTGCCGCCGGGCATGGAAGCCGAGCGCGCCACCTCCTGGCCGTTGAGATAGGCGACGAACCCGTCGTCGTAGTTCGCGTTCAACGTCAGGCTGGTCACGTTCGCCGGCTCGGCGCCCAGCGTGAAGCGCTTGCGCAAATACGTCGTGATCGGCTTGTTGGCCGGGTTGTCGCCGTAGTCCACCTCCGTGTCCAGCTCCGGATACTCGCCCGGGTTCGCGTAGCCCAGCGGCGCGTTGCCGTCCTGCCAGCCGCTGTCGGTGTAGGCGGCCGCGCGCCAGGCCGTGCCCAGGTTCTCGCCGCGATCGTGAAAGATCCAGCCCGCGGCCTTCGAGACGAGACTGCCGGAGTTGGCGCCGCCCGGAGTCCCACCCGTATTCTCGCTCGCCGTCCAGTTGGCCGGATCGTTTCCGTAGGCTCGCCGGTCCTGTCGCTCCAGCGACGGGCCACCGCCGTCCGCGCTCTCCGGCCACGGGCTGTTGTCGTTGTACTTCACGCGGTCCACCAGAATCCACGGCGTGCCTGCCGCGTCGGGCGTGTCCGGCCGCCAGAGCTTCACGCTCTCGCCGCCGTTGGCCAGCCGCCCCGCATAGGGCCCGAACACGCGCACGCCGGCCGGCACGCCGGGGTACGCGGCGCGGAAGGCGGCCTCGTTGGTGGGCACCACCAGCACGTACTCGCCGGCGGAGAGCGTGATGCCGGCCGGGAAGGTATACTCCACCGCCGCGTCGAGCCGCCAGCGGTTGGTCGTTGCCGCCGCATCGTAGAGGTTCACGGGCGAAGCGCTGATGTTGACCAGCTCGATGAACTCACGCGTCGCGTCGGCCGAACCGCTCGGATCCAACGGATGGTACATGATCTCGTTGATGATCACGGGCCCCACTTTCGGCGCGGCGTTCGCCGCGCCGAGCGTATCGGCCACGCTCTGCGCCACGAAATCGGGCTCGCCCTCCGTCGTGACATAGCGGCCGAACGCCACCCCGTTCTCGGCCCCGCCGAACCGCGCCTCGGCCAGGTACTGCAGGTTCCCGTTCGCGTCCCACTTCGTGAGATAGACTTCGTCCCCGTGCGAGCTGAGCGCGAACCCGTTGACGGGCCCGAGCACATTCGTGCCGAAATGCAGGTTCTCGTAGAACACCTTGTAGCCGCCCGCCGCAAGGGTCGTGCCCGACGGAATCTGGAATTTGCGATAGGACTCCGCGCTGTCGCTCAGGTACCAGCCGCCGATATCGGCGCTGCTCGAGCCGGCGTTGTGCAGTTCGATCGCGTCGACTTTCGGCGGGTCGGTATGGGTCAGCGCCTCACTGATCACCACGCGAAACGACGGGCCGTCCTCGTAGCCGGGCGAGCCGCCGATCAGGTTCGACGCCCGCCACTTGGCCGCGTCGTCCTGGTCGCCCGCCGTGTCGGCCGGCACCAGCGAGAAGCCGTCCCCGTCCGCTTCCGCCGGCCACGGGTCCTTGTCGTTGTAGCGCACGCTGGTCACGGTGCGGCCCTCGCTGTCCAGCAGCGCGAGCCGCTCCCCTCCGTTGTCCAGCCCGCCGTCGTAGGCGGCGAAGAAGCGCACGGCGCTCTTCACGCCGGGATAGCGGTTGGTGAACACCGCTTCATTCGC
>JAFGHX010000401.1 GCA_016929905.1 Kiritimatiellia bacterium
AGGCCGTCTCAAAACCGGGGAACAGCCCTTTCGGCCTGAGGCCGATCAGCCTTTGGCTGAACGGGCTTGACTACAAACCACTCAAACGGCGGCGCTGAGGCTGCGGCGCGATAGCGACGCTAACCTCGAGCGCCTTGTTCGGCTCCCTGTTCTTGGGCCCAACGTTCAACGCTCAACGTTCAACGTCCAACGTCCAACGGGAGAGACCGCTGCGCTTGCCCGGCGTTCCGCCCACGTTGAACGTTGAGTGTTGAGCGTTGAATGTTGAACGTTGGCTCCCTCCCTCGTCTGTTCCACTTCGTCGTTTCCGTTGCCTGCCGAACCACCAGATGTGCCGTTTGTAGTCAACGCCGTAAGGCGTGTGGGAACGTGCGACTGGGGTTTTGAGACGGCCTCTCCACCCGCGCCCGGGTGATAACCGGCCCCATCGCTCTTCTGTACCCGCAGGGCGCCGGTCCGGCTGACGGGGCCACCGGGCTCGATGCCGCGGACCCTGAACGCGGCATCCTGCCAGAAGGTGTAGCCGATGCCGGCGAGCAGATAGGCGGCAATCCGTTCGGGGATCAGGGGCCGCGAACAGAGCAGGGACAGGTGGACCGGCGTAGCGGGCAGCGGCGCGGTTGCGGAGATGCCGAGCCGCTCCTCTTCGGGGTGATCGGTGAAGTGGAGCAGGGCCACTTCGATGGACAGGGCCTTGCTCAGCGGCACGGCAATCTGTCCGCCCCAGACCGTTTCGAGCGGCTCCGTGACCCCGCCGAGCGTCGTCCCGATTGCCGGCCCGGCGCTCCAGCGTGGCTGCGCGGAAACGAGACCGGCGCTCAACAGGAGCAGGACGATGGCTGTCGGTGCCGGGCACATGAGAGAACTACCCGCTTGTTCGCGATGACTGGCCGTGGCCGGTGGAGCCTGACGGGCCTGGCCCGAAAGCTGGCCCGGCGGGGCCGGGCGCGCCGGCCCCCGTACAGGTTACTCGGCCCAGGGTGTCACGAGGACCTTGAGTGCTTCGCCCTTCTCGGCCAGGGCGATACCTTCGGCGATTCGCCCGAGCGGCACGGTTCCGCTGATGTATTTTCGCGCGGAAATCTTGCCTTCGTGGATGAAGCGAAGGGCCTTTTCGTGCCCGGGCCCCGTATAGGAGAAAGCGCCCACGACGGAGATTTCGTTGTAGTGAATGGTATTGCTGTTCAGCGTGGTCATCGGGTTCTGCTTGGATACCCCGCCGAACAGCACGACACGGCCGCGCTTGCGGACCAGCTCGACGGCCTGCGCCTGGGTCTTCGCGACCGGGTTGGCGCAGATGGCGATGTCGGCTCCGAGCCCGCCGGTGAGTTTGCGCACCTGCTCGACGGGATCCTGGGCGCCGGCGTCGATGACGGCGTCGGGCCCGAACGCGGGCACGAGCTTGAGGCGCGTGAGCCCGATCATGATGATCGTGGACGCGCCCCGCGCGCGGGCCACTTCGACATGCAGGCACCCGATCGGCCCGTCGCCGATCACGGCAACGGTCTCGCCGGCCTCGACCCGGTTGTACTCCTGGCAGGCGATGACGGAGGCGGCGGGTTCGGAGAGGGTCGCCTCTTCGAACCCGAGCCCGTCGGGCATCCGGTGCACCATGCCGCGGGCCAGCACGACGCCGGGGCCGTACACGTACTGGGCGAACCCGCCGGGCCAGTCGGTGCCGAGCATTTTGTGGTCCAGGCACAGGTTCACCAGCCCGCGCCGGCAGTACCAGCATTCTCCGCAGCTCACGTCGGGCGCGATGGCGACGTGGTCGCCGACCTTGAAGCGGCGCACGTGCTTGCCGGCCGCCTCGACGGTGCCGGCGATCTCATGCCCCATGATCTGGCTCTTCACCCCGTGCCGCAGCCCGCCGTGAAAGTTGCGGATGTCCGACCCGCAGATCCCGCAGGCTTCGACTCGGACCAGGATGCCGTCGTCTTCGCAGGCGGGGATCGGCACGTCCCGCACGACCATCGTCTCGATATTCTCGAAAACCGCTGCTTTCATCGGACTCCCGTTTCCGGATTCCGGCTCAGGCCTTGCCCGTGACGAGCCGTTCCCCGACGGCCCCGCCGGGATGGATCAGCTTGAACTGGTCCCGCGAGTAGCCGGTATGGACCATCAGCGCGATGGCCACCGCGTCGAACGCGGCGATGACGGCCATGGTGCTGGCCGTTGCCAGCATGTTGAACTCGTCGGGTTCCTTGTCGACCTTCACGTTCAGGACGATATCGCTTGCCTGCGCGAGCGTGGATTTCCCGTTTTCGGTCACGCCCACCAGCTTCGCGCCCTTTGCCCGGACAGCGGGCAGGATCTTGACGATCTCCTCGGTGCCGCCGCCCTTGGAGATGGCGATCACCACATCGCCCTTCCGGACGACGCCGAGCCCGCCGTGCACGCCGTCGGCCGGGGAGAGGAACGTGGCGGGAATCTCGACACAGGAGAGGGAGTGCGCGATCTTCCTGGCCGCGGCCCCGGAGGTCCCAACGCCGGTGGTGAAGACTTTGCCGCGGCACGCGGCCAACAGCCGCACGACGGCGGTGATCGCGTCGGGATCGATGGACGCGCACAGCCGGGCCACGCAGTCTGCTTCCACGCGCCAGACCTGCTGCATGCGGTCCCACATCTGTTTCTTGGTCATAGTCCCCGCAACTGAAAGGCCGTTGCCGAGTTCCGGATGCCGGATGCCGGATACCGGATGCCGGCTCCGCCGCATCTGCCGCCTCGGCAATCCCGCACCGGGGATCCGGCATCCGGCGGCTGGCCTCCGGCATCCGCGCTCACGACTGGATCCTGGCGAAGCCGCGTTTGCCGACCTGCAGGACGGTGCCGTCCGGCACGTCGAGTTCGGCCTCGACATCGGTAATTCTCGATTCGCCGAGCTTGACCGCGCCCTGCTGGATCAGGCGCCTGGCCGCGCCGTTGCTGGGGGCGAGGCCGGCCTTGACGATGAGGGCGACGATCCAGAGCCGGCCGTCATGGCGTTCGCCGGCCGGGATGCTGACCGCGGGGATATCGCTTGGCGCCTCATGCCGGGCGAAGACCCGCTTGAACTCTTCGGAGGCGGTGCGTGCGGTTTCCGCGTCGTGGAACCGCTCGACGATGCGGCGGGCGAGCTCGTCCTTGACATCGCGCGGGCTGCGTGCCCCGCTGTCACAGGCGGCGCGCAGCCCCTCCAACTCCGCCTCGGGCGCGCAGAGCACCAGTGAGTAGTAGCGCCACATGAGTTCGTCGCTGATCGACATTGTCTTGCCGAACATGTCGTTGGCCGCTTCGTTGATGCCGATATAGTTGCCCAGGCTCTTGCTCATCTTCTTGACGCCGTCGAGCCCCTCGATCAGCGGCAGGGTCAGCACCACCTGCGGGTCCTGCCCGCTGGCGCGCTGCAGGTCGCGGCCGACGAGCAGGTTGAATATCTGGTCGGTCCCCCCGATTTCGACATCCGCCTCGATCCGGACGGAGTCGTAGGCCTGGATGATGGGGTACATGAACTCGACGAGGGAAATGGGGTGGTTATGCTTCATGCGCATGGCGAAATCCTCGCGTGCCAGCATCTGGGAGACGGTGAACTGGGCGGTCAGCTTGAGCACGTCGGGGAAGGAGAGCGGCGAACACCATTCGGAATTGAGACGCGTCTCCGTCCGGGCCGGGTTCAGCACCTTGAACACCTGTTCCTGGTAGGTCTTGGCGTTGGCTTCGATTTCCGCGCGGCTGAGCGGTTTGCGTGTTTCGGAGCGGCCCGACGGGTCTCCGATCATGCCGGTGAAATCGCCGATGATGAACACGACGATGTGCCCGAGATCCTGGAATTCACGCAGCTTGTTCAACCCCACGACGTGGCCGAGGTGGATATCGGGGGCGGAGGGGTCGGCGCCGTACTTCACGCGCAGGGGCCGGTTCTCGGCAAGCGCCTTCTCGAGTTTGCGGGCCAGTTCCTCGCGTGAGACGAGATCGATTGTGCGCGCGGCAATGATATCGAGCTGGCGCTGGATTTCCTGTTTCATGGTTGTGCGGCAAAAAGCTGAAGTTTCGACATATCCGCAGCCGCCGTGGGGCGGGGGCCGCAAACAAAAGGCGCCCGCGTCTCCCGTCCACGGCCGCGTACCCGCGCCGGGGAGCACTCAGGCGCCTGTTCCTCACACAGACTCCGGGCCAGCCGGAACTCAGTTCTTCTCGTCGTCGGACCGGTCGTCCTTGCGCTTGCTCTGGCCGGGCCGCCATTCCTCGCCCGCCGCGGAGTCCATGGCGCTGTCGAACGCGCCGGCCAGGTCCACGAGGTCCTCGCCCGGCCTGAGCCCTTCGAGCATCTCCTCCTTCAGGACGAACTCTTCCTCAGGCATCTGCGCGGCCTTGATACTCAGCCCGATCCGGCGCTCGCCGGGGTCGATCCGCACGATGCGCGCCTCGATTTCCTCGCCGACCTTCAACGCATCGCGCACCTTTTCGACGCGCTGCTCGCTGATCTGGGAGATGTGGACCAGGCATTCGATCCCCTCTTCAATCTCCACGAACGCGCCGAACGGCGCGAGTTTTGTGACCCGGCCGTGCACAAGCTGGCCGACCTTGTAGCGGTCGGTGATCGTCTGCCAGGGATCGTCCTGCAACTGCTTGAGCCCGAGGCTGATGCGTTGGTTCTCGGGGTCGACCTCCAGTACGACGGCGTCGATCGTATCGTTCTTCCTGAGAATCTCCGACGGGTGGTTCACTTTGCGGGTCCAGGACATGTCCGAGACGTGGATCATGCCGTCAATACCCTCCGGCAGCTCCACAAAGGCGCCGTACGAGGTGAAGTTGCGGACCCGACCCGTGATCCGGGAGCCGGACGGATAGCGCGACTGAACGAGTTCCCAGGGGTTCGCCTCGGTCTGGCGCATGCCGAGCGCAATCTTCTGCTCCTCCTTGTTCAGGTTGAGCACGACCACGTCGACCATTTCGCCCACGCTCAAAACATCCGATGCGCGCACGATCCGGCGTGTCCAGGAGATTTCCGAGACGTGGACCAGCCCCTCGACGCCCTCCTCCAGCTCGACAAACGCGCCGTAGGGCACCAGATTCACCACTTTGCCCTGCAGCCGGGAGCCGACCGGGTACTTCTGGTCGATATCGTCCCAGGGATTGGCCGTCTTCTGCTTCAGCCCGAGCGACACGCGCTCCTTTTCGGTGTCCACGTCCAGGATCATGACCTCCAGATCCTGCCCCACCGATACGATCTCCGACGGATGCCCGATCCGGCCCCAACTCATGTCGGTGATATGCAGCAGACCGTCCAGCCCGTCCAGATCGACGAATGCGCCGAAATCCGTGATATTCTTGACCATGCCTTTTCGGAGCTGACCGGGCGCGATCTCGGCCAGAAGCTGCCGCTTTCTGTCGCGGCGGCGCTCTTCGATCAGTTCCCGGCGCGAAAGCACGATGTTCCGGCGGTCCTGGTTGATCTTGAGGATCTTGAATTCAAAATTCTTGCCCAGGTAATTGTCCAGGTCGTGGACCGGCACGACATCCACCTGGGAACCGGGCAGGAACGCGTTTACCCCGTTGACATCGACGATCAGGCCGCCCTTGACCCGCCCTTTGATGATGCCTTCGATAATACTGCCTTCCGCGCAGGCGGAGAGCACGTTGTCCCACATCAGCTTCTGTTCGGCCTTCGTCTTGCTCAGAACGACCATTCCGTCGTCGTTCTCGATCTGTTCGAGCAGCACGTCGAACATGTCGCCCGTCTGCACGATCGACAGATCCCTGAACTCTTCGCCCGGAATCACGCCTTCGGACTTATAGCCGATATCGACCAGGACCTCATTGTTGCGCACCTCGAGCACTTTGCCCTGTACGATGGACCCCTCAACGAAGTTCTTGAGCGTCTCTTCGTACATGGCCGCCATCGTGGCGTGCTGGTCCCCTTCGAATTCTCTGACGTCGAATTGTACTTGTCGTTTTTGTTTTTGTTGTGACATGAACGGAATTTCCCTCCAAAAAGGCTAGAAAATTAGCACGGAACCCACGGTGAAGCAAGTACTATTTGCGTCCTATCCCGCTTTTTGGCGGTGGCGGCCAGAACACCCCTTCCCGCGCCCCTGCCAACACCTCTCGACACACAACATGTTGTGTTTTTTGGGGTGTATGGGAGGGCGCGGTGGAAGAGGCGCGGCGGATTGTCAGATTGAGTTTTTAGCGGGTCAGTGGCGCCTCCGGCGCCAGAAACTTGAAACTTCTAGAGCTGGTTCGGCAGGCAACGAAAACGACGAAGTGAAAAGGACGAGGGCGGGAGCCAACGCTCAACGCTCAACGTTCAACATTCAACGTTCAACAAAGAAGAGGGAGCCGAACCAGGCGCTCCACGGTACCGGCGCTAACCGCGCCATCCCGTAAGCGATCCCGTCAGGGTGGCGCGGGGGAACATTCGAGGAGGTTGGTTTGGTCCCGAGTGAACGAACATGCATGCGCGAGGCCCACGTGGCTCTCCTCAACATCAGAATCGGGAGGGGGTTGGCCAGTTTCTAGTTTCCAGTTTCCAGTTTCCAGTTTCCAGTTTCTAGTTTCTAGTTTCCAGTTTCTAGTTTCCAGTCTCACATCAGACCGAGCATCCTATGGAGTTGGAGCTGGAAGCGGACCGGGAGCCGGTCGTCGAGCAGCCAGCCGGCCAACTTGCCGGGGTCCAATTGCCCGGCCGCGGGGCTGAACAGCACGGTCTGGCAGCGGTCGGCGAGTTGGTATTGGCGCAGAATGCCGCATGCCCAATCATAGTCGGTCCTGTCACACAGGACGAATTTCACCTGGTCATACGGGCGGAGCCGCTCGAGGTTTGCCCAGGCCATGGCGTCGCTGTGGCCGCTACCGGGGCATTTGAGGTCCATGACGATGACGATTTCGGGCGGTACGCAGGCGATATCCATGCTGCCGTTGGTTTCCAGCAGTACGGGCCGCTGCGTCGCCTCGTGCAGGGCGGCCAGCAGGGCCGGCGTGGCGGGCTGCAGCAGGGGTTCCCCGCCCGTTACCTCGGCAATTGGGGCTGCACTGTCACGGCACGCTTGGACGAGTTCGGGAATCCGGCGCGGGGTACCGGTCTGGCGGGCCTGGGGCGTGTCGCAGTAGGTGCAGCGCAGGTTGCAGCCCGCCAGGCGGATGAAGAAGCAGGGCAGGCCCGCATAGCTCGATTCGCCCTGGATGGACGTGAAGGTTTCGGCGACCTGGACGGTATCCATTACTCCTCCCAATAGGAGGCGCCGGTATCGGTCATTTCGCTGACGCGGACCCGATGGACTCTGCAGCGGGCGTTGTTCAGGGCTGCGCCGAGCACGGAGTAGAGATGCCGAGCCAGGTTCTCGGAGGTCGGATTCGCACCGGCCAGTCCGGGCAGCTCGTTCAGGTCGGTATGATCGAGCGCGGCCAATGCCTCGCGGGTGGCGTGTTTGATCCCGCGGAAATCGGTCAGGAATCCGATTTCATTCACGTATTCGCCGCGCAGGAAGACCTCGACCTCCCAATTGTGGCCGTGCAGCCGGGCGCAGTCTCCGGCATAACCTTGCAGGCGATGGGCGGCCGAGAAATGGGTTTTGACGCTGATTTCGTACATGGCAGAAGTGTCGAGTGCCGGGCAGAGGCTGTCAAGCGGGAATCGCGGCTGTGCGTTCACCGGTACGGTCAGGACGAGGCCGCGCCCTTTTCGGGCGGCGCCGGCGTGACGCGTGCGTGCATCACGCTGACGCGCCGGCCGTGAAAGAGGCAATTCTCCAGCACAGCCCAACCGAGCCTGATGTAGAAACGCTGCGCGTCGGGGGTAAACAGGTACAAGTCGCCGAACCGCAGCCGGGCCGCTTTTTCCATGGCGAGCCGCACGAGCGCCGTTCCGAGCCCCTTGCCCCTGTGCTCCGCAGCCACGTACACGCTGCTGAGCCAGGGCGAGAGGTGCATGCGCGATGACATATCGTATTGCTTCAAGGAGACGGTCCCGAGGATTTCGCCCCCTTCCATGAAGACGAAGGCCAGCGGCAGGCGCGCATAATTGCAGCGCCGGCGCACGGCAACGTGCATGTCGGCGAGCGATCTGCCGGGGCTGAAGCATCCCCATTCCTCGTGGAACCACTTCGCGAGGGTGGGAATGCACTCAGGACAATCAGCCAGATACAGGGTTTTCATATACGGAACTCACTCGAACCAGACGGGGCTCGAGAAGGCCAGATGGTTGTCTTGCTGCGTCACGCGTACGTACCAGTTGTCCGGTGGTGGTGCACGGAGGGGCGCGACATCCCGAGCGTCGCCGGGAAGTCGAAGACGATCCGGCTCGGCCCGCGGGGGTAGCCCTTGCCGATCGCGAGCGTGACGACGAACTCCGCGCTGTCGCCGGCAACGATCGATTTGGGTGTGAGTGTCGCTTTCTTGAATATCCTTGGCACCTTGCCCCCCCCTTGCGGAATGGTCGATGGTCAATGGTCAATGGTCAATGGTCAATGGTCAATGGTCGATGGTCGATGGTCGATGGTCAATAGTCAATAGTCAATAGTCAATAGTTCCAGCCCTGAACAGGTATCGATCGAAGACCCGATCCGGGAGCCGGGCGGCCAGGCGCGCCAGCAGCAGGACGCAGAGCAGGGAGAAGACGATTCGAGCGAGCAGGACCCCGGAGATATTCGCCCCGAGTGCGAGCACGAGCAGGGTATCTTCGATGAGGCTGTGGGCAAGGCTCATCAGGGCAAGGGATGAGACGATATCGTGCCTCGCGAGCCGGCCGGACTTGGCTTCGGCGATGATCAACGCGCCGCCGTAGGTGAGGCCGAGCGTCATGCCGATAATGGTGATCGTGGCGGCCTCCTTTCCGCGAGGATCTTCGTGAGGATGATCAGGGGCACGAGCACTTTGAACAGGTCGAGACTGATCTGCGCCGCCTGCCGGATCAACCGGCCGGCTGCCGGGTACAGGCGCCTGTTCGGATCAAAAAAGGCTGGCATAATCCGGACCGTCCCCCTACCATGTGGAACCTGCGCGCGCGGCGGGCGCAATCGGGCCTGCGAAACCGGGCGGGGTGAAAGGGCCTCGCGTTCGGTGTCCCGCCCCGCAGGAGAGCAAGCTTATCGGAAGCCCGGTACGTGTGGAAGGAGAAACCGGAACCCATGAGCGCGGTGCGAATCTGGATCGTGCTGGCGTTGGCCGCCGCTTGCGTCATGAGCGCCGGCTGCGCAACGCCCGGCTCCAAGAAGCCCGGCGACGTCTACGTCTCGCTGACGCCCGGCGGGAAGATCCTGTTCCTCGAGCAACTCGTGAGCCCGGAGACGTTCGCGCGGCAACTCAAGCGGCGCGGGTTCCGCAGCGGGACCGTGGTGAACATCTCGATCCGGCCCGGCGCGCCTCGCTCGGCCGCGCAACGGGTCTACGCCGTGCTGGCGAAGCACGGCTACCGCAACGTCCTTTTCAAGGCCCCGCAGAGGGCGGTCGTCGTGCCGGGGCCGGCACCCTAGCGAGCGCGGAGCGCGCACGGCTGATACGGCAGAGGGTGTTCTCCTGACGGCATGCCCTGCACCAGGCAGATTCGCCGTGCGGTGAAGAACCATGACCGGTTCCAATAGGGCACCGCTACGGCCTGTCGGGCTGCCTAGCGGCATCGGGGCCGGAAACGCGCCGGCGATTCCCTCTTGTCCTCTTGGCGACCGGTCTATTCGGCTTGACATGCATGACAATTTTCATGAAAATTAAGACAAATGTCTGTCACGGCCTATTTGAGGGGGGGGCGCGCATGTATCTGGAATCCATGACCGAACTGCTCGGCTCGAAGAAGACGTTGGGGCGGGAGATCACGACCGAGTTCGATCTCATCGAGTTAAGCCGCCGGGGAATACCGAAGCAGGCCTTGACCCGTCTAGCGGACTACATCGGCTCGCCCACGAGCCAGATGGCCGATCTGCTTCACGTCACGGAACGGACCCTTCACCGGTACGCGCCGCGGGACCGGTTCAAACCCATGGTTTCTGAAGCGATCATTCGAATCGCGGAAGTGGTCGCCAGGGGCGTAGAGGTGTTCGAGGACAAGCACAAATTTCTGGCCTGGGTGAACCAGCCGAGCACGGCCCTTGGCGGGCGCATTCCCATGCGCCTGCTCGGTTCGAGTTTTGGCATCCGGATGGTGCTGGACGAGCTTGGGCGCATTGAGCACGGGGTAATCCTTTGATGCGCGTGTATCGAATCGGGAAGAGCAGCCGCATACGCGACTTGTCCGGCGTCGGCGCCGAACTTCATGGCGGGCGCTGGAACCACCGGGGCGTTGCGGTTCTATACACCTCGGAGAGCCGATCTCTGGCGACAGTCGAGTATCTCGTACACCTCACGCCGTCCGTCGCCCCGGCGGCGCTCAGTGTCGCGACGCTGGAGATCGGCGCGGGTATCGTGCCCAGAGTCCTCCGGGCCCGAGATTTGCCTCGGAACTGGCGAACGCATCCTCCGCCGATCGCGTTGGCACAGATCGGAACGGATTGGATCCGTGCCGGGAAATCGCTCTTGCTCCGTGTGCCCTCCGCCGTCGTCACGGGTGAGCACAACATGCTGATTAATCCGGCACATCCCGACATGGCGCGCGTGCGTTTGCTGACGGTCGACTCATACAGTTTTGACGAGCGGCTGCTTCGTTAGCCGTACTCTCCTCTCATGCGTACCCGGCTGATCATAGGCGGAACGGAACTGCCGACGCCGGTGCTGCTGGCGCCGATGGCAGGCTACACGGACCTGCCTTACCGGCTCTGTATCCGGCGGCTGGGCGGGGTCGGCCTGGCGTTCACGGAGCTGCTCAACCCGCAGAGCCTGGTACGCGGCGGCGGCCGGAAGCGGGCGGCGCTCATCGCCACGTGCCCGGAAGACGCGCCGCTGGCCTGGCAGCTCTATGGCAACGAACCCGACCGGATGGCGCAGGCGGCGCAGTGGTTGGAAGCGCACGGGGCCCCGTTTGTGGACATCAACATGGGCTGCCCGCAGAAGAAGATTACGGGCAAGGGCCGGGGCGCGGCCCTGCTGCGGACGCCCGAGCTGGCCGTCGAAATCCTGCGCCGCGTGAGGCAGGCGGTGCGGATCCCGGTCTCAGCGAAGTTGCGCTTGGGCTGGGAGGCCGGAGAGCGCGTCGCGCCTGCGCTGGCCCGCGCGCTGGAGCAGGCGGGTGCCGCGGCGCTCACCGTGCACGCCAGGACGCGCGCGCAGGGCTACCGCGGCCGGGCGGACTGGACCGGCATTCGCGAGGTGGTGGAGGCGGTCTCGCGCATTCCCGTGATCGGCAACGGCGATATCGATTCGGCGGCAAGCGCCCGCCGGATGTTCGGCGAAACCGGCTGCGCCGCGGTCATGATCGGGCGCGGCGTCGTGCGCCATCCCTGGCTGATTCGCGACATCTGGCGCGATCTCGAAGGGCTCGAGCCGCTGCCCGAACCGACGCCGGCGGACTGGGCGGCGTTCAGCCAGTCGCATTTCGACGGCATGCTCCAGCTCTACGGGCCCCGCACGGCCGTCCTCCTGTTCCGGCGGTGGCTGGCCCCCTATGCCAAGGGGCTCGGCCTCGCGCGGGAGGCCCTGATTTCCCTGTACACGATTGCCGATCCGGCCGAACTGGCCGGGGCGATCGGCTGGGCCTGATCGGCCGTCTGGCGGTTCGCCGCCTCGGCCCCAGACCGGTCAACCGCCGGCTGAAAGCCCGCAAGAGCGGCGTCGCCCTGCCCGCGAAGCGAGAAGCGGTGTAAACCTTTTGCCGGATTCCGTCATTCATGGTTGGAAGAGGACGCCGAACCCGATGCGAGAGCCGCACACGCTGACCGATTGGGACCTGTTTCAGCAGGGCGCGCACGATCACGAAGCGTTCGCCGCCCTGTTCGCCAGGCACAAGGATTTCGTGTACCGCTTGGCGCGCGGTTATCTCGGGTGCGCGGACCTGGCCGAGGACGTGACGCAGGAGGTGTTCATCCGCATTTTTCAGAAGCGCGCACGCTGGACGCCGCGCGCCCGATTCCGCACGTGGCTGTATCGCGTGGCACTGAACACCGCGCGCGAACTGCGGCGGAAACAGAAACGGGAAGCGGGGCACCGCGAACGGATGGGGGCGGAGCTTGTCGTGGCGCCGCAAGACGCCGAGGCGAACGAGTCTCGCCTGAAGGAGATGGAGCGGGTCCTCGAGGTGCTCTCCGAGCGGCAGCGGGCCGTGCTGTTGCTCCGGTTCTTCGAAGGGCTGAGCGTGCAGGACACCGCGCGGGTGTTGGGCTGCCGGGCGGGGACCGTGAAGAGCCACCTGCACCGTGCGCTGGCGACGCTGCGGGTCAGACTGCAGTCCGAGGCATCAGCCGGGAATGCGTGAGCATGTACCCCAATCCGACTGGAGGGCGAGCCGCTCGGAGAGGAAAAGGGCGCCGGAATTTGGAAGGGATGAGAGGAAGACGATGAACACGCCGTGCAAGCGGATCCGGGAGAAGTTGGCTATCTGGTTCGAACTGACCGAGCAGGAGAGGCAGGCGGTGCGCGAGCACGCCGACGGCTGTCCGGCGTGCAGTGAAAGGCTCGCGCAGACGAAATCGCTCTTCGACGAGCTGACACGGGCGGCGGAAACCTATCGCGGGCTGACATACCGTGGGCAGCCGATGCCTCGTCCCTCGAAGGCCTCACCCGTTGAGCGGACCCTTCGGGTCCGGTCGGGCGGGGTCCTGCGCTGGGGATTGGCCGGCGCGGCGGCCGCGGCCGGCATTCTGTGGCTGGTGACTCTGCAGCGCGCGACGGAACGCTCGCCTGTCGCCCCACGGCCCGGCCCCCCGCACGTGGCCGCGCGCGAGACGCCGAGACCGAGCATCTCATTCGCCGCCGTCAGAGACATCCCGAATATCGCCCGGCTCCGATGCCGTCTGCCGACATCGCCGTCGAGCTTTGCCGGCGAAATACGCGGACAGCTTGCGCAAGAACGGCAGAGATACGGAATGAGCAGGTCGTTTAGGCTGAGATCGCCGAAGCGGCCCACGAAAGGAGGCAGGACTGGAGGGGCTGAAAAGGAGCACTCCGATGCGGAGAGAGATGACGAAACTGATATGAGTGTGGGAACGTACAAACAGGGGCCGCTCCAGAAGAGCGGCTCGCCTTCCTGGTCAGCAAGGTATTCACGCTATTGGAGGGCGAGGCTGCGCCGAGCCGCGGCCCCTGGAGCGAACTCGAACAGGGAGGACGAACAATGCTGAGAGCAAACTGCCGATGGATGATCGCCGTCGCCCTGGCCGTGGCCATGGGCGGAGGGTTTCTGTACACCGTTCATGGGGGCCGGGAAGAGGCAGCCCCCGAATCCGCGCACCAGATGAAGCAGATGGTCGACGCGATGGGAGGCTATCTGGATCTGTCCCAGAACTGGGTGAAGATGGTTTCGAACAAGCACACGGTGGCCTTCTTCGCTCTGGAGGGGATCGCGGAGATCTACGAGCAGAAGGGCGAGCCGGAGAAGGCTGTGCCCGAGCTGCGAAAGGCACTGGAGAAGTACGGGAACGACCCCGTGATCCGGAACGCGATCCGCTTCAAGATCCGGGACATCTACAAGGACTCGGGCCAGCACGAGGCCGCACTTGAAGAACTGCGCGCCATCCTGGCTGCGAACCTGTGAGAGAAGCCGTTGCAGTCAACGGGCCGGTTGGGACGAAACAAGTCCCGGCCGGCCCGTTTTTTCGGAGGAAGAGTTGCCCGCGAAAGAGCGCGAAAGGTGCGCGAAAAGGGGAGGGAAAGGGCGGCGGGGCGGTACATATCGCGGGCGGTTGGCCGACGGTTGTCGCGGGAATCGAAAGGATTGCCACGAGGCGACGTTGTGAGAAGATCCGAAGAGGGGTTCGCCTCGCGGCAATCCTCGATTCCCGCGACGATCGCCTTCAGAGAGAAGAGGTAATGCGCTCGCAGCGACTTTGAGTTGTTTGCGCCCTGAAGAGTTGCCCCAATGGCCTAGGATGAGGTGGCGCAAACAGTTCAAATTTGCTGCAGGTTCACCGGGGTAGCATGCGGCTTTTCGCGCATCTTTCACGCATTTTCGCGGGCAGAAAGGGGCGCGAAGTTGGCCAACGGTCAGGGTTTGGTGACTTTGCCGGCCTTGATGCAGCGGGCGCAGACCCGCTTGCGGACGACGCCGCCGTTCTCAAACACGCGGATCTTCTGCAGGTTGGGTTGGAACCGGCGCCTGGTGATGCCGGTTGTGTGCAGGCCGATCCCGCCCTTCTTCTTCTCGAGCCCCTTGCGGATGATCGTGCAGCCCGAAAGCGGCCGTTTTCCGCAGATCTCGCACACTCTGGACATGGTTCTCTCCTTCTGAAGCGGGCGGTACTATATCGAGTCCATACCCCCGTTGCAAGGGAAAAATCCCAGCGGATGAATGGACGGCAACGGATGCAGCTTGCATTCGAAATTCTGCTCCGCTGCGGTTCATTTCCGCCGGCGGCGGATCTTCGACATCCGCTGGAAACTCTCCCGGTCATCGTTCCGCTTCGAAATCACCCCTTCGCAAAATGCGGCACGACAGGCTGGCCGGTTGCGGCCGATTCGTTGGCGGCCAGCGTGACATCCAGCGTCTTGGCGCCTTCGCGGAAGGAGCAGCCGACCCTGGCCTGATCGCCGGTCCGGATGGCGTCGATGAACTGAACGTCGACGTGCGGCACCTCGGGCAGCGGCGGCAGTTCGGCCGCGCCTTCAGGCGTGAGGGTGACCCCGTCGCGACCCAGGCTCACGCGCATGTCGCGCAGGATGAACTCGGTGCCCCCGCCTCCGGCCCCCTTGGACAGGGCGCAGCTGACACCGACAAACCCGAGCGCGCCGCTGGCGAACTCGAGCGTGACCAGCTGCGCGTCGGGCACGTCGAGATTCGGCATGTCGCCGAGCACGCGCAGGGCGTAGTTGGCGTACACCCGTTTCACGTCGCCCAGGACGTAGAGCAGCATGTCGACCCCGTGCGTCGTCTGCTCGACGAGCGGCCCGCCCGACTTGGCCATCACGCGCCACCAGTGGCTGTCGCCGCCGGCGACCCCGCCGAAGCGGGTCATCGTCACCATGACCACGGTCTTGTCTTCGAGAAACGCCTTGGCCTGGCGGGCCGGCGCCGTGTTCCGCGGGCCGTAACCGACCGCCGTGATGATGCCGGCCTTCTCGACCGCCGCCAGGATCTCCAGCGCCTTGTCCATCGTCAGCGCCACGGGCTTCTCGGCGAACAGATGGATGCCCTTCTGCGCCGCGATGATCTCCGCGTCCGTGTGCGCGAACGGCGGCAGGCACACGTACACCGCGTCCATGTCGACCGAGTCGAACATCTTGCGATGGTCGGTGAACACCTTCCCGCCGAATTTCGCCGCCGCCTCTTTCGCCCGGTCCTCCGCCACGTCGCACATGGCCACGCATTCAACGCCCTCGAGCTCCTTCAGCTTCGGCATGTGCTTGTGTGTCGCGATGCCGCCCGTCCCCACGAATCCGACCCGTATGCTGTCTGCCATCGCCTCGACTCCTTTGTGATTGCGGGATAGTCTTCCGGAATGCGTCGCTTCTCTTCCTCGCGGTTCGCCCGCACCGTACGCCGCAGTCGTTCATCATGACCGCTTTGGCCCCGGAATTCAAGCCCGTCCGGTTCGGGGCCGCCCAACCGGGCGAGGCCCGTGTCTTGACTCTGACGGGGCGCTGGTGTAAGGCTGGGCCGCAATAGGCCGCAACAGCGGCAAATGGGTGGCGGGACGGCTCGGCGAGCCGCCCGGCAACGGCTTGTTCGGCCAGCCGATTGGCGAGGGGAGGAGCACAGCATGAACACGATACGACTGGCGCACTACGGGCAAAACGGCCATTCCCTGTTCGGGCGGTTGCCGCAGCTGTCCGGCGCCGAACTGACGGCGGTCAGCGGGATGCCGGAAGCACGGTTCGAAGACCTGAAGCGCAAGCTGGCCGGGCGCATGGCCCGTGCGACGTACTATCCCGACTTCGACTCCATGCTGGCTGAAGGCGAGTGTGATCTGGTCGTATTCTGCAGCCCGCGCCGCGCGGAGCAGAACACGCAGATCGAGCAGGCGCTGCTGGCGGGCAAGCACGTGCTGGCCGAGAAGCCGATCGTCACGAGCCGCGAAGCGCTCGGACGGGTCCGGGCAGCCCAAGCGAAAAGCGGCCGGCACGTGCGTGCGATGCTGAACCAGGTGTACACGCCGGTGATTCGCCGGATGCGGACGCTGGTCGAATCGGGCAAGTTGGGCGAGGTCGTGCAGGTTTACGCGCTGAAGTCCTACCCCTACCACGACGGTCGACCCCAGGACCGGGGCGTGGACGGCGGGATCGGGCAGGCGGCGATCCATGCCGTGAGCGTGATCCGCAAGGCGACCGGGCTGGATTTCGTGGAGGTTTTCGCGCAGGACACCAAGCGGGGCAATCCGAACCCGGGCGAGCTGCAGATGGGCATGAATCTCGCTTGCCGCTTGAGCAACGGCGGGCTTGCGTCGATCATGGCCAACTACTGCAACCCGCGCAGCTTCGGCCTGCACGGCAACGACCAGATCCGGATCTTCGGCACGAGGGGGATGGTGGAGGCGGTGGACGGCTTCAAGCGCGTGTCCATCGCCGACGAAGAGGGCCCGCTCCGCGCGTGGGAGCTGCCGGACATGCCGAACGCCTATCCTCAGGACATCATCGATTTCCTGCGCGGCGGCGAGCCGCCCGTCGTCACGCTGGAGGACAGCCTGCACAGCACCGAGGTCGTCCTCGCCGCGCAGGAAAGCGCGGACAGCGGCAGCGCGATTCGGCTGAACCCGGCGAGTTCTGCATAGCCAACGCCTCTCGGCGGCCCGGATTGTCTCAAAGCCGCGGCTCGCGAGGACGCTCGCCCTCCACCAGCGCGATACGCGGTGCGAAGCGGCGTTCGACCACGAGGCGCATTGACTTGCGCCCGCCGGCTGCTGCAGGATACCCGCATGGCCACGACATTTCTCCTTATTCGGCACGGGGAGACCGCCTGGAATCGGGGCAAAATCTTTCGCGGCGCGCACGACGTGCCTCTGAACGAGAACGGGCGCCGGCAGGCGCGGTTGGTCAGAGACGCGCTTCAAGCGCGCGCGATCGATGCGGCCTACACCAGCCCGCTCTCGCGGGCTGGCGAGACGGCAGCCATCGTACTGGCGCCGCACGGCGTGACGCCGGGCATATGCGAGGGGCTTCTGGACTTCGACTACGGCGACTGGACCGGCAAAGAAGACGGCGAGGTGGCGCGGCGCTGGCCCGCCGAACACGCGGCCTGGACCGCGAAGCCGCACACGCTGCGTGTGCCGGGCGGCGATACGCTGCAGGCGGTGTTCGACCGGGCGTACGGCGCGATGGAGGCGGCGGCGCGGACCCATACCGGCCAGACGGTCGCGCTGTTCGCGCACCGCGTCGTCAACAAGCTGCTGGTACTCGGCGCGCTGGGTCTCGGGCTGGACCGCTTTCCGTTCATCATTCAGGGCAACTGCTGCATCAACGAGTTCGTGCGGACCGGGCGCGGATACGAGGTGCACGCCCTCAACAACACCGCGCACCTGCAAGGCCCGGACGTCGAGTTGATCGCGGCCGATTTCTAAGCGGCCGGCGAGAATCCCCCGCGCGCGCACGCTTCCGCGTTGGGTGGCGCCGGCGCTGCGCCACGCGGCCTTGTACACGGGCGACGGTTCGCGCTATGATGGTGAAGTCCCCGCTTTGCGGGAGAAGCCCGGAGATCCGCATTGGTGAATGAGCCCGTCCAGGCGACCGTTGACGACTTGCCCGAAATCACGGCGTTGTGCACCGAGGTCTTCCGCCGCAACGCGCCGCCGGAGCACGCCATGGACAGGGATTTCCCGCGTGTGTTCTCCGAAGACAATCTGGCCCAGCTCTGGGTGATCCGGGCGGGCGACAAGATTGCCGCGCACATTGCAGGGCTCATTCGCACGGTCAACGTGTACGGGGCGTCGGTGCCGGTTGGCAGCATCGGTGCGGTGTGCACGCGCGAGGCGTGCCGCGGGCAGGGGTTGGCGACGCGGCTGCTGCACCGGATGATGGCGCATATCGTCCAGCATGGCGGCGTCCTCATGTTCGTCTCGGGCGGCCGCGGCATGTATCGACGGGCCGGCTGCTGCGGACTGGGCCTGATTCACCGCTGTCGCGTCCCGCCCCAGGACCACGACGAGGTGCCCGTGGCGGAGTGCGGGGCGGACGAGCTGGGCGTCGTCCTGAGCTTGTCGCAGGCCGAGCCGGTCCGATTCGTTCGCGCCGAGGCGGATCTGCGCGCCGCGCTGGAGACCGGCATGGCGGCGAATCGTTCGTGGCGAACCTGGCTGCTGGGCGAACACGAGGAAGCCTATATCGTCGGGCACCGGCGCGAGGACACCTTGGTCGTTGAGGAGTTTGGCGGCGAGCGGCACATCGTGGCGCACGGCGTGCAGCGGCTGATGGCGCAATACGAAGCCGCGCACGGCGTGATCGGCGTCGGCCACTGGGACGTGGCGTTGCGCGGGCAGCTCGCCGGCTGTCATGTCGAGGACGTGCACATACCCGGCACGATCAAGATTCTCCAGCCCGAGCATCTCCTGCGCAAGTTGGAGCCGTATCTCGAGGAACGCATGGGGCGGCCGGCGCCGACGAGCTGCGTGCGCTCCCCGATCGGTTGGCATGTCGCGATCGGTGAACGCCAGGCTTTCTTCGAAGCCGAGGAAGACATGGCCAGGTTCCTGCTCGGGGCGCCCGGGTGTTCCCGCGCCCCCGAATGGGAGGGCGTGCTGCCTGTCCCGCTCCCGGCGCCGACGTTGCCGGACTTGGAGTATGTGTAGGCGTTCTCCAGCCGCGAGGAAGAGAAGCCGGCGCGGAAGGCTGGAAGAATGGAAGAGTGGAAGAGTGGAAGCCGGAGCATGGCGTGGCATTCCTGGCCGTGGACTGTCGTCGCATGCGGACGGTGAATGGAGAGGGAGGGCGAGCTGTTGACTCCGGGTGTCTCACAAGACCGATTTCCGATTCCTGGGCGGCTTTCGCTCGGGGAAGCCGGGCCGCCGCCTGTGCTCCTGTCCGTCTCCAGCGTGAGCATTTCCGGTCCGTTCGCCGAGAACTGGGGCAAGCATCCGGAAGGCGAGATAGAGATCTTTCACGTGCTGGGGGGCAGGGGGACCATGACCGTGGAGTCGGACGCGTACCGGCTGGCCCCCGGCAAGACGCTGTTGGTTCTCTCGCGCCAGGCGCACGCGACTCGGCTGGGTGCGCGGGAGACGATGAGCGGGATCGATATACACCTGAAGGCCGGCGCATGCTATCCGGAATTGGCCCGGATCGATGTGAAGAAGGTGCTCAGTGCCCCGCCGTCCGTCTCGAAACGCGTGGCCCGCCTGATGCGCGAGATGGCGGCGGAGGCCAAGAGCCTGCGAGTCGGCGCCCAGAACATGGCGGATGCGCTTCTTGCCCAGTTGCTGGTCGAACTCGTTCGTTGCGCGGGCGGGACCACACCCGCGTCCCCGGCTGAATCGGCGGCCACGAACCAGAACGTGAAACGAATATGCGACGCGTGCCGCGACCATATCCGGGCGAATTTCCGGAAGCCGCTCTCCCTGGCCGAGGTGGCTTCGGCCATCGCCGTCAGCCCGTTCTATCTCTCGCACGTCTTCTCGCGCCACACCGGCTCCACCTTCATCGAGCACGTCAACGAGGTCCGCCTGCAGCAGGCCAGAAGCCTCCTGGTTGGAACCGACTTGACCGTCTCTGAAATCGCCGATCGCGTCGGCTACTCGGACGTCTACTACTTCAGCAAGGTCTTCAAGAAGACGTACGCTTGTCCCCCTACCCAATTCCGCAAACGCTATGCGTCTTGACCGCAACCGTGACGTGCGCATTGAACCATCCAGCCAAATGATTCCAGGGCAGAACGATCGCGTCTGTCTTCGTCTTACTCTTTGTCCTACTCTTCGTCTGGATTCGTCCTGTGCCGTGTCGGTTTTGGACAAAGACGACGATTCGTTGTGCTCGTGCCGTGCCCGGTAATCGCAAGAAACCGCAAAAGAAGCGCAAGCCTTTCCATTCCTATTTCTGATCTTCGGGTGACATCCTTCACGCGAAGGATGCAATTGGCGGTGCCGTACCGCGAACTGAGCCATGTGGAGGAGGATGAGGACCCGGGCCTCACGTTCGAAACGCGGGACCGGGTCGCGAAGCTCATCGACAATACCGGCCTCTCGCTCAAACGCGATGAAAACCGCACGCCGCACGTCGGCCGGTACGGCCTGGGGCGTTTGACGCCGATCCGTCACCACCTCGGCAACCACGACTGGAGAGCCACACATGAGCGCAATCACGGCAGGTGAGAAGGGTAACGTGATGACGGTGAACGGGCCGGTCGAGCCCGGCGCGCTCGGCCGGGTCTTGATGCACGAGCATTTGCACTGCGACATCTTCGACTGGGGCGCGAAGAAGCTGCTTTCAGAAGAGAAGCCGATCACAGCGGAACGGCGCGCCTACCTCATGACAGCGGCCGTTCCGTATCTGAAGCCATGCAACGAGCACGACTGTTTCGGGTTTCTCGAAGTGACCCCGGCCCCGTGGCGCGCGTGGCCCACGTTCTATGCCGAGGCGGCCAAAGCCGCGAACATGCATATCGTTCTGTGCACAGGCTTCTACCGCGATGTGGAGCAGGGGACCTATTGGGTCAAGCGCCCGGAGGACAGCATCTGGCCGTTCGTCCGCGAAGCGCCCGTGGACCAACTCGCCGATTTCTGTATCAGGGAGATCACGGAGGGCGTTCACGGCACGGAGGTGCGCGCCGGCGCCATCAAACTGGGCAGCAGTCAGCCGGAGATGACGGAGCCGGAGAAGAAAGCGTTGCGCGCGGGTGCCCGAGCGCAGAAAGCGACCGGCGTACACATCACGACGCATTGCACCAGGATCGGCGCGGAGACCGCGCAGCTTGAGCTGTTCGACAAGGAAGGGGTCGATCTGAGCCGTGTGGCCATCGGCCACACGGCCCCGCATCTGATGAATCCGGAATCCCGCAAGACGTGCCTCGAGTGGATGAAGCGCGGCGCGAATTTCCTGCCGACAAACATGAGCATCAACGAAGGCAACGGCGACCGCTGGCGGCCGCTGGTCGAAGCCATACACGATGTGTTCGATGCGGGATACGGCGACCACATCGCGGGGTTCGGGTTGGACTGGGCGTTCTCCTCGGAGTCCGGCCCGTTCGGGCCGTGTATCGGGCAACCCCCGCCTTTCCTGCACATGTACACGCACACGCTCCCGGCCTTTCGAAAAATGGGCCTGACACCGGAAGAAGAAGAGCAGATCATGGCGAAGAGTCCGCAGCGGATTCTGCCGGTGCGATGAAGAGGAGAGTGGAAGAGTGGAAGGATGGACGCATGGAAGGATGGGGGGCTGATGAGAGCGGAAGACGTCGGCAAGGTGATCACGGCACGGGGGCCGGTTGAGCCCGAGCAGCTTGGAGCGGTGATGATGCACGAGCATCTGCACAGCGACTGGGCGCAGAAGGCCGAGACGCCGTTCGATATGGCGAAATGGCCCATCCTCGAGACGTACGGGGTATGGGCGCTGAGAGAGCTGAAGAAGCACGGTTGCCATGCGTTCGTGGACATGACTCGCGCGCCGGAGCGGGCCGCCCCATGGGTCTATCAGAAGGTGTCGGAGTTGGCGGGCTTCCACCTCATTTGTGCCACGGGCTTCTATCGCGAGATCAAGCTCGGCGACTACTGGGCCCGTGAACCGGAGGACCAGATCTGGCCGTTTGTGCGGGAGTCTTCTGTAGAAGAGCTTGAAGAGTACTGCGTGCGGGAGGTCGAAGAGGGCCGCTACGGCACTGACCTGCGCGCCGGAGTGCTGAAGCTGGGCGCCAGCAGCGCGGAGTTGACGGAGGCCGAGGACAAGGCCGCCCGCGCCGTCGCGAGAGCACACAAGCGTACGGGCGTCTTCATCAACACACATGTTCAGGGCAAAGGCGCGCAGAAGGCTCAGCTCGATCTGCTCGAATCCGAAGGCGTCGACCCCGCCCGTGTGGTTCTGGGGCACACCATGGGGCATTTGGTCAACGAATGGCCCGTGACCCAGGCATGTATGACACGTGGCGCCGCGTTTGCCTTGACCAACCTGCGCATGGACGGGCCGGAAGCACAGCGCCGCGCATGGGCGGACGGTATCAAGCGCGCGTTCGACGAAGGCCTGGGCGACCGGGTTACGCTCGGGTTGGATTGGGTTTTCAGCGTTGGGTACACGGAGCTCGCGGCGAATCCGGCTTGGCGTCCGCACCAGGGCGGCTCCGCGTTGCTTGTGCCCTGCACCTTCATGCCGCCACCGCCGTTCGTTTACCTTTTCACGCACACGATTCCGCGATTCAAGGAGATGGGCATCACCGAGGAGATGCTGAACACGATGCTGGTCGAGAATCCGAAACGGATTCTGCCCGTGAAGAGGCCGTGAGACAGCAATGAGTCCACCGCAAGAAGGCGGCTCGCGAGGACGCTCGCCCTCCATTGACGCCGCATGTTCTGGGAATGGAGGGCGAGGCTCCCGACGAGCCGGGGAGCACTTAGGGCAAGCTCAGGGATCCCTGCGCTACGGCAATCAGGAGGCAAGCGAAGAATGAGCAAGACATTCGAAATCGTATTCCTGAAGGACAACCAGGTCTTCACGGCCGAGTTGCTGGAGGAGGCGGCGCCGATCACCTGCGAGCAGTTCTGGAAAGGGATCGAGGAGCCCTGGGAGCAGCCGATCCATCATGGCGGCGAGACCGGCCCGGAACTGTGGTGCTTTGTGAAGGAGCCGAGCGAGGAGCTGCCTTACGAGAACTCGACGGTCTTCCCGCTCGGTGGGGACATCCTGTACTATCACTATCGCCAGCCGCCCACGCGGGACGGCAAGATGGTGTTCGACATCGGGATCTACTACGACAAAGGCTGCAGCAAGCTGAAGCAGGGCTGGATCCCCGGCAATCTGTTTGCCAGGATAGTCGGCGACCCGAAAGCCTGGCGCCCCGTCGCGGGCCGGCTCTTGATGGGCGAGAAAGAGACGGTGCGGCTGAGGAGGGCCTGATCCGGTGCATGCGACTCCTGCGATGCCCGATCTGGACAGCCTGCGTCTGTTCGACAGCGGCGTGACGTTGGGCCGCGGCGTCTACTCGCGCTGCCCGCAGTGGGTGACCGCGGAGCCCCTCATCGACACGTTCGGCAGGCAGCGGAAACGACGAAGTGGAAAAGACGAGGGAGGAAGCCAACGCTCAACATTCAACGCTCAACGTGGGCGGAACGCCGGGCAAGCCCAGATGCTGCAGCGATTTCTGCCGTTGGAAGTTGGACGTTGAACGTTGAGCCCAAGTTGCACCCGGTCTGGGTCATCGAGCCGCCCAAAGAGCCGGGACCGGACGCGGCGCGCCGGTTGGTGCAGGACATGCTGGACTGCGGCGTTCGCGTGGCGCGCCTGCCGATGAAGAAAGCGCCGCCGTTGCCGTGGCTGTGGGACGATCTGTGCACGGCGCTCGAAGAGCGCAGAATTCCCTGCTTTCTGGACTTCGGCGATGTGAGCACCCAGGCAGGTCTTACCGACGGCGATGTGAACGGGATCCGCGATATCGCGCTGGCGCATCCCGGCTTGCCGCTCGTTCTCTCCAATATCTTCGCAAGAAGGCCAGGCAGATGATCGGCGGCGACAATCTGCGGCGCTTGATGGAGAACGTGCGGTGAACGAAATCCTCAACGTCGGCGCGCTGCCCGATGCGCTGAGAAGCAAGGCCGGCTTGGAGCGGTCGAAGTAGGCCGGGCGAGCCCCCGCGGCCCCTCGCCAGGCGCAGGGCCTGCGTCACGCTCGGGACTCCGCGGTCACCCTGCTCAGCTACGCGTAAAACGGCTTTCCATTCCCTCACCTTCCCCGCCGCAAGAATCCGCAAGAAAAACGCAAGCGACTCCATGGTTGACGCATGGGGCAGGGGTGTAGGCTAGGGGGTAGTGGATGAGGTGTCAGGTCTCAGCTGTCGGGAATCATCCTTCCCTGACATCTGAGCGCTCGACCGACTGGCTGCGCGCTGCGCGAAGCTCGGAGGCGAACCGCATGAAGAAGGACATCGGCGTAGGAGTCATCGGGGTGGGCATGGGCGAGAACATGCTCGCGTTGAATACGAACCCGCATTCGCGAATGGAGGTCCGGGCCGTGTGCTCGGGCACACGGAAACGCGTTGACGAGATCGCGGCAGGCTACGGGATCGCGTTCGCGACCACAGATTACCGCGCGTTGATACGGCGGAAGGATATCGACGTGGTCGGCATCTACTCTCCGGACCATCTGCACTATGAGCACGCGGCTTATGCGCTGCGGCACGGCAAACAGGTGGTTCTGACCAAGCCGATGGTCACGTCGCTGGAACAGGCGAAGAAGCTGGTCAAGCTTGTGGATAAGACGGGAAAGCTCTTGCTCGTGGGCCAGACCATGCGGTTCGACACGGAGTTCCTGACCCTCAAGAAATGGCAGGCGGACGGGGATCTGGGCACGATCAATTTTGCCGATGCCCACTACATTCACGACATGCGCCCGATCGGCGCGTTCACGCCGTGGCGGATCGCAGCGCCGCAGGACTGGATGTACGGCGGCGCCTGTCACCCGATCGACGCGCTCCGGTGGTTCGTGGGCGACGTCGAGGAAGTTCACTGCTATGCGCAGAAGAGCGGGATGGTGGACGGCTATCCGCTGGCCGACGACTATCTGCTGAACCTGCGCTTCAAGAACGGAGGGATCGGCCGCGTTCTGGCCGCCTACGGGCTCGTGCATCCGCCGATTCCCATGATGGAGATCCGGCTGTTCGGCACCCAGGCAAGCGTACGGGCCGATTACACCGACATGCAGGGCGGCGCGATCGAGGCGGTGTTCGACAAGACGCCGGGACATCGGCCGTTTCGAGCGCAGGTCGATCCGGTCCATACAGGCGCTTACGGCCACGGCGAGGGTGTCGACAAGTACATGGCGCATTTTGAGGAGTGTCTGCTGAAGAACAAACCGCCGAACCCGGACGTACGCGACGGCGCGAAATCCATCGCCGTCGGTGCGGCGGCGTGGCAATCGGCCGAGACCGGGAAGCCGGTGAGAGTGTTCAATGAGTTTTGATGCCGCCCTATGGCGGGAGCACAGCACTTCTCCGGTCTGCCGGGCCGAAGCGCCCGGGCGGAAGCCGGAGGCGCTCCGGCCGATGAGCACGTCTGGAGACGTGCTCGACAAAGGAGGCGCGTTCATGAACCGCCGTGAAGGACTCACGTTGGAGAACTGCAAAAACTTCCAGCCCGAGGATTTCCTGGTGCGGCTCGACAGGAAGGAGGGGATCCCGCCGCACGTCGCCGAGATCCTCGATCCGCCGCCTACCCCGCATTTCGCCCATTTCGACCTGCCGGCGGGGCTGGAGGTGAAGCTTCACTTTCACGATTACGACGAGCACTGGATGTTCGCCTCCGGCACCAGCGATGCCAGGATCCGGCTGCCGGACGGGCGTTCGTTGGCGTTTGAAACATGTCCCGGCCTCATGGTGGTGACGCCAAAGGGGCTCGAGCACGGCCACGTGCTGCGCACGCCCATGACGGGATTCGAGATGATCGGCGCCCGCCGCGACGGGGTGCGGCCGGGGCATTTGTACCGGGAGGTGTCATTCCAGAAGACGCGTTGTGCGTGGAGTAGGGGGCGGGCGTGCCCGCCCCGGGTCACGTGCGGACGTGTCCGCCATAGCTCGATAGAGCGACGGCGGAAACACGTGACCCTACCCGGACAACGGCGCGATGCCAGCAAAAGGGAGGACAGACCATGCCAAAGCCAGTGAGACACTACGGAGCGGAAGAGAAGAGGAATTTGTGCAAAGTGATCGACGGCGGCAACTTCGCGCATCACCGCGGCGGGTTCATCGATCAGTTCGAGCGTGACTTCGAGAAAGCGCTCGGCGCACGGCACGCCATTGCCGGCTCGACGGCCATGGTGCTGATGCACGCGATCCCGGGCGCGATCGGCGCGGGCGCGGGCGACGAGATCATCTGCGATCCCGTCGTCCAGTTCCACGGCATCGCCTGCCTGCACGGGAACGTTGTACCCGTCTGGGCCGACGTACGCCCGGACAACTTCCTCATGGACCCCGCATCCGCGGAGAAGAAGATCACGCGGCGGACCAAGGCTATCTGGGTCACGCACCTGTGGGGGTTTCCGGCGGAAGTCGACAAGCTCAGGAGAATTGCCGACAAGCACGGCCTCTATCTGATCGAGGACTGCGCGCACGCCATGTTCCTCGATTACAAGGGCAAATACGTGGGCAATTGGGGCCATATCGGGACCTTCTCGTTCAATATGGGCAAGCATCTGGGCACCGGCGAAGGTGGGATGGCCATAACGAACGACGATACGCTTGACCGCGAGCTTCGCAAGCGAATCATCTTCGGCGAAAGCCCGCCCGAACTGGCCAGCAATTACCGGATGACGGAATTCGCCGCCGCCGTTGGCGTCGTGCAACTGAGGAAGGTCCCCCGATACATTGCGAAATACCGCGAGGGGAAGAAATACATGGATGAAGCCGTGGAGAGGTGCGAATGGCTGCAGAAGCGCCTGCCGCCGAAGGGCGGCGGCGTTTCGCCGTATATGTATTCGGTCGTTTTCCGGGGCGAGGGCCGGGGGTATGCGCTGGGCGCCATGCGAAACGCGCTGAAGGCGTGCCGCCGGAACGGACACCGGTTCGGTGTGGGGTTCACGCAGCGGCCGGCGTACAAGTATGAGTTCTTCCGGGTCCCCAACGCCTACGGCCACAAGGGGTGCCCGTACGGCTGTCATCTGTACAAGGGCAAACTGGATTTCAGCGACGGCGCCTGTCCCGTGGCGGAGGACGTGATCCCCAGGTTGATCAACACCAGCAACATGTGTTCACCCTCCGACATGCGGGAGAAGGCGCGCGCGCTGCGCGACGCCGTCAAGATGGTTGAATCCGGCGCCGCTCCTGCCGACGCCTACACGCCGCTGGAGACGCAGATACTGGACATCGTGGCGGCCCTGCAGCCGGTGAGCCCGGCAGTGGTTCGGGACAGACTGGCGCGCAAGCGGATCCACAAGCCGTTGGCCGAGGTCCTGGAGATCATGGAGCAACTGCGCAGCACGTTTCCGCGCAAGCTCTCGCACGCCGGGCCCGAACACTTCGCCTATCACGACTTGGCGCGGTGAAGCGCGGCCGAAAACGTCCCGGCGCAGAGTAGAAGCGGCGTCTCGCCGCTTCGCCTTTCGCGAGGACGCGTTCGTTCACCCGGCGCTCACCGCGTGGCGGGTTCCTCGCCGGAGTCCTCCAACTCGTCCCCGGCGCGGAACAGGCGGGCGCTGTTGAACACGACGATGAGCGAGCCGACGTTGTGCAGGATCGCCGCCCGCACGGGTGTGAGCATGCCGAGCCCGGCCAGCGTCAGGCCGCCGATGATGAAGAGGATGCCTACGGCCAGGTTCTGATAGATGGCGGCGCGCGCGCGGCGCGAGAGCCGCATCAGGAACGGCAGCCGCCGCAGGTCGTTGTTCATGAGGGCGACAGACGCGCTGTGAATCGCCACGTCGCTGCCGGCGGCGCCCATCGCGATGCCCGTGTCGCCCGCCGCGAGGGCGGGCGCGTCGTTCACCCCGTCGCCCACCACCGCCACGCGGAACCCTTTCGCCCGGACGGCATTCACGAATGCCACCTTGTCCTCCGGCAGCGCTTCGGGGCAGATGTCGGTGCAGCCGATTTCCGCGCCCACTCGCTTGGCCACGCCGGCGCGGTCGCCGGTGATCATGGAGATGGATCGGATCCCCTGCTCGCGCAGTTCGGCCAGCGCAGGGCGGGCTTCGGGCCGGACGCTGTCCTGCAGCCCGATCCAGCCGAGGTACTTCCCCTCGCAGGCGACGAACGTCATGCTGTGGCCCGCCGTCTCGTCTTCTTCGGCTTCCCGCAGCCGCGGATCGTCGAACCCGTTTTCCCGAAGCCACCCGGCGCGGCCCGCCACGACGAGCCGCCCGTCGACCTTGGCGCGGACGCCTTGGCCGGACGCTTCGCTGAAATGCGTGGGCTCCGGCACGGTTGTGCCCGCCTCCCGCGCCAGCGCCTGGATGGCCTGTGCCACCGGATGATTGCTGTACTTCTCCACGCCCGCCGCCACGGACACGAGATCCTGCGGCTTGACGCCGTCGGCCGGAGCCAGGCGCGAGACGCCCAGTTCCCCGCTGGTCAGGGTGCCGGTCTTGTCGAAGACAAACGCGCTGATCCGCCCGGCGGCCTCCAGATCGGCAATGTTCTTCACGAGGATGCCGTGCCTGGCCGCGGCCGAGAGAGCCGCCACCATGGCTGTCGGAGTCGCCAGCACGAGGGCACAGGGGCATGACACCACCAGAATGCTGATGACGCGGCCGAACTCGTGGGCGAACAGCCATGCAAGCAGCGCGATCATGAGGATCAGCGGTGTGTAGTAGCCGACGTAGCGGTCGATAATCCGCATGATCGGCAGCCTGCTCTTTTCCGCCGCCAGAATCAGGTCCCGGACCCGGCCGAGCGTGGTGTCTTTGCCGACGTGCGTCACATCCACTTCCAGGACACCCGTCAGGTTCTGCGTGCCGGCAAAAACCTCGTCGCCCGGGCCCTTGTCCACCGGCAGCGATTCCCCGGTGATCGTCGCCTCGTTCAGGGTGGTTTGTCCCGTCACGATCGTCCCGTCGGCGGGCACCGCCTGGCCGGGCCGGATCCGAATGCGGTTCGCCTGCTGCAGCGCGGTGGCCGCGACCTGCACTTCGGTCCCGTCTTCGAGAACCTTGTTGGCCTTCGTGGGCGTCAGCCGGATCAGCGACTCGATCGACGCGTGCGCCCCCTCCGCCGTGCGCGCCTCGATGACAAGCGCCGCCAGCATGAAGAACGAGACGATACCGGCCGTGCGGTAATCGCCCTGCGCAAAGGAAGCGAGTACCGCCAGGGCGACCAGCTCGTTCATGTGCAGCTTCCCGCGCAGCAGATCGCGGACCGCCATCCCCAGAATGGGCGCGGCCAGCAGCACGGCGCCGAGCGCCGCGCTCACCTCGCTGACCAGGCGGTTGTCGCTGTAAAGCCGGTCCGCGATGTAGGCGTTCAGCACAAAAGCCGTGCCGAGCAGAACCCACAGCAGCAGCGCCGCCGCGCGCTGGCCGCGCGGTCGCCTGCCCACGTCTTCACTTGGTCCGCGTACCAACATAAGCCACTAACCTGAGTGTATTCACGTCGGGGTGCACTTAGTATTCAAAGACGGTGTCTTTCCACGCTTTCTCTTCGCCCGATTCACCCGGCGTTTCCTCCGGCTCCAGGCTCCGGGTGCGGGGTTTTTCTGCCCACGGTTTCGGTTTTTCCGGGCTGACCAGAATGCGCAGCTCCTGTTTGCCGTCCGGGTCGCGCCGCACGACGTATTTCTGGTCCACCCCCGCGAGCACGCGCCGCAACGTATCCTGGAGCAGGGTTTGCGTGATAATCTCCGGTTGGGCCGCGAACTTCGCGTATATCTGGGTGAAGTAGGCGGCGTCAGCGCTGATTTCCCTCACAAGCCGGTTCCGATAGACCTCGGCGTCCGCGACAAGCCTGGCTTTCCGGCCCTGCGCCTCGTTCACGCGCCGCGCCGCATAGGTTCGGGCCTTGTTGATCTTCTCGCTGCGTTCCTGCTCCGCCTGCACGACCGCGTCGAACGCGGCGCGCACCTGGCGCGGCGCGCTGGGTTCAAGCAGGTATACGCTCTTGATACGGACTCCGAGCTGGAGCATCTCGCACCGGTTCCGGAGCATGGCCTCCACGCCGCGCCGGAAGCGTTCCACTTCCGTCCGGTGCGCGCAGTCGACGGGCGTCGAGGCACACACCGCGACTGCCGCATGATCGAGCTCGTTGTGGAGCAGGCGGTCCATGTCGTGCATGCGGAACCGCCAGGCCTCCGGGTCCTCAACGGTGTATTCCAGCGCCCATTTCGCATGCAGAATGTTGGCATCGCCCGTAAGCATGTACCCGTCGCGGCCCGGGCGAAGCCACGGATCGAGCGGCATCTCGAGCACGCCCTGTTTCCGGTCCGCATACCAGAACGTGTCCGAACGGATCGTTCGAAGGCGGGTCGTGGGGACCCGCACGACCTCCTCCACCGGGTACGGGCAGGCCAGGTGCACGCCCGGGCCCAGTACCCGCGCCCCGTCCCGCTCGGTCACCTTGCCGAACCGGAGCACGAACGCGACCTCATGCTGCGGCACCGTGAAGACCGAGGACCGCACGAGGTAGCCCGCAAACGAGAGGAAGATCAGCCAGCGCAGGATGCGGAAGGTCCCGCCCAGCGCGCTCGCCAGAGCGCGGGACGCATCATCCTCCCGCTCCGCCCGCCGGTCTGCCGTCGGCTCGGCCGTTGTCTTGTCGTCTGCTTCGCTCATAACCTGCAACTTGAAACCCGACACCTGGTACCTGCACCGGCCCTTGGATCCGGCGCCGAGGCGCGCTTGACCGCTGCCGGTTCCCTACTTCGGCGGCTGCTTGGGCTGAGTTTCGGGCGCCGGCAGCGCCTTCTGGCCGCGCAACAGATCGTAGGGGACCGTGTCCGTATCCAGAATGACGGTGGATTTCTCCTTCATCGTCTCCTGCAACGCCTCCAGTTTGCGCAGGAACATAGCCAGCTCCGGATGCTTCTCGAAGACGGCGTAGTACTCCGCCGCCGTCGCGTCGCCCTCCGCCTTGATGCGTTTGGCGCTCGCTTCGGCCTCGGCGAGCAGGCTTTTCGCCTCCTTGTCCGCCTGCGCGCGAATGACCGTGGCTTCCTTCTCGCCGTCGGAGCGATATTTCACGGCGACGGATTCCCGCTCCTGGCGCATGCGCTTGAAGACCGCTTCGGTGGTGGATTCCGGCAGTCCGACCCTGCGGATGCCGAGCAGCGCGACATCCAGCCCGTACCGTTCGAGCGCTTCGGGCCGGACGGCGGCGAGAATTTCGTTCTCGATCTGGCCGAACTTGAGCTCCTGCGGATTCACGTTCACGAGGGCGGAGAACGCATGCTGCCCGACGACGCCGTTCTTGTAGTTGCGCAGGAGCCCCTCCAGCGCGCGTTCCGCCTCGGCGATGGTCCCGACCCGGGTAAAGAATTTGAGCGGGTCCTCGATCCGCCAGCCGGCATAGGCCATCAGGATGATGTTCCGACCGTCGCGCGTGAGGGTCTGCTCGAAATTCCCTTCCAGGCAGTGCACGCGCCGATCGAAGATGTGGCATCGTTGCGCCGGCCGCGGCCACTTGAAGCAGAGGCCGGGCTCGGTGATCGGATCCTCGGTCTTGCCCCACGTGGTGACGATGGCCACTTCGCCCGTGCGCACAACAAACACGACCTGAAGCAGCACGAAGACGGCAACGGCCAGCAGCCCGGCCAGAATCAACCACACTCTCGACTTCATGATGTCTTCCTCGCATCCGATCGCGCTCGCCGCGCGCGATCTTGCATTCGTAATCGGCCGTCTTCTATTCCACGGCAATTCTCATTATGGCGGCGCCCCGGTGAAATCCGTTCGTAGTCAAGCCCGTTCAGCCGTCGGCTGATCGGCCTCCGGCCGAAAAGGCTGTCCGTTAATCGGGCCCCGTATCGAAAATCGGCGGCGCCTTCACGCCCGTATCGAACAGGTCCAACGTCTCGGTCTCGTCGAATCGCAACTGGATCACTTCCGAGGTCGGCTTGACGGTCATGATGAATTTCCGGACCCCGGTCAGCGTTTCCTGCAGGGCTTGCAGATAGGTGCGCATTCTGAAGACCGTGGGTGAACGCGCGAAGGATTCGAGCTGTTTCAGGAACCGGTCGGCTTCGGCGGCCGAGACCGTGACGCGCTCCTTACGATAACCTTCGGCCGCCGCTACGGTCGCCTTCGACGCCGCCTCGGCCGCGGGCAGCGTGCGCCGCGCGTAGGTGTGCGCCTCCAGGACGAGCGCTTCCTTCTCTTCCAGCGCGCCGACAACCGACTCGAAGGCATCCGCCACCTGGACCGGCGGATGCACGCCCTGCATGCCGACGAACAGAACCCGTATGCCCAGCTTCAGGCGGTCGGCTTCCGCCTGAATAGCCGCCTGCAACGCGTGCGACGTCTCCATCTGGCCGGGCCCCATCACGTCGAACAGATCCTTGCCGACCGCCTCCAGAGAAACCGAGCGGGTCGCCACGTCCGCGAGGACGCGTTGCGGGTTGGAGTAGTTGTAGGCGAACGCGTAGATGTTGGTGACGACGTATTCGACCGGCACATTGACGTTCAGCAGACTGACGGGGACGGCTTCCTCCTCGGTCGTGTCCGCGCCAGAGAGAAACCGCAACGTCTTGTCCTCGCGGCTCGCCACGAGGAAACGGTCCTCCCGTTTGAAGTGGGGGATGGTCCAGACGAGCACCTCCGGCATCTGCTCGTCCCATTCGAACCCCACGTACAGCCGTTGGATCCGCTTGGTCGGGAAGCGGCGCACCGTCTCGAACGGCCAGGGCAGCTTCAGATGGGCGCCGCTGGTCAGGTGCCAACCGTTCTCGACCGGGCGGCCGAATCGTTCCAGGATGGCTTCTTCATCGGGGCCCAACAGCACGAAGCAGGAGAGCAGATACAGGGCCACCAACTGGAAGATGATCAGGGGCACCAACGCCGAGGCCAGGAACCGGTAGAACCATGTTTCCGAAATCTTGAACCCGAACTGGTAGTCGAGCGTCTCCGCCGCCGTCTTCGTCCACGAAGAGGGATCGACCAGGAGCCGCGCGATCCCGCTTTCGCAGGAGGACGGGTGCATGCCCTTGGCCCGGCGCGGGCGGTAGAAAGTCCAGACAAACGCGAGCAGGTTCTCGACCGCCATGGCGCCGAGCAATCCCGCCAGGGCGAGCCCGGCGATTCTATCGATCGGCGGATACGCGCGCTCGGCGAGCAGGGCGACGGCGGCGGCCGCGAAACACAACAGGCCGCACAGGCCGGCCAAGGCGGCAGGCGCTCGAAGCAGGCGGCTCTCCCGCGCCGGCAACCGCGCCATGTTCAGCCCGTAGCGGCTGAGCACAAACAGGACGAAGGCCTGGCCGCCGAGCAAGGCCGCGGCGAGTTGATGTTGCGCCGGGTCCGGGGCGGGCGCGCGCAATGCGCCATAGAGCCACCAGGCCAACGCGGCCTGCGCGGCCGCCAGAACGGGCGCCACCACCGGCACCACGAAACGTTCCATCTGCCGGCGGCTGTACGCGATAGCGAGCGGGACGTCTTCGCCCGGCCCCGCGGCGAACAGGGTGCGCTCTTTCTGCTCTTTTCGCGCCAGTTCCTCGTCCCGGGCCTCCTCCTGCGCCAGCCGGCGCATACGCGCGCGAAGCGCGGCAAACAGCGACACGACCACGGCGCCCACAAAGTGCGGCAATAGCGCCTGCACCGTCAGCAGTTGCGTGCGGCGCCACAACAACGCGTTGACGCAGAGGCAGCCGAGCGCCGTCAGCCCCGTCAGCAGAGCGATCTTTTCGTTGCGTTTGTCCATCGTCTAAAGTCGACTTCTCCTCACGTCAGCTCCCGGTGCCGGAAGGAGACCATCCCCAGGCAGAGGACACCGGCCAGGTAGACGAAGGCGTACAGTCCCGCTCTTATAACATAGGTCCAGGCAATTGTCCCGCCTGCAGTGAGCGCGTCTGCCAGCCAGAAGTGCTGCCAGTTGGGCAGCACCCGGTAGGCCCAGCCGGCCCACACACTGTGCGGCGCGTGTCGGCCGAACAGATAGTCGGACATCAGGCCCAGCAGGAAGACGACGGTGCAGGCGGAGAGGGTGGCGGCTGTATGGAGGCGGGTGGCCAGCGCGGCTGCCGTGCCCGCGAGCACAAGAAGCGCCAGCGTGACGAGGATGCCCGCGGGCACGATGCGCCACTGCACCAGGCTGCCGAACGCGACGATTCGGCCCCGTTCGTCGAACACGCAGATGAGCAGCACGCCGGCGCACAGCGCCAGGAACAGCAGGACGAACGCGTCGGAGACGAAATGGCGCTTGGCCAGGAAGCTGCCCGCCGCCGCCAGCGCGCAGGCGAGCACCGGCGCGCCGAAGAGCACAGCGCCGCTGAGCAGGCCGGGGTTGAACAGCTTCGGGGCCGCCCGCTCGCTCAGCAGCGTCGCCGTCAGTGCGCACCCCGAGAACAGAAGCACCAGGGCGGCAATTCCCGCGAACTTGGCCAGGAAGAACAGCTCCGGGCGAACCGGCTTGCTCGCCACCGTAGAGGCCGTGCCGCTCTTGATCTCGCGCGACAGCGCCGCGCACGCCGCGGTCCCCGCCAGAAAGACGCCCAGCAGGAAGTGCAGCGCCAGTGCGCTGTCCCGCACCAGTTTGCCCTGCTCGCCGAACTGGTACATGACGAGGAACGGGACCAGGCCGGTGGCGAGCACGCAGGTCAACGTCAGAAGCAGACAGACCGGCTGCCGGATCGCCTCCAGAGCCGTCAGTGCCGCGATCGCCCGGAACTGTCTGAGTTGTACCCTCATGGTCGCTCCTCAAACAGCAACGTACGAGCAGCCAGCCCTGAACCAAGCGGGGAGCTCGTCGCAGCAGGAATCCTCGCTTGTCGGAGGGCCAGAGGGCCGACGCGCAGGTCCGCCGGCCCCTTACCACCGGTCGCGCCCGCCGCCGCGGTCGCCACCCCGGTCGCTGCCGCGATCCCGGTCGCCGCCGCGGCCCCGGTCGCCGCCGCGGCTCCGGTCGCCGCCGCGGCCCCGGTCGCCGCCCCGGCTCCGGTCGCCGCCACGGCCCCGGTCGCCGCCGCGGCTCCGGTCGCCGTCGCGGCCCCGGTCGCCGCCGCGGCCCCGGTCGCCGCCGCGGCCCCGGTCGCGGTCGTCTCCAGGCCGGCGCGGGGGTCGATCGTCGCCGTCGCGTTCGTCGCGCTCTTCACGCGGCGGGCGGTCTCCGCCTTCGCCTCCGCCGCCGAGTTCATCCATGGCGGCGCGCCGGCTCAACCGGATCCGATCGCCCTCGACGGCAATGCACTTGACCTTCATGGTATCGCCGACCTTGCAGATGTCCTCGACGGCGCGCACGCGGAAGTCGGCCAGCTCGCTGATGTGCACGAGCCCCTCCTGGCCCGGCAGGACCTGGACAAACGCGCCGAAATCCTTGATGCCGGTCACGGTGCCTTCGTAGATGGCGCCTTCCTCGACTTCGGCGGTGATCATCTCCACCTCGCGGACGGCCGCGTCCATCCCGTCCTTGTTCGCGCTGAAGAAGGTGACGGTCCCGTCGTCCTCGATGTCGATCTGCACACCCGTCGTCTCCTGGATCCGCCGGATCACCTTGCCGCCCGGGCCGATCACCGCGCCGATCTTTTCCGGGTCGATCTTGATCTGTTGCAGGCGCGGGGCATAGGCCGACAGTTCCGGCCGCGGCTCGGCGATGACCGTGCTCATGAAATCGAGCAGCCGGATGCGCGCCTCGCGCGCCTTCTGGAAGGCGCCCTCGACCAGCTCCCACGCCAGCCCGCGGATCTTGAGGTCGACCTGGAATCCCGTTATGCCCTCACGAGTGCCCGCCACCTTGAAATCCATGTCGCCGCAGTGGTCTTCGGCGCCCATGATGTCCGTGATCAGCAGGCTCTTTTCCGCGTTGGAGAACAGCCCGATCGATATGCCGGCGACGGGCTTGGTGATGGGGATACCCGCATCCATGAGCGCCAGGGACCCCACACAGACGCTGGCCATCGACGACGAGCCGTTCGAAGACATGATGTCGGAAACCAGCCGCACCGTGTAGGGGTAGTCCGGCGGCATCACCTGCTTCAGCGACCGTTCGGCCAGCGCGCCGTGTCCGATCTCGCGGCGGCCGGTGCTGCCCAGCCGCCCCACTTCCCCCGTACAGTACGGCGGGAAGTTGTAGTGCAGCATGAACTTCTTCTCGTCGGGCCCGCCGGTGATCGCATCGACGCCCTGCGTATCGGAGACCGTGCCGAGCGTCACGGTGCCCAGTGCCTGCGTTTCGCCCCGGCTGAAGACGGCCGACCCGTGCGCGCGCGGGAGCAGGCCGACCTGCGCCTCCAACTCGCGAAGATCGTCCGCGCCGCGCCCGTCCGGGCGGCGTCCTTCTTCGAGGACCAGCCGGCGGACGACCTCCGTCTCGAGGTCTTCGAACGTCACGCGGTACTCCTCGTCGGTCATCTCCGGGAATGTCTCGAGCAGGCGGGCCTTCAGCGATTCACTCACGGCCGTCAACCGCGCGTCGCGTTCCTTGCGCGCGTCGATCATGAAGACCCCGTGCATGTCGTCCCGGGCCAACTCGCGCGCCTTCTCCAGCAACGGCGTCGCGCCCGTTGGCTCCTCCGCCACCTTGTCCGGCAGCCCCAGCAGGCGCCGGAGTTCGAGCTGGGCGTCGATGATCTTCACGCATTCGGCGTGCCCCAGCTTCATGGCCGCAACCAGATCCGCTTCGCCGACTTCCTTCGCGCAACCCTCGATCATCACCGGCAGATCACGCAGCGAGGTGTACACCAGATCCAGGTCGCACGTCGCCATCTGCGAGTGGGTCGGGTTCAGCACGAACTGCCCGTCGATCCGGCCCACGCGCACCCCGCCGATCGGGCCCAGGAACGGTATCTCCGAGATCGTCAGCGCGGCGCTGGCCGCGATGATGTTCAGCACGTCCGCCTCGTGCTCGCCGTCCGCCGACAGCAGCAGACTGTTGATCTGCACGTCGTTGCGGTACGTCTTCGGAAACAGCGGCCGGATTGGCCGGTCCGTGAAACGGGCCGTCAGGACCTCCTTCTCCGAAGGGCGCGCCTCCCGCTTGAAAAAGCCGCCCGGGAACCGGCCCGCCGCATAGAATTTCTCCCGATACTCGACCTGCAACGGGAAATAGTCGATACCCTCGCGCGGCGCGTTGGTGCAGGTGACCGCGCAGAGTAGCATCGTGTCGGCCATCCGTACGGTGACGGCGCCCGCCGCCTGCCCGGCCAGCAGGCCGGTCTCCAACACGATGGTCTTGCCGCCAACGTCGATCTCCACTCGCTTCGTCTCTTTCATCTTGCTCCTTGCTGTGCTGTCGGATCGGACTCGGGAACGCTGCCGGATTCAAACACGGATTCGAAGGTGTGGTCCATGCGTTGCGGTGCGGGATCGGCGTCTCGAGGTGGGAAGAGGCCGGCTACCGGCGCAGATCAAGCCGCTTGATAATGCTCCGGTACCGCTTCTCGTCCTTGCTCCGGATGTAGTCCAGAAGACTGCGGCGCGCGCTCACCAGCTTGATCAGACCATAGCGGGAACTGTGGTCCTTCAGATGGTTCTGCAAGTGCTCCGTCAGCTTCTGGATCCGGTGCGACAGGAGAGCGACTTGGACTTCCGGTGATCCGGTGTCCTTCTCGTGCAGTTGATACTCCTGCACAATTGATGCTTTGTTCGCTCCCGAGTCCATCTGACTTCCCTGGTTACTCCTTACTCTTGTTTCGCCTTTTTTCTTTTGTTCGGCACGACTTTAGACATGGCGCAAAAGCTTGTAAAGCATTTTTGATGCATTTTTTTTGTCCCCTGCCGGCCCGTTACGTCGCCCGGAACTCACGGGCCCACATCTCTTGAATCGAGGGCGGGTGTCGGCAAAGACGAGCCGAGGGAGGCACCCGGTTCGGCGGCAACCGGTTCACCGGGGGGACAGGTTCGCGCCGAAGATCCCTTGGAGAACCGGACCGGATCCGCTGGTCGGTTCGAGTTCATACCAGCCGATCGCCCCGGAGATGGGCGCGGGAAGCTGGCCGCTGCCGACCAGCCTGCCTGCGATGTTCTTCTGGAAGCCGGCGTCGTGAAACGATTGCCCGTCGACCCGGCAGTTGAGGAGCAATACGTCGCCGCCGGCCCCCTGCAGACGGCCGTCGGCCGAGACGGTGCCGGATGCTTCGAACTGGACATCGGCACTCGACCCCGTCAGCAAAACCGTGCCGTCCCAATGGGGCAGCCCCCCGCCGACCCGGACGTTCACCGCGCACGTTCCCTGCATGTAGCGCAGAGCGCCCGCCTGCTCCAGATAGGCGGCGGCAATCCCTTGTCCCTGGAGGTCATAGCCGACGGCGCCGTTGATGACGCTGGACAGATCCGGCGCACCGTGTGGCTGCACATAGGTGCCGTGGAACATGTGCGGCACCTCGACGCCATCCTGCAACCAGATTTCCTGACGGGCCCACGTTCCCCAATCCCAATCGGCGCCCTGCGTTTCGGGCGGCCCCGGCATTTCCACTGGATTGTACACGATCGGGTAGGGCAGGAGGGGATCGATTTGGGGAAGGGGCGAGCCCTCGTCGATTCCTATCTCGACGTCCGGGAACACGTCGCCGCCGTGATTTTCGCCAACGGACTCCGTAACAGGTCCGATCGGAGTCTGGGAGAACGGCGGCGAACTTCGGGTATCCGGCTGCGCGCCGGGGGCTGGCAGTGCCCCATGTCCGACAGAGGGTGGGGCCGCGTGGGCCCGCGGTACGGCAGCGGCATGCAAGAACGCGTCGCAGGGGTCCAACGGCGGCAGCCCGACTTGCCGCAAGGCGCCTGCGCCCGGGGCGGAATCGACAGACATGTGCGGTGCAGCCCAGGGCCCCCAATACCCGTCGTCGTCAGCGAAAAGGACGGGAAACGTCGAAAACATACAGAATATCCCCGCCAGGAGGAATGGGGTTTCGCCGCTGCGGAGCCGATCTGTTCGGCCCCGCGGCGCCTTCGGGGGGGGCGCGTAGGCACGTCTGCGGGTGCGGCGACATCCCGTCTGAACGCGCGTCTTCATACCGGTTGCCTGGGGGATTGCCAGGAATGCCAATTCCGTCCGATAGTATCCCCGATTACACGGGAAGAGTCAAGGCCTGTCTCCCTACCCGTTCGCCAGGCGCCCGTCGGCGAGTTCCACGACGCGATCGCAGCGTTCGGCCAGGGCGGGGTTGTGCGTGACCAGCACGAGGGTACGGCCCTGATCCTTGGTGAGCGAGAAGAGGTAGTCCAGGACCTGGCCGCCGGTGCGGCTGTCGAGATTGCCGGTCGGTTCGTCGGCCATCACGATTTCCGGCTCGTTGATCAGCGCGCGCGCGAGCGCTACACGCTGCTGTTCGCCGCCGGAGAGTTCCGCCGGGGTGTGGCCGGCCCGTTCGGCCAGGCCCACGGCGGCGAGCAGTTCAGCCGCCCGCGCCTTGCGCGCCGCGCGCGAGCCCTTGAACGGGCCCTCTCCGGTCATGGCGGGCAGCATGACGTTCTCCGCCACGTCGAGCTCCGGCATGAGGTAGTAGGACTGGAATACGAAGCCGATATCACGCGCCCGGATTCGCGTCCGTGCGCCGCCCGGCAGGGCGTACAGGTCCGCCCCTTTGAACAGGACCCTGCCGCTCGTCGGCCTGTCGAGCCCCCCGATCGTGTACAGCAGCGTGCTCTTGCCCGCCCCGCTGGCCCCGACCACGGCCACCGCTTCGCCGGTCGCCACCCGCAGGGCCACGTCCTTGAGCACATGCAGCCGGTTCCCGCCAACGGTGAAGACGCGGTTGACTCCGTCAGCCTGGATGATGGCGTCGCTCATGAGATGTCTTTCACCAGATGCATGCACGGCGGCGGGTCGGGACGGGAACCGGGGTTCTTCCCATCCGTTGTCGCCGGTCCATCGGCCGGGAATCCTTCGCCAGCCAGCTTGCGTTTCAGACGCTTCGCCCCCCCCTCACTCATGCCGAATCGCCTGGACGGGATCCTGGCGCGCGGCGCGCCAGGCGGGGATCAGGCCCGCCACCGTGCACATGATCAGCACGATGAGGGCGACGGTCACCACATCCTGCACCGTCGTGTGGGCCGGGATCTCGCTGAGGCGATAGAACTTCTTCGGAAACAAGTCCTGTTTCAGCACGGTCGAGAGCCAGTTCAGAATGGTATTTCGGTAGTGGGTAACGAGCAGCCCGGTCCCGGTGCCCAGCAGGGTACCGAACAGGCCCTGGATGAAGCCCTGCCAGAGGAAGACGGCCGTTACGCTCGGGGTAGAGAACCCCACGGCTTTGAGCAGGCCGATCTCGCGCGTCTTCTGGAAGACGGTCGTGATGAGCGTATTGGTGACGCCGAACGCGGCCACGAGCGAAATGAAGACGAGCAGGAACAGCATCAGCTTCTTCTCGACCTGCAAGACGCCGAAGAGCTGTTCGTTCAGTTCCATCCAGGTCGAGATTCCGTAGCCGGGCCCGAGGCCGTTGCGCAGCGCTTCGGCCGTCTCGAGCGCCTTGAACGGGTCATCGGTCATGACGCGGACCCCCTGCGCCCCCGTCTCGATGCCCAGCAGGTCGCGTGCCGTCTCGATGTGGACCAGCAAGAACCCCATATCGTATTCCCACATGCCCAACTCGAATATGCCGGCCACGGTCAGTTCCTCGGGCAGCTGGATCTCGTCTTTGGCCAGGAGCGTGCGAGGGGAGTAGACGACGAGTCTGTCGCCGATCCCCAGCGCCATCTCGCGCGCGAGATCCACGCCGATCAGCGCGGATTCGTCGTCCAGCTCGAAGGCGCCGGCGACGATATTCGTCGCGATCAGGCTGACCCGCTCCTCGCGCCCGGGTTCAATACCGCGGATGAACGGGGTGAACGTTCGGTCGTTGTGTTGGATGAAGACCAGGCCCTGTACGTAGGGGGACGCGCCCCGGATGCCCGGATAGCGTTCCACGCGCTGTGCGAGCGCCACGCTGTTCTCCGACGGGTCGTAGCTCTGCACGGTCAGGTGCGCGTTGAAGCCGAGAATCCTGTCGCGCCACATGTCGTCGAACCCCTGCATCACCGACAGGACGATGATGAGGATGGCCGCGCCGAGTATGACGCCGAGCACGGAAATGACGCTGATCACCGAGATGATCGAACGCTTCGGCTTGAGGTACTTCAATGCGAGAAAGAGCGAAAACGGCATGCGAACCCCGTCCGTTGTCTGTCGCCCGTTGTCCGGCGCGGCCGCCAGGCGCTTCACCGGCTCACGCTTTCGGCTTGAGCTGCGGGAACAGGATCACGTCCCGAATCGAATCGATACCCGTCAGGATCATGATCAGCCGGTCGATCCCGACGCCCATGCCGCCGGCGGGCGGCATGCCGTGCTCGAGCGCGGTGATGAAATCTTCGTCCACCTTCTGCCGGTCGCGGCCCGCCTGCTGCTCGAAGCGGCGGCGCTGCTCGATCGGGTCGTTCAGCTCGGTATAGGCGGGCGCGATTTCGTTGCCGCCGATCTCCAGCTCGAACACATCCACCACGGACGGATCGTCTTCGCAGGCCTTGGCCAGCGGAACGAGCGCCGCCGGGAACCGGGTCACGAACGTCGGTTGCCGCAGGGTGTCCTCGATCAGCTTCTCGTAGACCTCGTGCGTGATATCGAGCATGCCCCAGTCGGGCTCGATAGTGAGCTGGAGCGATTCGGCCTTGCGGCGCGCCTCCGCGGCGGACAGGTCGAACCAGTCCGCCCCCATCCGCTCCAGGATCAGCTCGCGGTAGGTGACCTCGCGCCAGGGCGGGGTGAGGTCGATCGGGTTCCCGGCGGGCCCGACGCGGCGCGTACCGAACACCGTGTCGGCCACGTGCAGGACCAGGTCCTGGATCAACGCCATCATCCCCCGCACGTCCGAGTAGGCTTCGTAGATCTCGAGCATGGTGAATTCCGGGTTGTGAGTCCGGGACAGGCCTTCGTTGCGGAAATTGCGGTTCAGTTCGAAGACTTTGTCGAACCCGCCCACCAGCAGCCGCTTCAGGTACAGTTCCGGCGCAATGCGCAGATACATGTCGGTGCTCAGCGCCTCGAAGCGGGTCACAAACGGCTTGGCCGCCGCGCCGCCCGGCTGCGGCTGCATCATCGGGGTCTCCACTTCGTAGAAGCCGCGCTCGAACAGGAACCGCCGGATCTGGCGAACGGCCTCGATGCGTTTGTTGAACAGCTCGCGGACCTCCGGGTTGGCGACGAGGTCGAGGTACCGTTGGCGGTAGCGCGCCTCGACGTCCTTCAGGCCGTGCCACTTTTCCGGCAGCGGCAAGAGCGCCTTGGCGAGCAGCTCCCAGCTCTGAACGCGCAGGGTCTGTTCCCCCGCGCGCGTCGTGAACAGCGTGCCGTCGACCCCGACGTGATCGCCCACGTCGAGCAGCTTGAACGCCTCGAACGGCTCGTCGCCCACCTGCTTCTTGTTGACGAAGAGCTGGAACCGGTCTGAGCCGTCCCGGATGTCGGCGAACACCGTCTTGCCCATGTCGCGGACGGCGACCAGGCGGCCGGCGGCCCTCACGCGCTTCTCTTCTTCGAAGCCGGCCCGGATCTCCGCCAGCCGGCCGGAGCGCGGAAAGGTCCGGCCGTACGGCCGGTAGCCCTTCTCGGCCAGCCGCTCCATGTTGGCGATGCGGTTGTTCCTGTATTCGTTCTGGTCGGGTTCATTCATGCCGACAGTGTCTCGATCAGGCGTTTGAGCTTCTCGGCTTTCTCCACGAGGTCGTCCTTCAGCGCCTTCTGGGTTTCCACCACCTTCTTGGGCGCCTTGGTGATGAAGTCCATGTTCCCCAGCTTCTTGTTCACGCGCGCAAGGTGGTCGGAGACCTTCTCCAGTTGGGCCGCGAGGCGTGCCGTTTCCGCCGTCTTGTCGAACAGCCCCTCGATGGACATGTAGAGGGTCCCCAGCTTGCTCACGCCGCTCGGCATCACGATGCCGCCCGGCTCGAACGCCTTGTCGATCGTCAGGGCCCGCGCCTTGAGCAACGCCGCGATGGACGAACGGTCTTTTTCCAGAGTCTTCGCGGCCCTGTCGTTGGCCGGTTTGATGACGAACTGCAGTTCCTGCGACGGGAGCAGCCCGTAATCCTTCATGAGCGTTCGGCCGATTCGGATGAGGTCGTGCTTGTCGTCGACATACGAAACGATCTGGCGTTTCACGCCGAGCTTCTGCAGCTCTTCCTCTTCCATGGCCTTTGGCCAGGGCGCACGCATGATGGAATCGGATTCGGCGCCGTAGCCCATCGCATGCCAGAGCTCCTCGGTGATGAACGGCATCAGCGGGTGCAGGAGGCGCAGGGCGTGGGAAAGCGCGTAGTGCATGACCTTCAGCACCTGCTCACGGCGCGCGGCGTCGTTGCCGTAGAGAATGTCTTTGGAGTACTCCACGTACCAGTCGCAGTACTGATGCCAGACAAACTCGTACAGGCTGTGGGCGACGTCGTTGAACCGGTACCGCTTCAGATTCTCCGTGCAGGCCGCAATGGTTTCCTGCAGGCGCGCGATGATGTGTTTGTCGTCCGCGGACAGCAGCCTCATCTTCAGGCTGTAGTCGGTGGGGTCGACGGCGCCGTTCTTCATCTGCATCTGGATATAGCGGGCCGCGTTCCAGATTTTGGTGCAGAAGTTGCGCCCGATCTCGAACTTGTCGTTCGAGACGTACACGTCCTGGCCGGTCGCGGTGATCATCATGAGGCTGAATCGCAGCGAATCGGCGCTGTACTGCTCGATGATGTCGAGCGGGTCGATCGAATTGCCGAGGCTCTTGCTCATCTTGAGCCCCTCATCATCGCGCACGGTGCCGTGGATGTACACCTCCCGGAACGGGATGTCGCCCATGAATTCGAACCCGGCCATGATCATGCGCGCGACCCAGAAGAAGATGATTTCCGAGGCGGTCACCAGGGCATGCGACGGGTAGTAGAAAGCGAGATCCGCGTTGCCTTCGGGCCAGCCGAACGAGCTGAACGGCCAGAGCCAGGAGGAGAACCATGTGTCGAGCACATCCTCATCCTGGCGGATCTTGTCGGCCCGGCACGCGGGGCAGGCGGCCGGCTGTTCCTTGCTGGCCCATTCGTGCCCGCATCCCTCGCAGGCGAAGACGGGGATCCGGTGTCCCCACCAGATCTGGCGCGAGATGCACCAGTCGCGGATATTCTCCATCCATTCGAGGTAGACTTTCGTCCAGCGCTCCGGAATGAACCGGATGCGGCCGTCTTTGACCGCGTCGATCGCGGGCTTGGCGAGCGGCTTCATCTTCACGAACCACTGCGGTGAGAGCCTCGGTTCCACCATGGTATGGCAGCGGTAGCAATGCCCGACGGAATGCGCGTGCTCCTCAACCTTCTCCAGCAGTTTGCGGGCCCTGAGGTCCTCCACGATCTTCTCCCGGCACGCGAACCGGTCCAGGCCCGCATACGGGCCGGCTTCCTTGTTCATGGTGCCGTCGCCGTTCATCACGTTGATTTGCGGCAGGCCGTGGCGCCGGCCCATTTCGAAGTCGTTCGGGTCGTGCGCGGGCGTGACCTTCACGATGCCCGTCCCGAATTCGCGGTCGACGAACGCGTCCTTGACGACCGTCAGTTCCCGCTCCAGAATCGGCAACAGAACCGTCTTCGCCTGCAGCTCGTCAAAGCGCGGGTCCAGCGGATGGAGGGCCAGGCCCGTATCGCCGAGCAGCGTCTCGGGCCGGGTGGTGGCCACCGTCACGTATTCGCGTTTCTTCCCGTTCTTGATCGGGTAGCGGATGTAGTACAGCTTGCCCTTCACGGGCTCGTGCTCGCTCTCCTCGTCGGCCAGGGCGGTCTGGCAGCGCGGGCACCAGTTGATGATGTAATTGCCGCGGTAGACCAGCCCCTTCTCGTACAGGCGGATGAACACCTCAGCCACGGCGTTGCTGAGCCCTTCGTCCATGGTGAAGCGCTCGCGCGCCCAGTCGCATGAGGCGCCCAGCTTCTTGAGCTGCGCGATGATCGTCCCGCCGTACTTGCGCTGCCAGTCCCACACCCGCTCGATAAACGCCTCGCGGCCGAGATCGTCGCGCGTCTTCTTTTCCTCCAGCAGCGCGCGTTCCACCACGTTCTGCGTGGCGATACCCGCGTGGTCCGTGCCGGGCAGCCAGACGGTGTTGCGCCCCTTCATCCGTTGCCAGCGGATCAGGATGTCCTGAATCGTGTTGTTCAGCGCGTGGCCCATGTGCAGGATGCCGGTGACGTTCGGCGGCGGGATGACGATGCAGTAGGCTTCGCCCCCCCGGTCGGGCTGGCTGTGGAAAGCGCCCTTCTGTTCCCACCACGCATACCACTTGTCTTCGACCCGTTTCGGATCGTATGTCTTGTCCAATTCAATCATCTTGCACCCGTCTTGGGCCCGCGCGCCGCCCGGTCTGCCGGCGCGTGGCTGTCGCCGCCCTTCCTCTTCCCTCTGCGCTTGCCCTCCTCGCGGAACAGCTTGTATTCCACGCTGTCGAGCAGCGCTTCCCAGGAGGCCTCGATGATATTCTCCGAGACGCCAACGGTGCCCCAGGTGTCTTCCCCGTCGGTGGATTCGACCAGGACCCGCGTCGTAGCCGCGGTGGCCTCTTCGGGATCGAGGATACTCACCCGGAAATCCGTCAGCCGCACATCGGCGATTTCGGGGTAGAACCGGATCAGCGCCTTGCGCAGCGCGTTGTCCAGTGCGTTGACCGGCCCGTCGCCCTCGCCCACGGTGTGCGCCTCCTCGCCGTTGACCCGCACCTTGATCGTGGCCTCCGACACGCAGCGCCGGTTCTTGCCGCGTTTTTCGACGAAGACTTTGAACTGTTTCAGGTCGAAAAACGGCTTGTGCTTCTTGAGTACCTTCTGGATCAGAATCTCGAAGGAGGCCTCGGCCGCCTCGTAGGCGTAGCCTTTCCCTTCGAACTTCTTGAGTTCTTCCAGAATCCGGCGGACTTTCGGGGAGGACTTGTTCAGCCCGCGAACTCCGAGATCCAGCGCCTTGAGCAAAACGTTGCTGCTCCCGGACCATTCGGAGATGAGAACGCGCCGCTGGTTGCCCACCGCTTCCGGTTCGATGTGCTCAAAGCTGCGCGGGTTTTTCTTGATCGCGTCGACGTGCATGCCGCCCTTATGGGCGAATGCGCTTTCGCCCACGAATGCCGCTTTCTTCCCGTGGCGGACATTGGCCAGCTCCTCCACACAAAGCGCGAGATTCCGCAACTCCGTCAGGCTGCCCGGTTTGCAGCAGGCCAGTCCCATCTTGATCTGCAGGACGGGGATCGCGCTGCACAAATTGCAGTTGCCGCAACGCTCCCCGTATCCGTTGACGGTGCCCTGGACGTGGACGGCACCGGCCCGGACGGCTTCAACCGTGTTCGCCACCGCCAGTTCGGAGTCGTTGTGCGTGTGGATGCCCACCGGGACGGGCGCGGCCCTGCGCACCGCACGGGTCATGTCGTAGACCTCCTTCGGGAGGCTCCCGCCGTTCGTGTCGCACAGGACCACCAGGTCCGCGCCCGCCTCTATGGCCGCTTTCAGGGCCGACATCGCAAAGGCGGGACTGTCCTTGTAGCCGTCGAAAAAGTGTTCCGCGTCGAAAATGACCTCCTTGCCCTTTTCCTTGAGGTAGCGGACGGTCTCGCCGATCATCTTCCGGTTCTCCGCCGCCGTGGTGCGAAGCACGTCGGACACGTGCAGGCTCCAGGCCTTTCCGAAAATCGTGACTACGTCCGTCTCCGCCGCCAGCAGCTGCATGACATTGGCATCCTCGGCCACGCGGGTCGCCTTTCGACGCGTACTGCCGAAGGCCGTCACCTTGGCGCGGGTCAGCGGCCTGCGCCGGACGCGCCGGAAAAAGGCCATGTCCTTCGGGTTCGAGACGGCATAGCCGCCCTCGATATAGTCGATGCCGAACCGGTCCAGCTCTTCCGCCAGGCGCAGCTTCCCGGCCAGCGAGAACGAGATACCCTCGGCCTGGCAGCCGTCCCGCAGTGTCGTGTCGCAGATTTGGATGCGTTTCATGCGCCTGTCCCCGCTGCCCGCCCGTCCGCAGACGGGCGGGGACCCCAGTTGGGCAAACGTTGGTTTATACCACCAAACCGGCCGGATGCAAGCCCAATCCCGTGCTGCCGGCGTGCTCATGAGTCGTCGCCAGACCGGAATAGGGAACGCGGGCGGCTGTCGGCACCGGGCGGGGGTGATGGCGGGGCGTCTTGCCGCGGGTGAGTGCGCTTACGGAGTCCGGCCCGTAAGCGCTGGAGCCGGTTCCTCGGAGCGCTGCCCGGCGGCAAACCGGGGCAGCAGATCGGCGTGCGCCTGCAGGATGTCGTCCAGATAGGCGCGCGCGAAGGCCAGGTCCGTCACGAGCGGGTCAAGGACCAGCGCCTCCAGCGCTTTGTCTCGGTCCCCGTGTACGGCGGCTTCCACCGCCAGGTCGGCGATCTCGAGCTGCCGGGCGATCAGGCTGCGGATACCGGGCGGCAGGGCGCGCATCGGCACCCCCTCCAGACTGCCCGGCGACACGCGAGCGGGCACTTCCACGATGGCGTCGTGCGGCAGGTTCGTGATGCTGCCCCGGTTCGGGATATTGACTGAGATTTCTTCGTAGGGGGGCGCGAGCCCCCACATCGCGCAGATGATGGGGATAGCCCCCTCGCCCGAGAGCCCTTTGCGGCCGGCCATTGGATCTTTCTCACCGCTGAGATAGCTCGCGATCCGCCGTTCCCATTGGACCGCCTGCTCGCGATAGGCGTGCATCTCCTTGGGCGAGGTGCGATAACGACGGTTTACCCCGTCCTGCCCCGCGCCCCAGTGGTGCACAAAGTCGGCGATATGCCTGTCGTCGGGCGAAGGAACCCGGCCGAAAACCTCGAACAGTTCGCGCACGTAGAGCCATTTCGGGATGTCCTCCGCACGGGCTGCCCGAAAGGCCGCTGCGACTTCGGGCCAGGCATTCTCGCGCGTATCGGCCCACTTTGCGCCGGAAATCCAGTTGAAGTGGTTGATCCCGCAGCCGTGCACGACCATCTGCCGGCCGAGCAGGCGCCCGAGCATGTTCTGCCCGCTCAGCAATCCATGGCAGAGGCCGACCGTGCGGACACGCGTGTGCCGGTTAACGGCGAGACAGACACGCGTCATGGGATTCGAGAAGTTCAACAGAACGGCGTTCGGGGCAAGTGCCTCGATGTCGTACGCAATATCCAGAATGGGCGGGATATTGCGCAACGTCAGCGACAAGCCGCCCGGCCCTCCGCATTCTCCCTGCAGCTCTGCGATCCCGTGCTTCCGGGAAATCGCCAGATCCGTTTCCCACCGATCGATCCTCTGGACCGCCACCGACAGAATCACGAAATCGCTGCCGGACAACGCTTCACGCCGGTCCGTATGGGACGACACGCGCAGGCCCATGCCGGTGCTGCGGCTGACGAGCTCAAACAGCCGGTGCATGCTCTTCAGTTTGTCTGCGTTCAGGTCCACCAGCCGGACCTCCGCGCCCTTGAGCGGCGGGGTCTGGCAGATATCGGTACACATGTTGAACCCGAACACGCGGCTGCCCGCGCCGATGAGTGTGATGACGGGTCTGGTTTGACAGGCTGGCATGGGTCCCCCTCCCGAATCGATGAACGCCGCATGGCATTGTGATGCGTGGCCCTTCAGTCATATTCTCGCCGGTTAGCTCCGCGTCCACCACCAGGATTGGGTGAGAGGGTAGTACAATTCGGCGGCCGGCCGGCCACAACAGGTAGCGGTGCACAACGCGGGTATCGACGGGCCCAACGAAGCGCGATTTGTCGCGCCATGGCTCAACGGGTGACGCTGGCCGCCCCTCCGCTACACGTTTCGCCCGCGCCGGTACTGGTTGGGAGTGAGCCGGCAGAGCTTCTTGAACGTGCGGTTGAACAGGGAGAGATTCTCGAAGCCGGTTTCGAACGCGATGGTGATGACTTTCTTGTCCGTGCTGCGCAGCAGATCCTTGGCGATCCCGATCCGGTATTCGTTCAGGAACTGCACGAAGGTCTTGCCCGTGTGCCTCCTGAACAGTTCCGAGAAATGGCGCACCGACAGTCCGCAGCGTTTGGCGCATTCCGGCAGGTGGAAGTGCTGGTCGTAGTGCAGCCGCAGGTAGGTGACGGCTTGCCGGACCCGTTCGTCCATTTCCCCGTCTCCGGGGTTGGCGGCCTGGTGGATGAGGCGGTAGATTTCGGTCAACAGCAGAATGAGCAGCGCCTTGATGGTGTCGGCGCTGCCCGCGCCGGCTTCGTTATGTTCCATGAGCATACGCCGGATCAAAGGCTTGAGGTGCAGTGTCGTCTGGGGCGGTCTGAGCACGATCGGGTTTGTCTTCTTGAACGCGCTTAGCAGCGCGGGCAACAGAGAAAAGGGCGCCGGATACCCGTAGCCGAAGCATATCATGAGCTGGTGCAGCGGGTGCCCGGGGCTGTCCGTGCAGCGGTGCAACACGCGTCCGTCACAGAACAGCAGTGTATCCGGCTCCACCGGAATGATCGTCCGACGCCGCCCCTTCATACTCTCGTAAGCGCCCTGCCCGCCGATGATCAGAGTCAGCTCACAAAAGTTCTGCGTGTGGAACCGTCCACGATAGTCCGGCGGGTGTATCTTCTCCGCAATCGAGAAGTAGCGCCTGTTCTTTGCCGTGAACGTTCCCATCGGGTGCGCCTCGGGTGGCGACGTCTGCGCCTCGGCTGCAGGCCCGCTTGGCGAGCGGCCTCAGTTCGCCGCGCCGCAGCCTTTCTCTACCCGGAAACACGATCGGAATCAACTCGGAACTTCCGCGGCGGAGTTTACCAACTCCGCCACTTCGCCCCCTGCTCGGCCGCCCGCGATTGGGTGAGGAGAGGCGATAACGGCACCGCGACGCCGCTTGGGGCGCGCGCCAGTTGCGTTTGGAAGCGGCGAGCCTGCGCCGCGCGCCGGACTCCAGCGTGCGAGGAATGCGGCTTTCGCCGGGTCACGAAGCCGAAGCCGGCACGAAGGCGGGCGCGCATGCTTCCGCGAGCAGCGTGCGCCCGGCGTGCGCGACCACGGCGTCGATGGCTTTCGCGACGTCGTCCGCCACCACGAGTTCGGGGTCCATGTCCCAGAGCTCGCGGGCCTGTTGGCCGGCCTTCTGCGTGAAGCCGGGCAGGGCCTGGGCGTGCGCGGAGTCCCAACTGCAGTGTTCGAAGAGGCGGGACAGATGCAGGACATCCCGGAAGGTTTCAGCGGTATGCGGATCGGTGAGGAATTCGCCGCCCGGCCCGACGCGCTCGACGGCGTCGAGCGCCAGCGTGTGTGCGTTGACGTCGATGGGCCGGAGCATCCAGTGCATGGCGCCGGCGAACGCGTTGTCCATCACCAGTTGGAGCGGCGAGAATGTCAGCGCATTTTCCAGGTGGCCCGCGGTGCCCACGCCCACGGCGCCGGCCAGGACCGGGTAGACCAGGCTCATGGCTTTCTCGAACCCGACCTGTTCGTCGTAGAAGCAGCCGTCGGTTTTCAGTCCGTGCACGCCGCTGGGGCAGCCGTAGAATTCGGTGATGAGCTGGACCCGCGCGGCCAGCATCGGCCAGCGCTCGGGCGCCGAATAGCGGTACAGGCCGGACTGCATATCACAGGCAGACGGGATAATATCCACGCCGATGACCGCGTCTTCGTCGATCGCGTGGGCGAGCACGACCGGTCCGAGCGTCTCGGCGATGCCCTGCGCCAGCGTGCCGGCCGGCGTCATCGGCGCGGTGGCGCCGCCGTTCGGCATCGTGTCGAGCGTCTGCGGAAAGCCGCGGCGGATGTATTCCATGAAGATATCGACCATATTGTGATCGAAACACAGCGGTGAGCGCGCTTCGCCGTAGCCGACGAGAATGGGTTCCGCCTTCAGCGCCGCGAGGCTGCCCTTGATGATGGTCCCGATCTCGATCAGGTAGGGGATGTCTTCCTTCTTGAATGTCTCGACCCCGCCGAACTTGACTGTGCGCTTGGCGAGCTCCGCCGCCATCGCTACCGGGCGAAGGGGGTAGGGCGTGTGCTGATCCGAAACGGGCAGCCCGGTGTAGTCGATGTGCGGCAGGTGGTTCACCAGGTGAATGGCGCGCCGCACATCGTCGAGCGTGGCCCGGCGGCGGGTGCCGTCCAGGTCGTGGATGAAGCAGCAGAACCCGCCGGCATTGACCGTGAAATCCGGGCGGATGCGATGGGGTTCTCGCCGGAACCGGATGTGACTGTAGCGCTGGCAGGTCCGTTCCGGGGTCCGGTCCGGGCGGTCGTATGCCGCGCGCATTCGGGCCACGGACTCGCGAACCCGTCCCTTCGGGAATTTTACCCGCCAGCGGCCTTCGTCCACCGCGCACCCGGCCTCCTCCAATAGGGTCAGGGCCTCGGGGTGTTCGATGCGCATGCCGACCGTTTCGAGGATTGTGAGGGCGGCTTCGTGAATGCGCTCCATTTCGTCGAACGACAGCACGCGAATTGGGGCCGAGAGTTGCATAGGTGTTGCCTCCTGCCGGCCGGCGAGGGTGCGGGCGGCCGTGTTCGTTCGCCGCTCGGCGCCGGCATCAGGAGGATGTCGCAGGGGCGAGCGCGGGGCCACCACTATTGGGAGAATAGGTGGTACCAAACGGTGGCAGGCAGGAGCGTTGGGAACGCCGCCGGCGCTCCCGGGCAGGGCAAAGGCCGTTACACGCGTGAGTCCGCCACTGCGCCTGTCGGTGCGCTTGTCCGCCTACTCCTCCAGCCAAGCCTTGACGCGGTAGTAGACGGTTTCGGCGCCGGCGGCGTTGGTGAAGGCGACCATCTGGCCGGCGCCCTGGATGTTCGTGTAGCCGGGTACCCCCTGCCAGGTACCGTTCTTCAGTTCCGTGCTGTATTCGAGCGAGAAGCGGCGCGTGCCATAGCCGGTGCCGGTCGCATCGGGTGCGGCGAATGCGATCACGCGGCTCCCGCCGCCGGCTGCGGGATCGATATCGACCGCCAGCACGCTTGCGCCGTTGGTCGGGTCGGACCCGCCGATAAACTCGTGCAGGTCGGATATGCCGTCACCGTCGGAGTCGGCCGTGCCGTCCTGATTGGTGGAGCCGTGGTAGGTCGTTTCCCACGTGTCGCGCAGCCCGTCGCCGTCCGCGTCGTCGGTATCGACGATCAGACTCTGCTGCACGACGGAGAGGGCCATGTCGATCTTGAAATCGCTGCTGTTGGTCTGGTAATTGAACGCCTGTACGGCGAGCACGTTCGTCGGGCTGAGCGGCGGCAGGGCTTCTGCCGTGACCTGCACCGACCAGTTGGTCGGTTCGATGGACCCCAGCGGTGCGGTGCGGTGGTCAAACGGGATATAGGCCGGCTCGTTGGTCATGTTGACCCGGACGACCTCGTTGCCGTTGATCCACAGGATGAAGCCGTCGTCGTAGACGCCGTTGAGCAGCAGGCGGTTGACCAGCGGCGGGTTGGCCACGGTGAACGTCTTGCGCAGGAAGACGGTGGTATACGGGAAGTTCGTCATATCCGTAAGCGTCGTCCCGAAGGGGCCCTCGCTCGGGCTGGTGCTGTAGCCGAACGGCGCATCGCCGGCGGTGCCCCACGCCGAATCGTCGAAATTCAGCATCCGCCAGGCGGTTGGCGGGCTGGACGCTTCAGCCGTACCCTTGACGTATTTCCATTCGCCGCCCGTATCGACCTTGACGGCCACCGTGGCGGCCTTGACTTCGTCGGAAAACACGCTTTCGTTATTGTTCGTGTCGAACGCCGTCACACTGAAGTAGTAGACGGTGTCCGAATCAAGGCTGGCGACCACGTTGGATGGGGTCCCGGCGACGCCGACAACCGTGTTTGTCTCGTAGCTGAATTGGGCCGAATTCGTCGCCGCGCCCCGCGATGCCGTGCCCCAGTAGAGGCGGTACCCGCCGAGGTCCGGTTCCGAGTTCGCGTCCCAGGTTGCGACCAACTTCGCCGCTTGGGCAAGGAAAGGGAAGAGCGCCAGAGACAGACCGACAGACAGCATCCGTAGGCTTCGCATTTTCATTTGCTTTGTTCTCCGCGTTTGTCTTATCCGCCCGTCGTCACGGATTCGGATCTCCTGTGGTTGGCACGACCGACAGAGAATCCCGATCAGGCAGAAAACGTAGACAACGGCTATGTTTTTGTACCGTATTGATCGGGTGTTGTCAAGTCTCAGATCTTGCTGAGCATAATTCGTGCCAGCCTGTCTTGGGAATGCAGGCGGCGAAGGCGGTCGCGAGGCCGGATTCCCCGGAAAGCGGCGTTTCTCTGCAGGTTTCCGGGCTGCGTGCCCGTTCGAACGGCTTCCGCGCATTTCAGGGTTCGAGCCAGGGCTCGCAAATGTGAGAAAACGTGATTTTGAAGGCGGCGAGGCTGTCGGTGCGCTGTACGGCGCTGGGCCGCCAGGAAAGGCTACGGCCAGGCGTCAAGCTGGTAGAAGCGGTGGGAGCTCTGATCGGGCGCGGGGCGGTTCGTTTCGCCGTTGTCGATCCATTGCACGCTGTTGCTGGCGGCGGTGATCGAGGCGGCGTGAGCCCACGTCCCGGTCAGTTCGTCAGTCCAATCGAGTTCGAAATGCAGGCCGGGTCCTGCCGCCCAGTCGAGCTGGATGTCGCCGTCCGTGTTACGGCCGACGGCGTTGAGCAGGACGTAGACCTGCTGGAAGACGGCGTCGCCGGAGAGCTGGACTTGACCGGTCCAGTCCAGGGCCTCCACATAGTAGAAGCGGTCGCCCTCCCCGAGGTCCAATTGCCCGTCGCCGGCGAGCGACCAGGCGTAGACGACGTTGGCCACGTCGACGGTGCCGCGTGCCTCGAGCCGGCCGAGGGCCTGGTTGGCGCAGAATCCAGCCAGGGTGTTTGTCAGGTCGAGACTGCCGGTCGACAGGGTGTGTGTGGTGCCGGTCGTGAACGCGATGGACAGGCCCAGCATGTTGTTGGCCGCGTTCGAGCTGGAATTGAGAAGGTCGCCCTCGAGCGTCAGGGCGCCGCCGGTCCCGGCCAGGACGCCGTTCCCGGCGAGCACGAGGTCGAGCGCGAGGCCGGCGTCGGCATCGAGCTGCACCCACCCCTCGTTTGTGATGCTGCCCGCGCCGGAAAGGTCGAAATCACCGGCGATCGTGACCGTGCCCGACGCGCCGATGAGCAGGCCGTCGGCGGCCAGTGAGCCGCCAAGCAGGTTCAGCGCGGGCGGCCCGACGGCCAGGGGCCGGGCGACGGAGAGATGCCCGCCGTTGACGGTCAGCTGATCCACTCCGGACAGGTCAAACTCGGGCGCCACGTTCACGGTACCGCCGGCGCCGATCAGCAGATGGGGAGTCGTCATCGTCCCGGCCGCCAACTCCAGCAGACCGCCGCCGACGATTACCGCATTCGTGGCGGACAGGGCGCCGCCATCGAGTACGACCGCGTTGTCCACGGCGTTCGTTTCCTGGCCGACCACAAGCGAGCCTACGGACACGACGGTTCCCGTTTCGATTGTGAACAGGTTGCCCGATCCTTCGACGCCGACGACCAGGTTGCCGGCATTCGACCAGCAGGACCCGGCGCCGGTCACCCGCACGGTATTACCCGTGGCGCCGGCTTCCAGGCCGACGAACGCATAGCCGGCTTCAACCCGGCCGCCGTCGGCGACGGTGAACGTATTGCAGGACCCCGCCCCTCCGAGCACGAGGTGCGCCCGGTTACTCCACGTCGAGCCGGCGCCGGTAACGGTGAGCGCATTCGCGGTCGCGCCGCTGCCGGTCCCCACCTCGCACGAGAGGCTTTCCGCCTGCGCGCCCGCGGCGAGGGTGACCCGGTTCGACACGCCGGCGGCGCCGACCGTCACACCGTAGTGGTTGCTCCACAGTGTGCCGGGGCCCGTGACGAGGACGCTGTTTTCGTGGGCGGTGGCGGCCCGGCCGACGAGGGTTTCCGCCGCAAGCAGCCAGCCGCCGTTGGTGAGGAGCAGCGAGTTGGCGCAGCCCGCGCCGCCGACGGTGAACGTGTCGTCGCCCGTCCACAGGGAGCCGGCGCCGGAGACGGTCGCGCGGTTCTCCGCCGCCGTATCGTTCAGGCCGATGAAGGCCTGCCGGTTCGACAACACGCCGGCGTTGACGATTTCCAGCACGTTCGAGACCCCGGCCCCGCCAAGCACGAGGTCGCCGTCGATGGCCGCCGTGACCGCGTCGTAGCCGCGGTACGTGCCGGTGTTGGTCACGCCGGATTCCGGATAGCAGGGCAGGGGATCCTCGCGATAGAGCGTTTCCGGACTCACGAAGGTGTAGCCTTCCCCCTGCATCTGTTCGACCAGGTTCGTCAGGTCTGCAAGATCGAGGAAGGGATGATAGTAGAAGCAGGCGACGGCGTCGCGGACCACCTTCAGTCTGCGGGCGTAGAGCATTTTGTTCGAGACGACCATCTCCAGGCCGGCCGAGTCCCAGTGGCCGGCCGCGAGGTAACCGAGGTTCTCGGGCAGCACCGTGGTGCCGTAGACGCTGCGGCGGACCGGGTAGGGCATGACCTGGTCGACGCCGCTCACGTGGTTGGTGCTGAGCGCTTCCAGTTCCGCGCGGGTCGCCCCGCCGGTGAAGACGTCGTAAACCGAGATGCCCTCGAAGTGGACACGGTAGCGGTCCGCGAAGACGTGGCGGTCAACCAGCGACGCGGTGTAGTGCGGCGTCTCCCAGATGGCGACCGGCAGCGCCGCTTCCAGGAACTCCCGCGCGGAATCGGCCACCCGCCCGGCCGCCCAGTCCCAACCGTCATAGGGAAGCGGCAGGTTCGGCCCCGGCGCATAGATGTCGTCGTCCCAGAATTCGTAACCGTCGCCGGATAGCTGGTTGCCGTGCTGGTGGGTGTAGCCGTGAGCCAGAAGCGTGGCGCCGGTTCGTTTCACCTCTCGGAGCCGTGCGAGGAAGTCGGGGTCTTCCGACATGCGCACGTCGGGCGGGCTCATTTCGATGTAGAGCTGCTCCGGATCCATGTAGCGCGGGATCACCCCGAAACTGGCCGGTACGCCGAGCGCCGCCAGTGCGGCGGCCTTGGTGCAGACGTCGTCCATCACGACCTGGCCGGGGTCGAGGTCCTCGATTCGGACCAGCGCGCGGTGCGACAGACCCGCCGCGCTCGCGCCCAGGATCTCGTGCAGCAGATCGGCCAGCACCAGCGCGCGGTCGCCCGGCAGCACGTAGGCGAACGGGTTGTCGGCGATGTACCAGAAGTTCGAGCCTTCGATCGCGTAGGGGACGGCCGTCACCGCCTCGTTCGTCCAGGAGGCCGCCGAGGCCCGTATCGTGCCGTAGTCGTTGGTGTCGACGCAGACGAGCACCGAGTCTTCGTGCTTGAACAGATCCTCGCCCTTGTAGGTGACCTTGTCGTACAGGTTCGTCACCCAGTCGTAGCGGCCGATGCCCGTGTGAGCCGTGGCGTTCGTGCTCCAGAGCAGTTGCCAGATGTTGTAGTGCATCCAGACGAACGTGTTCGTGAACGACGAGACGTCGCCGAGAAAATCGGCGGGGAGCGGATTGTCGAAATAGGAGCCGATGTAAAAGGCCGTCTCGAAGTCCGCCAGATCCCCTTCACTGTATGCGGAGACGTCGCTGAAGCGGACGGATGCGCGGAAGTGGCCCAGCAGATTGCGCAGCATGTTCACGTAGAACTTCGCGTTGTCCGACTGCGCCGCATCGTGATAGATCACGACCGGCTTGTACAGGATATCGTCGGACTCCGAGGCAGGCGACGAACGGGCCCAGCCCAGGACCCCCGTGCAGGCCAAAACGGCAAGCAGAACATGTCGGCCCGGCTGTCTGCCCATCGTGCCCCCGCTGTCATGATGGCGGCGCCATACCGCGTGCACGCGACGGCCCAACGAGCCTGTCGAAAGAGCGCCATCCGGTACCCCCAGACGGCTCACGGGGACGTTCGCCCTCCATTTTGTGCAACACATCGTATGCTTGGAGGGCGAGCGTCTCGCGAGCCGTCTTTTTCGACAGGCTCAACGGACCGGGCCACACTCCGGCAGACTACCACATTGTGATGTCGAAAGCGAGAAACATCGCGCGGGTACCGGTCGAGTCGTTCGAGGAGGCTGTCGCTCAGCTTCACCCGCTCGTTCCGGACGACTCGTTCCTTGACGGATCTCGTGACCGGTGCCTTAATCGTGGGATGGCGACGGGCGACAGGGCAGTGGCGGGCGGGGCGACGGGCCGCGCGGGGGGCGGGCATCCGACGCAGGGCGAGTATCTCGCCTTCTACTGGCCGCTGGCCTTGATGGGAATGGCGACGCTGATCGGGCGTCAGTTCCAGAACGGGACGCTGAGCCGGTACCCGAACGCGAGCCGCGAGTTGGCGACGTTCGCGTATGCGGCGAGCACGTTCGAGCTGTTCGCGGCGGCGTTGGGCTTCCTGCCGCAGATGATCAACGTGCTGGGCCGCTCGCGCGCCGCGCGGCGCGTCTGCCTGCGCTTCACGCTGCTGGTCTGCGTGCTGCTGTCGCTGCCTGTCGCGTTCATGGCGTTCACGCCGGGCGGCGGCGCACTGGTGGCGCGCGTGTTCAGCATCGGCGGCGCGCGGCTGGCGGCCGTTGTGCTCTATTTGCGCTGGCTGTGCCCGCTGGTTCTGATCGGCGGGCTGCGCCATCACTATACGGGCCTGCTCGTGCAGGCGCGCCGCACGGGGGTGGTGACGGTCCTGAACGTGACGGACCTGGCGACGACCGCCGCCGTGCTCGTGGCGGGGTTCCACGCCGGGTGGCGGCCCGTGCGCACGCTGGCTACGGCGCGGCTGACCGCGAGCGTTCTGGTCCTGGCCCTGACCTACGGGGCGCACAAGACGCGCTACGATCCGGCGCTGAGCGCATCGGGCGAACGCATCACTTACCGGCAGGCGTGGAGTTTCTTCTGGCCGGTGGCGCTGACGAGCATCATGTTCGCGCTGAGCCGGCCGATCCTCTATTCGTTCGTCAGCCGCGCGCCGGGCTCCGAGCCGCACGTGGCCGCGCTTCGGGTCGCATTCGATTTCGCGCTGATCTTTCACATGCCCGTGAATTCGCTGCGGCACCTGTTCGCCACGTTCGGGACCGAGGATCTGGCGGGCGTGCGCCGGTTCATGGTGCGGCTGCTGCTCGGCGTCGTGGGGCTGATGGCGTTGGTCGCGTGCACGCCGCTGAACACCTTCGTGCTGCGCGACCTGCTCGGTGTGGAGGGCGAGGTGCTCGTCATGGCCAGGGACGCCGTGCGGATCCTGTGCCTCGTCCCGCTTGTGGTGGCCGTGCGCAACTACTACCACGGCCTGGCGCTCGTCAGCCGCCGTACGGTGAGCATGGGGGTGGGCAGCCTCTGCCGAAACGGCCTCATCTACCTGGCGGCCTGGGCCGCTTACGCGCAGGGGGCACTGGACCATCTGTGGGCCGCCATGATCCTGGTGTTCGGGTTCACCGCCGAAACCGCGGGCGTTGTGCTCGCCCGTTACGCCGGCGCGCGACGGCGCCGGTCAGGGGGTGGGCGTTGAGCGCGTCGAAACGGAAGGCGGGAACGCGGGCGGGCGCGGCCGGACTCGAGGGGAAGCGGCGAGACGCCGCTTCTACTTCGGGCCCGTGCGCTGCGCCGCGCGGTGCCGGCGCTTCGCGCCGAACTCGGGCGCTTCCTTGATGCAGGTGCCGAGGATCCGGAGCGATTTCAGGACCATCCGCGTCGTCCGCGGGTTCAACTCCGCCGGCGCCGCGCCTACGTCCGCCCAGCCCGGAGCTTCGAGATCGTCGGGCGGAATGGCGGTCGCCTCCCAGTTGTTGAACAGCCGGCCCCAGTCGCTCTGCAGGATTTCGTGGATCCGTCGCTGGTGGGTCGGGTACCAGAAGGTGTCGTGGTAGAGCACGCTGGCCATGTAGGACCACGGCGCCAGCACGGTCTTGAGCGTCCACTCCAAGGGCTTCTTCAGCGGGCCCCAGTAGATCCGGTGCTGCATGCGGCTCGCGAACGTCATCTTCCGGAACGGCCCGACGAACTGCCAGTTCTCGTTCGCGGCGTCGGTGTCGCCCACGATCCGGATCTCGCGCGGATCGCCGCAGCCGAGGCGCTTCTCGTGCGCGATGCGGACGTACTTCAGGTCCGCCAACGGATCGAACCCCATCAACTTGGCGGCCACCGCATCGATCGCGACCTGGTCGGCAGAGGCGAGCAGCACGTTCTTCACGTGCGGCGCCATGCAGCGGGGGCCCGGCCCGTCGCCGGCGAAGGTGCCGTCCATCACCGCGAAGACACCGCTGTGGATCTTCTTCTGGATCATCAGCAGATCGACAAGCGTCTCGTGGATCACCGGGTGCGTCCAATGCCGCTTCTCGTTCAGCAATCCGCCGAACGCGTTCTTCATCGCGCCGGTCGTCGTCGTGAAGATATGGGTCTTGATCGTCGGCAGGTGAATGATGTTCTCGCCGATGAACCGCTTCGGGATCATGAACCCCTCGGGATACACCCGGTTGAGGCAGATGAACTCGTCCGCCAGCCCGCCGACCGCATCGCGCACGTTGATCCACTCCTCGCCCTCGTACAGATGCACGTTGCGCAAGCCGTGCGCGTCGGTCACGTTGACCTGCTTGTTCTCCCGCTCGCCGAGGTGCGCGTCGATCACCACCGTCCGATTGTGGCAGCCGTGGATGAGGGCGGGATCGTAGCCGTCCTTCTTCATCGCGCGGATTACCCCCTCGAGCTGCCACGGGGTCGTCGAGGAGCCGGGATAGAAGAAGTGCCAGCTGATGTTGATCTTGAGTGCCGTGTCCTTGTCCTTCGGCAGCACGTCCTGATAGCCGGCCAGGTTCAACAGCTCGTGGTAGTCGCGCAGCACTGTGGCGGGCGACGTGCGTTTGACGGCAACTGTCGATTGACTCATGCGGCGGATCCTAGCACGCGAATGCCGAGCCGGGCAACCAGAAGGTTCCGCGCGTGGCTGTGGCGTGAGCGACCGGCGAGAGCCGGCAGCAGATGCGCGCTGCGAGGTCGACCTTGTCGGGACTGTGGATGCCGTTCGCCGTTCGACTCTCCGAAAAAACCTGCATGAGCCCTTGAAATCCAGCCACGCAGACGCTATAATGGTATCATGATAGGTACCATAAGTTGTTTTGGGTGGGGGTGTAGTGGCGGAGATGAATCATGAGAAGGAGGGCGGGCGGATGCGACGCATACGGGTGTTCGGAGTACTGGCGTGTTGGCTGGGCGGGGCCCTGGCGGCAAATGCGGGTGAAGGCAGCCGGGTGAGCATGGACACGGTGGAAGGGCTGACGGCGGTCAAGGGGTACCGTGCGGAACAGGCGCAAATTGCGCTGGACACGGAGGACAAGAAGGAAGGCACGGGCAGCGTGCGGCTGAGTTTTCGCGCGAGTGCGGCAGGGTACGGCATTGCGCAGATGGAGACAACCGTACCGTCCTTCGACATGACGGGCCGGAAATTCGAGGTCTATGTCAAGCCGTTGGACAATCGGCACGGGTACTGGGGGGTCGAATTCTACGACGCCGCGGGCAGCCTGGTGGAAACGCATCGGGTCTTCGCGCTGAAGAAGGGGCAATGGAATCCCTTCGCCTTCACGCAGGGGCAGAAGCTGCAGTACGGGTGGTACAAGCGCGGTACAGGCAATCCGACCCAGGTCACGAAGATCGTGTTTCGTGCTCAGACCAAAAAAGGCGGTGTTGAGGCCGCCATGTTGTGGGACGGGTTCCGCTCGATTGAGCAGCCGGTTGCGGCGCTGCCGACCGCGCCCTGAGTGCCGCGCGCCGGGCGGAGGCCGCGTCTCGAACAACAGTCGGGTCGGATGGCGCCGAAGGGCAGGCGAGGAGCGGGGGCCTCACCTGCCCTTGGCGTATAAAGAAATGGGCCGGGCACCATGCAACTCAGCGCGAAGCCGGATTTTGAGCAGGCCTGCCGGATGTGGAATGCCTACTGGGCGGGCGAGGTCCTGAATCGACCGCTGGTGGTGGCGGAAGTCGCGGCGCCAGGTGCACGACCCCGGGTAGACGCGCGCCGCTACTATCATGCGGTCACGGGCCAGTACGGTAAGCAGCTTGCCGCGATCGACGAGTGGCTGGCCCGCACCGCATTTCCGGCTGAGACCATGCCCTGTTTCGCGCCCGATTTCGGGCCCGACCAGTTCGCGGCCTGGCTCGGAGCGGAGTTGAGGTTGTCGGAGCAGTCCCCGACCACGAGTTGGGTGAGACCCAGCGTCGAGGATTGGGCGGACGCATTCCCGCTCGAGTTGGACGAATCCGGCGCCGCCTGGCGCCGCGTACTGGAATACTCCAGGGTGCTTGCGGAGCATGCGGCCGGCCGATACCTGGTGGCCTTGTGCGACCTGCACTCGAACGCCGACGCCCTGAGCGCGCTGCGCGGGCCCGAACGCCTATGCATGGATTTCTACGACAGTCCCAGCCTGATCGAACAGGCCATGCGCGAGGTTCGCCACATCTATCCCCGCGTGTACCAGGCCCTCTACGACGCCGGCGGCATGAGCCGTGAGACCGGCTCCATTTCATGGATTCCGTTCTGGTGCGAGGGACGATTCGGGGCGGTGCAGTGCGACTTCCTCTGCATGATCAGCCCGGAACTCAGCCGCCGGTATGTCCTGCCTGCGATCGAAGAGGAAGCGGCGTCTCTCGACCATTGCGTGTTTCACCTGGATGGGCCGGGCGCGCTGGTTCATCTTGACGACCTGTTGTCGATTGAAGACATCGACGTGATACAGTGGGTTCCCGGCGCCGGTCAGCCGCCCCCGCACGAATGGGTGGACGTTTTGAAGAAGTGCCAGCAGGCGGGCAAGGGGCTGGAGATCGACGGCCAGACGGCCGAGACGATCAAACGTCTTCACGGGGAACTCGATCCCCGAGGTGTCGTCTACTGCATGAACGTGCGAAGCGTGGAAGAAGTGGAGGACACGCTGAAGTGGTTGGCGCGAAACACGTAACGCTGGGGGGGGGCGACTCGCCGTGCGGCCCGTCCCGGCAGCGCCGTGGGCGGTTGCCGCAGATGGCTCATGAACAGATGAGGCGCGAGCAACCCCCGCCGGCCGCGTTGCCGCGCCGGAAATCGCGGGTGGAAACTCCGGTGACGGGGCCCGGCCGGGCCGCGCCGCGCGAGCCGCCGTCGCGCTTCGAGCTTCTGCGACCAAGGGTAGCACTACACCAGGGACCTGAGCTGATGCCACGGCGGATTTCCGGTGACATTCGCCGAGTTGCAGGCGTGGGTCGGCGCCGCGGTTCATTCGCGCCTTGTCGTCTCCTTCTCCATCAGGAGGGCCTCGGTTCGGATATAGCCCTTCGTCGTTCGGCGGATAGGGATCTCGCCGATGAGGGCGTGGGCCATCTGGTAGCCGATCTGTTCATAGTCGGGCATGCAGCACGAGAGCCCGAGGTGATAGTAGTTCGGATCGTGCTCGGTGCTGATGATCGACAGCGCGCGCGGGACGGGCACGCCGGCATCCCGCGCCCAGTGCAGCGCGTCGGCGGCGCACCGGTCCTTGAGGAACACCCACATGCGGGCATGCGGGAAGCGCGCGTATAACTCGGCGAAATTTCGGAGGATGACGAGTTCGCCCAGCAGGACGTCCACAGGAACCCGCTCATACTTGGTCAGGACCAGGGCCGTGCCCGGGGTGCGCAGCACGTTGGTCAGGGCTTGCCCGCTGCGGCGCGCCTCCCGGCCGCCGCCTTCCGCCCTTGCCACCATGCGGAACTCGAACTCGGGATCCAGATGCTTCAATTCCGCCCGCGCCTTGACCCATTGAATGACGCGCTTCGGATCCTCATGTTCAGCAAAGAAGCACGCCGCGCGCCACCCGCACCTCACCAGGTATTCCGCCAGCATTCGCGCGGACGCCGTGACGATGTTGCCGCGACTGATGAGGTGTATGCCTCTCGGACAGCGCGGCGGCGCCGGCCCGTAACCGTCCACAAGCAGCGCGGGTGGGCGCCGGCCGAGTGCGTCCGCCAGTCGCCTGATCCTGGCGTAGGTCTTTTGATGGACCTCGAAATCCGACAGGTTGGCCAGCCATAGCGCCAGCGCCTGAGGCAGTTGCCGGCGCCGGCGCCACAGGGGAAGCAGGCGTCCGATGGCTTCGAGCGGCTCGACATGCAGAACCAGGCCGTTGGCGTGCAATTCGAGTTCCATCTTTCGATAGGCCGGCGCCAGTTCGTCCGTCGTGAACAGGCGCGCGATGTGCGAGGGCTTCTCGCCGAACAGCATGACGTCGCGGTCCGCGCCGGGGCGCAGGACTTCCGTGAAACCGCCGATGCGATACGTGCGGCCGGTCCTCGTCACGACGTGCCTTTGCCGAAGCAAACCATACGCGCGCCGGACTGTCGCCGCCGACACGCGCAGCCGGTATACCATCTGCTTCACGGGCGGCAGCACCTGACCCCGGCGCAGAACGCCTGCATGGATGTCGTCCAGAATCTGCGCGGCAATGTTCTCCGCCGACGTTCGCGGCGGCTCACACACGGGCGGCGGCTGCGGCGGGCCCGACAGGAACGAGCCCTTGCCCGGAATCCGCGACAGCACGTCGCCCCCGGCGTGCCTGGCCAGCAACCTCCGAACCGTGCTCTTCGAGAGCCCGAACATTTCCGCCATCTGCGCATCCGTGGGCAGCCGCTCGCCGGGGGCGCCCTCGGCGAGCTTCTGGCGGATCCACGCGGCAAATTGCCAGGAATTTCGCGTCATGATATCGCAGGCCTCCCGCCTCGGCCCCTTCGGCCTCTGTCCGTCGATCAGAGGCTAGCAGGCCGTGGGCCCGCCATCAAGCCGAATGAATATAATGACTACTTTTAGGACCTTCCAGATCCCTTTTATCTCGTGATGGCGGCGGCGGGGGTACGGTACGCTAATGGCGGAACCGACAGCCTGTGGAGGGCGAAATGATGAACACACGAACACGGAAGAACGCGGAACGCCGACTGCCGGACTGGGAAACGCGGCCGTGGGAGAAGCACGGGAAGCTGCGGGTCTCCTCAGACGGCCATTTCATGCAGCATGAGGACGGCACGGGGTTCTTCTGGCTGGGGGACACCGCCTGGCATCTCGGCAGGATGCCGCCGGCGGATATAGACCGGTACATGCGAAACCGGGCGCAGCAAGGGTTCACCGTGACCCAGGTGATCGCGTCGCTATGGACGCTGCCGAACTACGCGGGGGAGGTCGCATTTGAGGGCGACGGCCCGCCATACGCGGAGGTGCGGTTCAATGAGACGTACTGGGCACACATGGACCTCATCGTGCTCAAGGCGAAGGAGAACGGGCTGCACGTGGCATTGGTGCCGTTCTGGGGACGGAACGCCGACAACCCCTTCCACAACGCGCCCTGGAACACCGGTCTGCACGGTCAGTGCTTTGCCGATCCGGACACGCACAACTACGAATTCGGCAAAGCGCTCGGTGCGCGCTACGCGAACGAACCACACGTCCTCTGGATTGTGAGCGGTGAGTATCACACCCCCTACTACCATCACAAGTATCGCCCGCTGCCGCAGATCCATATCGACAGGCTGAAGCGTCTGGCAGCGGGTATTCGGGCCGGCGACACCGGGCGGCATCTGATGACGATACACCCGTTGATCTTCTTGTCGTCGTCGGACGATTTTCACCACGAGGACTGGCTCGACTTCAACATGATTCAGTCCCATTCGGGTTCGGACTACATCCCGCAACTGATCGGCGGCGACTGGGAGTTGCTTCCGCCGAAACCCACGGTAAACGGCGAGCCCGCGTACGAGGGCGCCAGGGCAGCCGAACGTACGTCCGCGCACACGCTGCCGTTCGATTCGGCGTGGGCGCAGCGGTACCAGGCCTATTGGTCCGTATTCTCGGGCGCCGCCGGTTTCACGTACGGGCATCAGCTCGTGTTCGGCTGCGCGGTGAACCATGAGACCCTCCACGCCCTTCTCGCCGAATGGCAGACATTCCCGGGCACGTTGCCGCAGGACGCGCTCGACGCGCCCGGCGCCGCGTCGCTGCAGCACTTGCGCCGGCTGATCGAGTGCAAACCGATCCAATCGCGTATCCCGGACCAGGCGCTGCTCACGGTGAACAGTCGCGGGTCGGTTTGCAGAAGCTACGACCACGAGCCGGGTTCCGCCAGTCCCGGCCTGCGGTGTGCGACTCGCGACAGGCACGGCAAATGGGCCTTTGTCTACAGCACGCGAGGCCTGATGTTCAAACTCGTGCTCAGCAGGCTTGCGAACGGGTCTGCGTCCGCGTTCTGGTTCAATCCGCGTAACGGATTGTGGCGTGTCGGCAAAGCCGAACACATCGAGAAAAAGCCGCTCGAAACCGGCATACCGACCGGGACAGGAGCTGCGGATCGTTACTTCTTGCCGCCCGGCGAACCCGCGGACGACAACGACTGGGTGCTCGTACTCGAAGTGGATTGAGCCCGCCTCGGACGGGCTTCGCCTGCAATCCGGATCGCCTCATCGGCCCATCGTGCCGGCCCTGCCTGCCTCCGCGCCCGACAACGCGGCACCCGAGCCCCGCCGCCGGCATACCCCCAACATCCAGCGTCTTGACGTATGATCGAAAATGCTATATACTTGCACTAATCAAACAAAATCAAACAGTTTCAATTTGTAATTTACGCACGATTCGAACGGAAATCGGAGGAGAGCAGTGGGGAGGCTGAATTCCAGGCAGGCGGCGATTGTGGAGCTGCTCGCGAAGGAAGGTGAGCGGAGCGTGGAACATCTGGCGGCAGCCTTCCGGGTTTCGGACATGACGATTCGGCGTGATTTGGCGGAGCTGGCGCGGGAGGGTCGTTTGACGCGCACGTGGGGCGGCGCGCAAGTTCTGGAACGGCACGCGCTGGACTTTTCCTTTCGCGAGAAGGCGAGGCACAATCACACAGCCAAGGCCAGGATCGGCCGCCTGGCCGCCTCGCTGGTTGTCCCGGGCAGTTTCGTGTTTATGGACACGGGCACGACGACGATTCAGGTTGCCCGTTTTCTGAAACCGATCTCGGGGCTGCGCGTGTTCACGTGTTCGCTGCCGGTCGTTTCCGAGCTCATCGGTGTCGGGAGCATTCAGGTGATGATGCTCGGCGGCACGGTTCGCGCGGACTCGCTGGAGGTGTACGGGCCGCTGACCGAGAAGAACTTCGCGGGGCTGTCGGTTGACATCGCGTTTGTGGGCACGGACGCGGTCGGACCGGGCGGCGGCCTGTTCACGCGGGGCATGGAGACCGCGCGCGTAGCCGAGTTGATTCTGGGGGCGGCCCGCAAGAAGGTGCTGGTCGCCGACCACACGAAATGGGCGGCAATCGCATCGCTGAGGTATGCGCATATTTCGGACGTGGACGTGGTGGTTACCGATGACGGGCTTGCCGAGGAGCACCGCAAGGCGCTGGCGGAGGCGGGAGTGGATCTGATTCTGGCTGCGGAGGGCAACGGATGACCGGCAGGGAAATGCGGATGAAGCGTTTGTTCAACGGGGACGAGAATGTCGTGATCGTGGCTGCCGATCACGGCGAGTTCGACGGGCCGATTCCCGGGATGATCGATCTGCCCGAGACGACGCGGAAGATTCACCCCGGCGTGGACGGAGTCCTTCTGTCGCCGGGGATGCTGGCGCACTGTGCGCACGTGTTTGCGGGCAAGGGCGCGCCGTTGGCCGTCGTGCGGATCAACTGGGCGACCACCTATTGTTTCCACTGGGGCTACACGCAGGGCGCGACGGTTCCGGCCGCGACGCCGCGCGAGGCCGTCGGGCGCGGCGCGGACATTGTGCTGATCTCGCTCACCTTGCGCACGGGCTCCGAAGCGCAGGACGCGCGCAACATCGAAATCTTCTGTCGCATGGCGGAGGAGGCGCACGGGCTCGGGCTGCCGGTGATCGGGGAGTACTTCCCCACGAAGATCGACGCGCCGCAGTCCGACGCGTTCCACGACGAGATCAAGTCGGGCTGTCGGATCCTGGCGGAACTGGGTGCGGACATGATCAAGACCTTCCACACGGTGCGGTTCCGCGAGGTGGTCGACGGTTGTCCGCTGCCCATTTTCGGATTGGGTGCGGAGAAGGCCGAGACGCAGGTGGACGCCCTGGCGTTGGCCGCGCGCGAGATGGCCGACGGCGCGCGCGGGGTGGTGTTTGGCCGCAACGCCATCCAGGTGCCGGACCCCGTTGCGTTCCAGAAGGCGCTGTGCGAGGTGGTCAAGCGCGGCGTGGACCCCGCGACGGCCGCCGTCGAGTTCGGGTTGCGGTAGGGCGCGCGCCTCGTGCGCGCGCCTGCAGTAGGGCGCGCACCTTGTGCGCGCCCCTTGATAGGAGGGACAAGGCATGCCAACCGCGAGCGTTAACGCGGCGCCATCCGTGCGCACCGCCGGCGATTACGATCCCAACTGGGCAAGAGTGGACTTGTCGGTCGTGCCCAACGTGGCGGTACCGGCGCCCGGCCCGAAATCGAAGGCGCTGCATGAGCGGGCATCGCGGATCATGAAGGGCTATTCGAGCCAGGTGCGCCTGTTCCCGGTCGTGTTCGAGAGCGGCAAGGGCGTAACGCTCACCGACGTGGACGGCAACACGTACATCGATTTTTCCTCGGGCATCTACGTCACGTCGCTGGGCCACTGCCATCCGAAGGTGAGCGAGGCGGTCGCGCGATACGCGCACACGCTGATGAATTGCCACGACTTCACGACGCCGGTCAAGACGGCGCTGCTCGAGAAGCTGGCGTCTGTCTCGATGGGCGACTTGACTTGCATGCAGTTCTACTCCAACGGCACGGCGGCGGTGGAGGCGGGGCTCCGGATCTGCCGGGCGGCCACGGGCCGGCATGAATTTCTTTCCGGCTTCATGGACTTCCACGGCAAGTCCTACGGGGCGGTTTCCTGCGCGCGAATGGACCCCACCAAGGGCGTCGTACGCGCGCCGGGCTTCCATATGGTGCCGCGCTCCTACCCGTACCGCCCCACGTTCTTCAAGGCCGACGGCACGGAGGACGTGGACGCGTTGATCGGGTTCATGGAAACCTATGTCCGTGAAGCCTGTGTCGGGCCGGTCGCCGCCGTTGTCCTGGAGCCGATCCAGGGCTGGGCGGGTTCCGTGATTCCGTCGGAGGACTACTTCCCGAAACTGCGCGCGTTCTGCGACAGGCACGGCATCCTCCTGTTCGCGGACGAAGTGCTCACCTGCATGGGCCGCACCGGCAAGATGTTCTGCATGGAACACTGGGACGTTGTCCCGGACGTGATGACGCTCGGCAAGGGGTTCGGGAACGGTTTCCCCGTGACGGCCGTACTGGCGAGCGAGCGGTTCGCCGACAGCTTCGCGAAGATCAGCGCGTCCACCTCCTACGGCGGCAACCCGATGGCCTGCGCCGCGGCGCTCGCCTCGATCGACGTGATCGAGCAAGAGGGCCTGTTGGCGCACGCGGCGGAACTCGGCCGGTTCTTCGAGAAGCGGCTGGCGAAGATGAAGGCGGAGCACCCGATCATCGGCGACGTGCGCAACAAGGGCTGCCTGCTCGGCGTGGAGCTGGTCAAGGACCGCGTGAGCAAGGAGCCGTTCGACGAAGCCGGCGCCCGGGTCTACCAGCGCGCGTTCGGGAAGGGGCTGGCGTGGATCCCGGCGGGCCACATTCTGCGCATGTCGCCGCCGATCATTATGGAGGAAGACGTGGCGGCGCGCGGCATGGACATCATCGACGAGGCCATCGGGGATGTGGAGCGGGAGTTGGGGTATCGCTGACTGCCGGGGCGAGGCTCACGGATCGCGGCTCGAATACGGGGATCGGGGCGGAGCGGGGTACGACCATGAATGACCTGGAACGGTTCAAGTGTATCGTGCGCGGCGAACAACCGGACCATGTGCCGATATTCGGGTTCCCGGGCGCGCCCGGGATGAGTCGCGGCGCGATGCGCAAGACGCGGCAGCGCCTGTTTGAGACGGGCATGCCCACCTACGCAGGCGGAACGGCGAAGGCGACGGATGTGGCGAGCTGGATGCGGTACTGGGGGACGACCGGGCCGACGGGTCCCGGATTCAAGCTTGAATCCGGCGAGGAGGGGATCAGGAGCACCTCCCGCCTTGAGGGTGAATTCCAGATCATCGAATACGAATCGGGCGCCCTGACGCGACAGGTGCTGGACAACGACGAAACCTACAGCATGCCGGAATTCATCCGTTACCACGTGCGGGACCGTGAGTCGTGGGAGTTCTACCGCGAGCGACACACGCCCCGCAGGCGGATGGCGCCGGACGGGATGGAGGCGCGTTGTCGCAAACACGACGGGCGCGACTACCCGCTCAGCGTCGGCGGTACGTCCGGCTACGGGGCCGTGCGCGGTCTCATGGGGCCCGAGGCCGCGAGCATCGCCTTCTACGATGATCCCGAACTGGTCCACGACATCGTGGCCTGGCGCCGCGAACGCGTGCGTGAATATCGCCTCCCGCTGATCGAGCGGCTCAAGCCCGAGATCGTCCAGTGCGGCGAGGATTGCTGCTACAACCACGGCATGCTCGTTTCCCCGCGGATGTTCGAGGCGTTCTTCGGGGACAGCTACCGGGAAGTGTGCGATTGCGCCCGGGCCAACGGCGCGGAGCTCGTCGCCGTCGACACGGACGGCAACATCTCGGAATTCACGCCCATGATCGAATCGTTCGGCGTGAATGCGATCTTTCCCTGCGAGGTGAAGGCGGGCAACGACCTGTTCGAACTCGGGGCGAAGCATCCCGAGTTCGTGTTTTTCGGCTGGCTGGAGAAGGAGAGTGTGAACGAGGGCAACGAGGCCATGATCGAGCCGGAGATCATGGGGAAAGTGCCGCGGCTGCTGGAACGGGGCCGCTATTTCCCGAACGGCGACCACGGGCTCCAGCCGCTGGTCACATTCCCGAACCTTTGCCGGTTCATGACCTTGCTGCACGAGGCATGCGGAAACGCGGATGGCGATTTCCCGCGCGTGAAGGGGAAGAGTCGAAGGTCGAAAGTCGAAGGTCGAAAGTCGAAAGTTCGGACCGAGCGGTCAAAGGATGACGGGCGGCGAGCCGACATGCGGACCGTCTGCACGGTCAGTTCCGCCGACCTTTGACCTTCGACTTGCGACCTTCGACTCTTTCTCGCGCGGCGTCAGGAGGCGGTGCGGATGGACCTGCTGATCGGATTAGACCTGGGCACGAGCGCGATCAAGGGCGTGCTCGTCTCTTCGGAAGGCGAGTTGCTCGCGCGTGAGCGCTGCGCCACGCGGTTGAACCGCCCGGCGCCGGGCCGGGTGGAGTTCTCGGCTGAGGATTACTTCGAGTCCGTCTGTGAGATTCTGCGGCGGCTGGCCGGCGCCGCGCCGGCGGGAGCAAACGTCAAGGCGCTGAGCATGGCGGCCGCCAGCGGCAACACGCTTCTGCTGGACGAAGAGGGCCGGCCGCTTGGCCCGGCAATCAGTTGGATGGACGAGCGGGCGTGCGGCGAGGCGGGTTTGCTGCCCGGCATCGATACCGCCGGGGTTCACGAGGTGGTCGGGTGGCCATGGTCGGGCCTGTTCCCGCTCGCGCATCTTGCCTGGCTGCGCAGGCATGAGCCGGCAACATGGGCGCGGGCGCGCGTGTATGCGATGAACCTGACGCATGTGCTCCACGCCTTGTGCGGCGAGCTGGCGGTCGATCCCTCCACGGCCACGACCTTCTATTTGCAGGACCAGGCCGGCAACTGCTGGCACCGCCCGTTCCTGGACGCGCTCGGGATCGACGAGTCCGCATTGCCCGCGCGCGGCCGATCTGGCGCCGTGTTGGGGCGGCTGACGCCCGATGCGGCGGATCGCACGAGCCTGCCCGCCGATACACCGGTCGTGCTCGGCGCGTTCGACCACCCGTGCGCGGCGCGCGGCACGGGCGTGCTGCGGCCGGGCGACATGCTGCTTTCCTGCGGGACCTCGTGGGTAGGCTTCTACCCGATCGCCGAGCGCAGGCTGGGAATCGCCAACCGGCTGCTTGTGGACCCGTTCCTCGCACCCGACGGGCCGTGGGCTGCGATGTTCTCTCTGCCTCGAATCGGGGTCGCCGTCGACACCTACATCGACCGCCTCGTCATCAGCGCGATGACCGGCGAAGCACCGCAGGACCGGTACGCGACGTTCAACGAGCAGGCGGCCCGATCTCCGGCGGGTGCGAACGGATTGACGCTGGATCTCAAGGTGAATCCGGAGCCGGCTCCGGCCCATATCGAGCGGATCACGCGGGCATACACGCCGGCGGATGCGGCCCGGGCCGTCATGGAGAGTCTGGCCCGCGCGCTGGCTGAACGACTGCGACAGTTGGCGCAGGCCGGCATGACCGCGGAGAAGATCACGATGGTCGGCGGGCCGGCGGAGAGCCCGGTCTGGCCGCAGATCGTCGCGGACATCACGGGGCTCACGTTGCATTTGTTCGGCGGCCAGCATGCCGGGGCGCTCGGCGCGGCCGTGCTGGCAGGGATCGGCGCGGGCCTGTATGCGAACGAAGCGGAGGGCGCCGCGCAGGTGGCGCGCGAGCCCGTCATCGTCCGGCCCGATCCCCGCGCGCAGGCGGAGTATGAACGGCTTCTCGGAGCACGAGGGCGGCAGGCAACATGAAACCACTGTTTCCCGTCAAACCGGTCGACAGCCGCTTCTATGACGAGCGGCTGCGCGATTTTCTCCCGGCGAAGATCATCGACATGCACACGCACGTGTGGCGCCAGGCCGACAGGCCGCGGCGGCGCGGCAGGAAGGCTCCAAAGCCGCCCTGGCCGTCGCTCGTGGCGCGGGAGAACCCGATCGAAGACTTGCTGGAAACCTACCGGCTTCTGCTGCCCGGCAAGCAGGTGACGCCGGTGATCTTCTCGTCGGCCGGGCGGGACGACGATCTGGACCGGCTGAACGGCTACATCCGCGCCTGCGCCCGGACGCATCGGCTGCCGGCCCTGCTCTACGCCACGCCGGCGTGGAGCGGCCCCGAACTCGAGAGACGAATGCGGATCGGGAAGTTCGTGGGCGTCAAAGTCTATCTGAGTCTGGCGCCGGCCCACATCCCGGCGTCCGAAGTGCGCATTTTCGATTTTCTTCCGCACCACCAATTGGAAGCCCTGAACAAGCACGGCTGGATAGCCATGCTTCACATTCCGCGCACGCTGCGCCTGCGCGACCCGGTGAACCTGGCGCAGATGCTCGAGATCGAGAAACGGTACCCGCGGGTGAAGCTGATCGTCGCCCACGTCGGGCGCGCTTACTGCGAGAGCGATGTCGGCCGTGCGTTCGACGTCCTGGCCGATACCGAGCGGATGCTGTTCGACTTCTCGGCGAACACGAATGCGGCCGTCTTCGAGCAGCTTATCCGGGCGGTCGGCCCCGGACGGATCCTGTTCGGCAGTGACCTGCCGATCCTGCGGATGCGGATGCGCCGGATCTGCGAGCGCGGCGTCTACGTCAACCTGGTCCCGAAGGGGCTGTATGGCGACTTGACGGGCGTCGCGCACATGCGCGAGGTGTCGGGCAAGGCGGCGGACCGGCTCTCCTTCTTTCTGTATGAGGAGCTCGACGCATTCCGCCGCGCCGCACGGAAAACGCAGCTGACGGACTCGCAGGTCGAGGATGTCTTCCACAACAACGCCGCCCGTCTCCTCGCCGCGGCAGGCCCGAAGGAGCCGCAGCTGCGAATGGTATGGCGGCCGCGCGGCCGGGCCACGCCCTTGCTTCCCCCCGTGCCGCGCGGCTATGCGCTGCGTACGTTCCGGCCCGGCGACGCGCGGGGCTACGTCTCGGCGGTGCAATCGGCGGGGCTCGGCAAGGATTGGACGACGAAGACCGTCCCCGCGCGACTGGCCCGTGCCGTGCCCGGCGGCCTGTTCCTGGTGGTGCACAGGAAGACGCGGCAAATCGTCGCGGCGTGCGCGGCCGAACACTCGCCCAGAGACGGGCACCCGGACGCGGGGGAACTGGGCTGGGTGGCTGTGCATCCGGCCCATCGCGGCAAAGGGCTCGGCCTGCTCGTGTGCGCGGCCGCTCTGCGGCGCTTGCTCGATATCGGGTATGGCGACGTCCACCTGCTGACCGACGATTTTCGGCTGCCCGCCATCAAGACGTATCTGAAACTCGGCTTCGTCCCCTGCCTGTATGCCGCCGGCATGACGAAGCGCTGGAAGGAGGTCTGCACGCGCTTGAATCTGGTCTTTGCCGGGAGCGGGGCCGTGAAAGCGTGAACGCCCCGCACGAAACGCAAAGGAGGTGCGTAACGTACGAGTCTTCGGTCGTATGAAGGAAGGTCGGCGCGGCGGCACCTGAACGGGTTCGGACGTGCACGCGCGTCGATGAGAAGGAACGGTCAAATGGGTATCAGCATCGGACTCGTGGGATTGGGGTCGTTCGGCAGTGCCTTTGCCGATCTGTTCAAGAGCCATCCGCTCGTGGATCGAGTCGCGTTGTGCGATCGGGAACCGGAACGGATTCAGAAGTTCGCCGGGAAGGAATCGTGGCAAGACAAGTTCAACGCGACGGACGCGTACGACTCGCTCGACGCGATCTGTAAGAGCGATCTGGACGCGCTCGTGATCATCACGCAGCCATGGCTGCACGCGCCGCAGTGCATTCAGGCGATGGAAGCGGGCAAGCACGTCTACAGCGCCGTGCCGATCATCAGCGTTCCCGACGGCGACGAGATCCTGGACTGGTGCAACAAGCTGGTCGAGACATGCCAGCGCACCGGCATGCATTACATGCTCGGGGAGACCACCTATTTCCGACCGCAGACCATGTACTGCCGGCGCAAGGCGGCGGAAGGTGCGTTCGGCTCCTTTGTGTACAGCGAGGGGGAATACCTGCACGATGTGGATGCGCGATGCAATCTGCGCGAAGTCTCCAAGAGCCGCGGCGCGAGCAAGGCGGGGCGGGAGTGGCAGGAGCGGGTCAAACAATACGTCGCGAAAGGCGTCCGAAACGGCCCGATGCATTATCCGACCCACTCCACGAGCGGGCCGATCAGCGTGATGAAGGCCCACGCGGTGCAGGTGTGCGCCTGGGGCTATGCGAACCGAACAAACGATCCGTATTTTTCGGGCCCGCTCAGCAGTTTCAGCAACGAGATCGCGCTGTTCCAGATGAGCAACGGCGCGACCATGCGCATCTGCGAGTGCCGCGAGATCGGGCACCCCGGCCGCGAGATGTTCCGGGTCTACGGGACGAAGGCGAGTTTTGAGAACGACGCCTGGCTGGACAACCGGGAGCGTACGGCCCTGACGATTCAGGACATGCGCGACCCGCTGCCGGCCGAGGTCGAAGCGGCGTTCGTGGCGTGCAGTGAGAAATCGCGCGTCTACGGCGGGCACGGCGGCTCGCATGCGTTCCTCGTGCATGAGTTCGTGGAGGCGATCGCCAATGGGCGCACGCCCGCGATCAACGTGTGGGAGGCCGCCCGCTACATGGCGGCCGGCGTCATGGCGCACAAGTCGGCGTTGAAAGAGGGGGAACTGCTCGAGGTGCCCGATTGGGGCGACGCGCCCTGTTAGTGCCTTAGTTGTCGAGAACGGCAACGAAAAACAAGAAATTTTCGGGTGCTGAGAGGTCAGAGGGCAGAAGTCAGAGGTCAGGCAGAACGC
>JAFGHX010000402.1 GCA_016929905.1 Kiritimatiellia bacterium
CATCCGCTGCCGTCCATTCATCCGCTGGCATTCCCTCGCCCCATCCGCTGCCGTCCATTCATCCGCTGGCATTCCCTCGCCCCATCCCATGTGCTTTTTTTCATTGCAAATCGCGCCCGGTTTGGTATCTTTCGCAGCACAGTGGGCTGGCGCGAGCAAGCCCACGCCAATCAGAAGCCCTTTCCGGAGAGACTGTGGTGTAGCCAGAACGTCCGCGGGATCGGCGCGGTGGCCGCGGACCTTCGTCCTTTGACCTGCCGACTTCCGGCTTTCGATCATTTTTAGCAGAGGTTCCGACGTGTATCTGAAGGCACTGGATTTGACCGGGTTCAAAAGCTTCGGCGAACGGACCAAGCTGGAGTTCGAGCGAGGCACGACGGCAATCGTAGGCCCGAACGGCTGCGGCAAGAGCAACATAGCCGACGCGATCCGCTGGGTGCTCGGCGAGCAAAGCGCCAAACAGCTGCGCGGCACCCGCATGGAAGACTGCATCTTCAACGGAACCGATGCCCGAAAGCCGCTGGGCATGGCGGAGGTGAGCCTGACGCTCGGCGACTGCGACGGGCTGCTGGATGCGGAATTCGACGAGATCACGGTCACCCGCCGGGTGTTCCGCACGGGGGAAGGCCAGTACTTCATCAACAAGGCCCCGTGCCGGCTCAAGGACATCCAGCGCCTGTTCATGGGCACGGGGATCGGGACGAGTTCCTATTCCCTGATGGAACAGGGCAATATCGACCAGGTCCTGAGTTCGCGCCCGGAAGACCGGCGCGCCATTTTCGAGGAAGCCAGCGGGATCACGAAGTACAAGGCGGACAAGAAGGAAGCCATTCGCAAGCTGGAACATACGGAGCACAACCTGGAACGGATCGCCGACGTGATTCGCGAGGTGAAGAGCCAGATCATTTCGCTGCAGCGCCAGGCCGGCAAGGCGCGGCGCTACAAGGCGATGCAGGCCAGCCTGCGCGGCATCGACATTTTCGCCACGCGTCGGAAGCTGAGACAGTTTTCGGACAGGCTCGCGGTGCTGGAGAAGGAACTGCGCGGGCTGAACGCCCAGATCGCGGAGGGCGAGTCGGGGCTTCAGGCGCTGCAGGAGGACAACGCCTCGCTGCGTTCGGCGCTCTCGCAGACGGAACGCGAAATGCAGCGGCTCATGGAGACGAGCGTCAATGTGCGCACGCAGCTGCACCGCACGGAGAACACCATTCAGACGAACACCGAACGCGTCGGCGAACTGCAGCGGCTCTCCGAGCGGGACGCCGCCGAGATCGAGCGGGCCAGGGGCAACATCGACGGGCACCGCCGCGGGCTGGCGGAACTGGCCGAACGACTGGAGCGCGGCCGCGTGGAGATGGAGGGCGCCGAACGCGAGTTGAACGCCCATGTGTCGCAACTCGATGCGCAGGAGCAGGCGATCCGTGACACGAACCAGACGCTGCACGACCTGCACGAGGAATCGGTCGAGATGGAGAGCCTCGACTCCCATCTCCAGAACGAGTTGATGCGGCTCGAGTCGCAGAACCGGGCCGCGACGGTCAGGCGCGAACATCTGATGGCCGAGCGCACGCAGCTCGCCCACGGGGTTGAAGGCTACGAGAAGCGACAGAGCGAGATGGGCGCCAGGCTGGCGGAGCTTGAAGCGCAGGTGGTGGAGCAGGAGCAGACGGCGGCATCCGCCGCCGCGCAGATCACGGCCAACGACGACCAGATCGAGCAGGTGCGCCAGGCGATCTCGACGCTGCAGGAACAGGCTGCCGCGGCCAGGGCACAACTCGAGCTGTTGCAGGAAAGCGAACAGCAGGCGGAGGGCTACCCGGAAGGCGCGCGGCAGATCCTGGCCGCCGCGGCCGGAACGGGGCCGCGGGCAATCGCCGTGGATCCCGCGACGGTTCTGGGCCCGCTGGCCGCGCTGGTGACAGTCGATCCAGCGCATCAGGCGGCGCTGGAAGCCGTGATCCGCGCCTGGATCGACGCCGTTGTCGTCACCGACACGCGAAGCGGCCTGGACCTGCTTCGCCAGCTGGAGGCGCAGGGGACCGGGGCCGCCGGTTTGCTTGCCGTGCGGGTCGGCGACGAACAACCGCCGGCACCGCCCCAACCGGCGGGGCCCGCAACACCGCTGCTGGCTTGCGTGGCGTTCCCGGAAGAAGTCCGCCCCCTGATGCAGCGGCTGCTGGCCGACACGTTCCTGGTCGAGTCGCTGGACGCGGTTCCGGACCCCGTCCCCGCCCGCTCGGTCTTCGTGACGACGACGGGCGCCCTCGTGCGCGGCGACGGGGCCATGGCGCTTCGCCCGCAGGAGGCGGGAAAGACCGACCCGCTGGCGCGGCGGCATATGATGGCCGAGAGCGAACGACAACTCGACGAACTGCGGCGCCTGCTTCAGCAGCGCCGCACCGAACTGCAGGCGCGGCAGGAGGCGGGGCGCGCGGCGGCCCGGGCGCTCGAAGACGCGCGCCGCGCCCTGCAGGAAGCCCGCCAGGCCCTGGATATACACCGGGGCAAGGCGGAGGTCGTTGCCCGCGAAGCCGAACAGGCCCGCAGCCGGCTGGAGACCGTGAACTGGGAACTGGAGAACCTCCAGGAGCAGCGCGGCTCCGCCGACCAGGAGCGCGAGGACGTCGTCCGGGAAAAGGAGCGGGTGCGGCAGCGACGCGAGACGATCAAGGCCGATGTCCACCGCCTGACCGCCGACCTGCGCGAGAGGGAACGTGCACGCTCGGCCCTGTTCTCCGAGGTGCTCCAACACAAGGGCGCCTTCGCCGAACAGCAACAGCGCGTCGCGCACCTCGCCCAGCAGGCGGGCCCGATGGAAACGCGAATCCAGGAACTGGAAAGCCTCGTCGACGACCGGTCCGCCGGTCTCGCCGGCTACGAGGGCACCATCCGCGACCTGAGCCAGGCGACCCGGGAAGCGGAAGCCCAGGTCGGCCGCCTGCGCGAGGAGACGGCACGCTATACGGCCGAACTGGACCGTGTGCGCGAAGAGCGCAAGCAGCAGACGGCGCGGCTCGCCGCCTCCGACGACGCACTCGCCGCCCAACGCGCCACGCTCGACGAACGGCGAAGCACCAAGTCGGAACGCGACATCGCCCGCACGGAACAGTCGTTACGCAAACAGAACCTGCTCGACCGTGTCACCTCCGACTATCACGTGACGCCCGAGGATATCGACCGCGAGCCGGAGCCGGAGTGGGAAGGCGACAGGCCGGACCCCGAGACGCTGGAGACGATGGCCGCCGAAATGCGCGTGAAGCTGGAGGCCATGGGCCCCGTGAACCTGGTCGCCATCGAGGAGTACCAGGAACGCGAGGAACGCTACGCGTTCCTGACGCAACAGATGGACGACCTCGAAAAGGCGAAACAGCAGCTGCTCGAGTTGATCCGGAAGATCAATGCGACCACCTCCGAGATGTTCATACAGACCTTCAACGCCGTCAACGATAACTTCCAGGGCATGTTCAAACAGCTCTTCGGCGGGGGCAGCGCCAAGCTCGTGCTGGCCAACGACGAGGACGTGCTGGAGAGCGGCGTGGAAATCATCGCCCGGCCGCCCGGCAAGAAACTGCAGTCGGTCTCTCTGCTTTCCGGCGGGGAACGCACCCTTACGGCCGTCGCGCTGCTGTTCGCCATCTACATGGTGCGGCCAAGTCCGTTCTGCGTGCTGGACGAACTGGACGCCGCACTCGACGACTCCAACATCGGCCGGTTCGTCAAGATACTCGAACAATTTCTCAAGCAGTCGCAGTTCCTCATCATCACGCATAACCGCCGGACCATCGCAGCCGCCGACGCCATCTACGGCGTCACCATGCAGGAGCGCGGCCTCTCCAGGATTGTGTCGCTGCGGTTCTCCGACTACAAGGAGGAGCCGGCCGCGGCCACGCCAGCACCCGCACCGGCGCGCGGGTGAGCGGTCCGTCCTCGACGTCTCGTCACACGGCGGCGGATCTGCCCGCGAAAACGCGCGAAAGGGGCGCGAAAGGCAGGGACGTCGCATACTCAGCGTGCCCCGGGGGTTGTTGCGGAAATCGAAAGGTTGCCACAACACAACGCGCTTCGCCATCCTGTCGGGTGTTTACCGTTGTGGCAACCTCGATTCCCGCAACGAACGCCTTCAGGACGGAAAAGGAATGCGAACGCAGCGACTTTGAGCTGTTTGCGCCCAAGGAAAGCTCCCTGACGACGAGCGCCGAGCCGGGCGCAAACAGTTCAAAGTTGCTGCACCGCCGGGCGTATCGCGCTCTGCATTTCGCGCGGCTTTCGCGCATTTTCGCGGGCAGACAAGGCGCGGAATGGGCCGAGCTTCGGACTATTGCTCACGGACGCACACGGAGGCGCGCACAGGCGGACGTCCCGCCGGCGTGACATCGAGCCGCCGCCAGAGGAGGGTGTTGGTGCCGCTTTCCGTCTCGACCGATGCGCTGGAGACGCGGCCCGCCGCGGTATCCTCAACCGGCAGGCCGAGGCGCACGTCGGCCGCCGCGCACTGGAGTGCCAGCCTCGCCTGATCCAGCAGATCGGCCCGCCGCCGCGCGCGCGCCGCCACGCCGTTCGCGTGCAGCAGCACCCCCGCCACCAGCCCCGCGATCAGAAGCGCCACGAGAACTTCCAGGAATGTGAAACCGGACTTCATACGGGTGTTGGAAGTCAGAGTTCCGCGCTCGTGATGTCGGCGTCATACCCGGCGCCGCCCGGCTCGCGGTCGCTGCCGTAGGAGATGATCTCATAGGGAAGCTTTCGGCCCTCGAATTCGCGCCCGGGCACAATATAGATGTAGGGGTTATCCCAGGGGTCGAGCGGAACGCGCAGGCTCTTCAGATAGCCCTCCTCCGGGTACTCGGCCGGGACGGGCGGCACCGTGGGGCGCGTGCAGAGCGCCTGCAGCCCCTGCTCCTCGGCCGGCACCTGGCCGTGGTCCAGCCGATAGTCCTCCAGAGCCGTCTGAAAGGTCGCGATCTGCATGCGCGCCGCCTTGACCTTCGCCTGGCGCACGTTCTTCTGCAGCGACAGACCGACCACTCCCGAAAGGATGGCGATAATCGCAATGACCACCATGATCTCGATCAGGGTGAAGGCACCTCTGCGCGCATCCCGCCCTCGATGCAGTCTCATAACAACACTCTTCCTCTTGCTTCGTCTTACTCGCTCTTCGTCTTACTCTTCGTCGTGCCCTTCGTCAAGAACGTTGCGGGCCCCTAACCGCGGACGGATGGGCGGCGCAAAGCGGATCGGCCCATCAACCGGGCAGCCGGTAGCGCCCGTCCAGGGTGAACGCGCGCTCCACGTGCCGGACAAAGGGATTCGACTGCCCCACACGACCGACGACTTCCACGACATCGAACCGGAAATCGACGGGCGGGAACTTGAGCCGGCGCAGATACCGGACAGCCGCGCGGGAGAGCGCGCGGCGCTTCTTGCGGTCGACAGCCCGAATCGGGCGGCCGTAGGTCTCGCTCTTGCGGGTCTTCACTTCAACGAAAACGAGCACGTCCCCGTCGCGCGCCACGATGTCCAGTTCGTCGCGATCCCCTACCCTGACGCGGCGCCCCAGAATGCGATAACCCTTGCGCTTCAACTCCCGCTCGGCCTGCTGCTCCCCCCATTCGCCCACATCGGCGGGGGTGGTTTCTTTCTTCCGCGCGATCAGCCTGGCCAGGAGCGAGCACATGGGGGTTTCCATTGACGATTGACGATTGACGATTGACGATTGTGGGCGGTGACGGGACGAAGATCAAGCGGCAAGTTGCCCCTCACGATCCCGCGTCCGCGAATCCGAATTCCTTGCAATCCGCCGGCCGGTATGGTTGGATGGACGCCTTGGTAGAAGAGCCGTCTCGGCTCTTCCTCCCGGCGGCACCCCGTGCCGCCGGGGATGCACATGAGCACGAACCACTCCATCGACGGCGATCCGGGCGATCCGTTCGAGACGCGAGGCACGGCGGCGATTCTGGTCGGATTCGCCGGGGCGTTGATCTGCTGGTGGGTGACGCCGTTCAACAACTTCGTCATCGGCAGTTCCTACATTGCGGACAGCTACCTGCCGGTGATCGTGCTGTTCGTGACGGTCGTGCTGGTTCTGCTTCTGAACCCGCTGCTGCGCCGTGCTCTGCCCGGGCTGGCGCTGGGGCAGCGGCAGCTTGCGGTCATCGTGGGCATCATGCTGGTGGCGTGCTACCTGCCGAGTTCGGGGCTGCACCGGATGTTGCCCTACAGCCTGGTGCGTATCCCGCCGGCCGTGGCGGAAAGCAGACAGTTGGGCGACATCTACGCGAAGATGAACCTGCCGCCCAGCCTGTTCCCGGACCCGGTGGCCTTCGGCGCCCGCACGCCGGCCTCGGACCAGTTCCTCGCGGAACTGGCGCCGGGCGCCGGGATTCCATGGATGGCGTGGCTGAAGCCGTGTCTGTCCTGGGGCACGTTCAACCTGTGCTGCTGCATGATGATGGTGGGCCTGGCCATGCTCGTGTGGCCGCAATGGCGGAACAACGAACGGCTGCCCTTTCCGCTTCTGACGGTGCAGCAGGCGCTGCTGGACGCGCCGGGGGAGAACCGGCTGTTCGCCCCGCTGTTCCGCAGTCGTCCGTTCTGGATAGCGGCCGGCGGCGTCTTCTTCCTGCACTTTCTGGCCGGCGCCAACACGTACAATCCGGAGCGGGTCCCGACCATCCCGTTGCGCTGGGATCTCAGCCCGCTGTTCACCGAGGAACCGCTCGTCTTTGTGCCCTATTTCATCAAGAGCAGCCGCATCTACTTCCTCTTCCTGGGCGTCGCGTTTTTCATGCCCAACCGGATTGGTTTCTCCATCTGGTTCTTCGAATTCGCCTACGCCGCCTACCAGGTAATCCGGCGCGCCTACACCCCTCCTTTCCACTGGGGCACCATCGGCGACCACCGCACGGGCACGATGCTGGCGCTGACCGTCGGCATTCTCTGGGTCGGCCGGGCGCACTGGCTGCAGGTGATCCGAAGCTGCGCGCGCAGGGGCGGCTCAGCCCGCGACCGGTACGACCGGCGAAGCGGCTACCTGTTCCTGTTCGGCTGCGTGGGCATGTTCGCGTGGCTCGTCTGGGCGGGGGTCAGCCCGCTGTGGTCGCTCTGGTTTGTCCTGGTCGGATTCATCGCCTGCCTGCTGGTCACACGGGTGGTGGCGGAGACAGGCCTGGCGATGCTCGGGTTAGACACATACTCGCTGATCTACCTGATCAAGCTGGCGCCCGTTGCGTGGCTGACGAACGCCACGATCTTCTTCGCCAGCGTCATCAACATGATCTTCGCGCCGGGTTCGCGCGTGTGCTGTACGACACTGGCCGTCCACGGGCTGGGCCTGGACGAACAGGCCAAACCCGCGCGCCAGGCGCGCCTGGGGTTCGTCTTCCTCTCGATCCTGGCGATCGGCTTCGTGATCTCGGGCGCCTTTCATCTGGATGCCAGCTACCACCACAGCACGACGCTGGACGGCCAGGAACAACCGATCAGCCGATGGGGCACCGGGCGGCTGATCGGCGCCAATCGCGATCTGACGGAATTGAATTCCGGGCAAATGAGCCGGCCGCCCTACAACCGGCTGGGCCATGTCGCCTTTGGCGCGGCACTCGCCGGGCTGCTCGAATGGGCGTGTCTGAGCATGCCGAGGTGGTGGTTCCACCCCGTCGGACTGCTCGGGGTCTACACCTGGTACATCAACGTCGCCTGGGTCAGCATCTTTCTGGGATGGCTGGCCAAGATCCTGCTCGTCCGCTACGGCGGTTCGCGGCTCTATCATGCCGCGCGCCCGGCCTTCATCGGGCTGATCATGGGTGAAGTCTTCGCGGCCATCTTCTGGGGCCTGCTGCTGCCGGCCACGCTGGTCGCGCTCGGCCTGCCGTACAAGAATGTGCAGGTCCTGCCGTTCTGACGGGCGCGGCGCGCCGTCATGGGCTCGCTGCGCGAGCGGCAGGGGGCCGCGGCGCGGCCGTCATCGGCTCGCTGCGCGAGCGGCAGCGGGCCGCGGCGCGCCGTCATTGGCTCGCTGCGCGAGCGTCAGTGGCTCGCTGCGCGAGCGTCAGTGGGCGCTGCGCGCCGTCATTTTCGAGAGCGGCGCAGCCCAGGGAGACGTGACGGGTAGTGCGGATCGAGGGCTTGCACACTCGGCACGTCGGTGATAGGAATGGGACGCGCAGCCCTGCAACGCGACCCTGACGCGCCGCAGGCGCCTATGACGGGCCCGAAGGGCCAGAATGACGCGAACGACTTGAGCCCATGAAACGAACGATAGCGGGGATCCTGGTCGGGCTGGCCGGCTCGGCGGTCATTTGGATCGCGACCCCATACAACAACTTTGTGATGGGCAGTTCGTACATCGCCGACAGCTATCTGCCCGTGGCGGCGCTGTTCGTAACGCTCGTCCTGGTACTGGGCGTGAACCCGCTGCTGCGGCGCCTCCGCCCGCGGCTCGCTCTTGACAGCCGTCAGCTCGGCCTCGCCGTCGGCATCATGCTCATGGCGTGCGTCCTGCCGGGGCAGGGCCTGCTGCGCATGCTCCCTTATTCGCTGGCCAAGATCCCTATGGCGGTGCGCGACAATGCGGCCCTGGCCGAAGCGCATCAGAAAATGGGCCTTCCGCCCAGCCTGTGGCCGGACAAGGTCGGGTTCGGCCTCGACACGCCGGCATGCGACCATTTCATGACGGAACTGCCGCCGGGCCAGCCGATTCCGTGGGCCGCCTGGCTCCGGCCGCTGCTGGCGTGGGGTACGTTTCTGCTTTCGTGCTGGCTGATGAGTGTAGGCCTGGCCATGATCGTCCTGCCGCAGTGGCGCCACAACGAGCGGCTCGCCTTTCCGCTGTTGCAGGTCAAGCAGGCGCTGATCGAGGACCCGGAGCCGGGCCGGCTGCTTGCGCCGGTCTTCCGCAGCCGCGCGTTCTGGACGTGCGCAGGCGTCGTGTTTCTGCTGCATGTGCTGGCCGGCTTGAACCTCTACGACCCGGAACGCGTGCCGGCGATCCCGCTGAACTGGAACCTGAGCAGCCTTTTCACGGAAGGGCCGCTGGCTCATTTGCCGTGGTCGGTGAAGGCGAACCGGATCTACTTCATCTTCGTCGGCATCGCCTTCTTCATGCCGAACCGCATCGGGTTTTCCATCTGGTTCACCGTACTGGCCTACGCGGCGTACCAGGTGATCGGCCAATACTACTTCCCGCCCTATCACTGGGGCGCGGTCGTCGACCATCGCACGGGCGCGCTGTTGGCGCTGAGCGCGGGGATTCTGTGGCTCGGCCGCGCCCAGTGGGCCCGCGTGTTCCGATGCCTGTTCCGAAAGGCCGGGACGGACGCGGAGACACGCGACCGGCAAAGCGGTCTGATGTTCCTTGCCGGCTGCTTCGGTATGGTGTTGTGGATGCTGTGGGCGGGCGTGCAGGTCGGCTGGGCGCTGTTCTTTCTGGCGATCGCCTTCATGGTCTCACTGCTGATCACGCGGATCGTGGCGGAAACGGGCATGCCGTTCGTACGGATCGACTTCGTCTACCAGATCGGCCTGATGCGGCTGGTACCCCTCTCCTGGATCGGGGCCCCGTCGCTGTTCTTCTCCTATGTGATCGCCATCCTGTTCCCCACGGCTTCCCGCGTGGCCGCCGGGCCAATGGCGGCGCATGCGGTCTCGCTCGACGAGACGGCCTCGTCGCGCCAAAAGATGCGGTTCGCCTGGCTGCTGATCGGCGTTCTGCTGCTGGGCCTCGTCGTCTGCGGCGGCGCCCACCTGCACGCAAACTACCGCCACAGCATGACGCTGGACGGCCAGACGCAGCCCCTGAACCCCTGGGGCTACAACCTGCTGAACCGAGGCAACAACGCGATTCTGGAACTGGGGCGCGGCGAACTGAGCCGGCCGCTCCACAATCAGTGGGGCCACCTCGCCTTCGGGGCCGCGGCAGCGGGCTTCCTGCAATGGGCATGCCTGCACCTTCCCAAATGGCCCCTGCATCCGGTCGGCCTGCTGATGGTGAACACCTTCTACGCCAACGAAGCCTGGGTCAGCGTCTTTCTGGGATGGCTGATCAAAATCATTCTCCTGCGTTACGGCGGCTCGCGCCTGTATCGCAGCGCGCGGCCGGCTTTCATGGGGGTCATCATGGGCGAAGCGTTCGCCGCCGTCTTCTGGGGACTGGTCCCGGCCATCCTGGTCCTGCTCGGGGTTCCGTACAAGAGTGTGCCGGTCCTGCCGCTGTAGGAGACCCGGAAGACTATCGAAGGGTTGAAGAAACGTGCTCGAGAGTGAGTTCTCGAGTGAGTTCTCGAGTAAGTTCTCGAGTAAGTTCTCGAGCAAGTTCTCGAGCAAGTTCTCGAGCAAGTTGGGAGAGGGGCGGAGGTTCATGACGAAGCGCGAGGCACGGAACCAGGCAACGGGCGACGGATCCCGGCGGCGCCATGCGCTGGCCGTCGGGATCGGGTTTGTGGGCGCGGTGTTCGTGTGGGTGGTGAGCCCCTACCAGAACACGCTGCTGGGCGACATGGAACTGGGCGACAGTTACATGTCGATCTACGCCATGTTCGTCGTGTTGCTGCTCGTGCTGGCCGTGAACCCGGCGCTGCGCCTGCTGCGCGCGGGCCTGGCGCTCGACCACAAGCAGCTCGGTGTGATTCTGGGCATGATGCTGATCGCGGCGGTCGTTCCTCGCTACGGGTGCCTGGCCCCGATGATGACAGGCATTCCGAGCGTGGCGGTCGAGGTGCGCGAGAAGGCGTGGCTGGCCGACGCCTACGCCAAGATGAACCTCCCCTCCGGCCTGTTCCCGGACAAGCTCGGCTACGGCGTCGAGACGCCGGCCATCGACTACCTGCTCACCGAGCTGCCGCCCGGCATGTCCATCCCGTGGCAGGCCTGGCTCCCGCCCCTGCTGCACTGGGGGACACTGCTGCTGTTCATCTGGCTGATGATGATCGGGCTGGGCTACATCGTCTTCCCGCAATGGCGCCAGAACGAACGGCTGGCTTTTCCTCTGCTCACGGTCTTTCAGGAAGTCACCCGGGACCCGGCCGAGGGCCGGCGGCTGCCGCCCCTGTTCCGGCAGCGCGTGTTCTGGATCACGGCCGGAGTGGTGTTCGTCCTGCATTTCCTTCAGGGCGCCTCGGCATACAATCCCGAACGCGTGCCCGCCATCCCGCTGCAGTGGAATCTGAGCGGCCTGTTCACCGAGGATCCGTGGCGGCACTTCCCGCGCTACATCTATGAGAGCCGCCTCTATTTCGCGTTCGTCGGCATTGCCTTTTTCATGCCGAACCGGATCTCCTTCTCGATCTGGTTCTTCGCCGTCGCCTACGCGGTTTATCAGATGGTCTGCGCCATGTACTTCCCGGGCTCGGTGAACGTCTATGCCAGCGTGAACGACCACCGCATGGGCGCCATGTGCATGCTGGCGGTCTTCATCGTCTGGCTCGGCCGCGCGCACTGGGCGCACGTGTTCCGCTGCCTCGTGCGGCGCGCGCGCCGCGATGAAGACGTCCGGGACCGGACGGCGGCCTTCCTGTTCCTGACGGGCTGCGCGGGCATCTGGGGCTGGCTGGTCTGGGCCGGCATGCAGCCGCACTGGGCGTTCACGCTGCTGCTGTTCGGCTTCGTTGTGGCGCTGGTCATCACGCGCATCGTGGCGGAAACGGGTGTGCCGTTCGTGCGGTCCTACTGCGACCACTTCACGCTGCTGGCGCTGGCGCCGACCCACCTGATCAGCACGGCGTCCATCTTCCTCTCCTGCGCCGGCGGGTTGTTTTTCTCCATTGCCTCCCGCGTCTGCCCGACGACCATGGCCGTTCACGCGCAGGGGCTGCAGGAAGACGCGCCGCCAAGCCGCCAGCGCAGCTTCGCCGTCGTGCTGATCGTCACGCTGCTGGCCGGCCTCGTGATCGGCGGCGCGGCGCGCCTGCATATGCTGTATCGGCACAGCACGTCCCTGGACGACCAGGCCGAGGCGCTCACGGACTGGTCCAACGTGCTCACGCGCCGCTCGTCCGCCGCCATCCAGGAAAAGATGGCGGGCCAGTTGACGCGGCCGACCTACGGGCGGGTCGGGCACACGCTGTTCGGCGCGGGGCTGGCCGGCGGGCTGCAGTGGGCGTGTCTCGCCATGCCGAGATGGCCCCTGCATCCGGTCGGGATCCTGATGGCCTACATCTCGTACGGGCGCCGAACCTGGTCCAGCGTCTTCCTCGGCTGGGTCATCAAACTGCTGCTCGTGCGCTACGGCGGCTCGCGCCTCTATCACGCCGCCCGGCCCGTCTTTCTCGGCCTCATATTGGGTGAGGTCTTCGCAACCGTGTTCTGGGGCATCGCGCCCGTGGCGCTGCTGCTTCTGGGGCACCCGTATAAGATCGTGCACGTCTTGCCGTTCTGACGCGAACGGAGTGAGCACATGACGCAAGCAGAACCTGCCCGTGACGGCGCAAGCGACTCCGCGCCCCGCTACCTCGCGGCGATTGCGATCGGCGCGATGGGCTCGGCCTTCATCTGGATCATCCACCCCTACAATAACGTCCTGCTCGGCAATTCGGAGCTGGGCGACAGCTTCGTGTCGCTGTACGCCGTCTGCATCACGCTGGTGCTCGCCCTGGCCGTGAACCCGCTGCTCAGACGGGTCGCACCCGGCCTCGTGCTCGATCACCGGCAGCTCGGCGCGATTCTGGGCATGATGCTGATCGCGTCCGTCTTGCCGCGCTACGGGTGCCTGGGCCCGATGACGCTCGGCATTGCCAACGTGGCGGTCGAGGTTCGGGAACAGGCGTGGCTGGCCGACGTCTACGCGCAGATGCACCTGCCCGGCGCCCTGTTTCCCGACGCGCTCGGCTACGGCCTGGCCACGCCGGCTGTCGACTACCTGCTGACCGAACTGCCGCCGGGCGCCCCGGTTCCGTGGGCGGCATGGCTGGGCCCGCTGTTCGCCTGGGGCACGCTGCTTCTGTTCATCTGGATGATGATGGTGGGGCTGGCCTTCATCGTGTTCCCGCAATGGCGGCGCAACGAGCGGCTGGCCTTCCCCCTGCTGACGGTCTTCGGCGAGATCACCCGCGAGCCCGAACCCGGCCGGCTGCTGCCGCCCCTGTTTGGCACCCGCACCTTCTGGATCCCCGCCGGCGTGGTGCTGCTGCTGCATCTGCTGGCCGGCGCCGCGGAATACAACCCGGAGAAAGTCCCGGCTATCCCGCTGAGCTGGGACCTCAGCACGCTCTTCACCGAGGACCCCTGGCGGTTCCTGCCCTGGTTCATCAAGCGCGGCCGGCTCTATTTCGCCTTCATCGGGATTGCCTTCTTCATGCCGAACCGCATCTCGTTCTCCATCTGGTTCTTCGCCCTGGCCTATGCCGCCTACCAGGTCACGTGCGGCATGTACGTCCCGGCCATGCCGGTCTGGGCGACGATCGGGGACCACCGCACGGGAGCCATGATCGCGCTGGCCGCCTTCATTCTGTGGCTGGGCCGCGCGCACTGGGCCCGCGTGTTCCGCTGCATGGTCCGGCGCGACAAGACCGAGGAAGCGAGGCGTGACCGGACGGCGGGCTACATGTTCGCGATCGGCTGCATCGGGGCGTGGCTGTGGCTGATCCGGGCCGGCATGCAGGCGCACTGGGCGCTGACGCTGCTGCTGTTCGGGTTCGTCGTCATGCTGGTCATCACGCGGATCGTGGCGGAAACCGGGGTCCCGTTCATGCGCACCTACAGCCAGCACTTCACCCTGATGAGCCTGGCCCCGACGGCCTGGATCAGCGCGGCGTCGGTCTTTTTCTCGCACATCGGGCGGCTGATCTTCTCCGTGCCGTCGCGCGTGTGCGCCACGACGATGGCCCTTCACGCGCAGGGCCTGCAGGAAGATACGCCGCCGCGGCGGCAGCGGTCGTTCGCCGTTGTGCTGGTGGTCACGATGCTGGCCGGCCTCGTGATCGGCGGCGCGGCGCGCCTCAATGTCTTCTACCACCACAGTACATCGCTCGACGAACGCAGCAGGCCGCTCAACGACTGGAGTACGATTCTGACCGGGAACACGACTCGCTCGCTGCGGGAAAAGGCGGCCGGCCAGATCACGCATCCCACCTACAACCGGCTCGGCCATACGCTTTTTGGAGCCGGCCTGGCCGGCGCGCTGGAGTGGGCCTGCCTCGCCATGCCTAAATGGCCGCTGCACCCGGTCGGAATCGTGATGGCCTACATCTCCTACGGTGGCCGCACCTGGTTCAGCATCTTCCTCGGCTGGGTCATCAAGCTGCTGCTCGTCCGCTACGGCGGCTCGCGCCTGTACCACGCGGCGCGGCCGGCGTTCCTCGGGCTGATCTTCGGCGAAATCTTCGCGACCGCCTTCTGGGGCGCCGTGCCGGCCGTCATGCTCCTGTTCGGCCAGCCGTTCAAGGCGGTGCACGTGTTGCCGTTCTGACGACGGAGGCCGCAAGAGTCTTCCAGCGGATGTCGCAGATCCGCCCGCGGCGGAAATGCACGGCAGCGGATGGGGAGGGACATGGTTTGACAGAGCTACTGCATAAGGAACTCACACAGAAGATAATGATCTAATGGTTGAGGACACCGTGATCCTCGAGCTCAAGCATCTGCAGGGAAGTTTGCCTCCAGCCAGCTTCGCGCAAATCATCACCTACTTGAAATTCTGGAAGAAGGATCTCGGCATGTTGCTCAATTTCGGCCTGGGTCGCCTTCGGTTTGAGCGTGTCCCCTACACGCCCAAGGAAGGCGAACTCAAGAGGGTCGGTCTCTGGAGCAGGCTGGGCGAACACGAACGCGAGATATGCCAAGAGGTGGAGAAGACATGCGAGTCAATCCTGCGGGACCACGGACTGGGGTACGTCGGGAAGACGTATCACGGGGCACTCAGGGCCCGACTCAACCATGCGGGGCTCAACCCGACAAGACCACGGGTCAATCTGAAGTTCAAGGATATCGAACTTGGCACCCGGGAGATCAACGCCAGCCTACTGGACAATCGCATCCTCTTGGTTGTAACCGGCCTGTACGATTCAACCACCACAGCCGATCTGGCCCGTACAATCGCCTACATGCGACAAAAGAATCTCACAGCCGGCCTTCTTGTTAACTTCGGCAAACGGGAAGTCCATCTTAGGGCAGTGGTTCATCGACAATAGACCCCCATCCGCTGCCGTCCATTCATCCGCTGGAAACCTCTTCCCCCATCCGCTTTTTTATTGGCGTTCTCCCTCCCGCCGCCGTATCATCCGCGGGAGGGGGGTATCAGGGATGGACGAACGTTCAAGTCAAAAGGGCGGTGCCTCGGGCTCCACGACTTCACGCCGTCGATATCTCCTGGCCATTCTCCTCGGATTCGTCGGGGCGCTGTTTATCTGGATCGTGACGCCCTACAACAACCTCGTCGTGGGCAACCGGGGCATCGGCGACAGCTATCTGCCGGTCTACGCGATGTTCGTGACGCTGCTGCTCATTCTGCTGATCAATCCGCTGCTGAGACGGTTTGCGCGCCCGCTGGCGCTTGAACGCGGCCAGCTTGCCGTCATCCTCGCCATCCTGCTGGTGGCCTGCTCCATTCCGGGTTACGGGCTCCTGCGCACGCTGCCGTACAACCTGGCCCAGATCGCGCTCGATGTGCGCGAAAACGCGGCGCTGGCAAAGGAATACGAGGGCATGAACCTGTCCCCGAAGCTGTTCCCGGACAAGATCGGCTACGCACTCGATACGCCGGCCTCCGACCGGATGATGGGCGAGCTGATGCCCGGCGAATCCATCCCCTGGGGCGCGTGGGTGTGGCCGCTCTGCGTCTGGAGCGTGCTGCTGCTCAGCCTCTGGATGATGATGATCGGCCTGGCGGTCATCGTCTTCCCGCAGTGGCGCCACAACGAGCGGCTCGCCTTCCCGCTGCTGACGGTGTACCAGCACGTGCTCGAACAGCCGCGGCAGGGCCGGCTGTTGCCGCCCCTGTTCCGCTGCCGCACGTTCTGGATAACGGCGGGCATCGTCTTTGTTCTGCATGCGATGCAGGGCGCCGCCGAGTATAACCCGGAGAAGGTGCCGGCCATCCCGCTGCACTGGGACCTGGGCGGCCTGTTCACCGAGGAACCATGGAACCACCTGCCGTCCTTCATCTACCGGCAGCGCCTGTACTTCGCCTTTATCGGGATCGCCTATTTCATGCCGAATCGGATCTCGTTCTCCATCTGGTTCTTCGCTCTGGCCTATGCGGCCTACCAGATGCTCGGCAGCGCCTATTTCCCGCCGTTCCAGTACGGCAGCATCAGCGACCATCGCATGGGCGCCATGCTGGCGCTGGCCGTGTTCATCCTATGGCTCGGCCGCGCGCAGTGGGCGCGCGTGTTCGGGTGTCTGGTCCGGCGGGCACGATCGGACGAAGACCGGCGCGACCGGGCCGGCGCCGCCCTGTTTGCGCTGGGCTCGATCGGCATTTTCGCCTGGCTGGTCTGGGCCGGGATGCAGCCGGGCTGGGCGCTGATGCTGCTCGGGTTCGGATTCGTGGCGTGCCTGGTCATCACGCGCATCGTGTGCGAGACCGGCGTCCCTTTCATACGCACCTACAGCGACCCGTTCACGCTGATGGCGCTGGCGCCTACCGCCTGGATCAAAGCCGCCTCGCTCTTCTTCTCGTTCATCGGGTATCTGGTGTTCAGCATGCACTCGCGCACCTGCGCCACGACCATGGCGACGCACGGGCTGGGCCTGAACGAAGAGATCTCCGCGCGGCGCCAGCGGCAGCTCACCTTCATCCTCGTCGCCACGCTCGTCATGGGGGTCGTCGTGTGCGGGGCGGCGCACCTGCACGCGGCCTATCATCACGGCATGTCGCTCGACGGCGTCGACCAACCGCTGAACGGAGGCTACGCCCGGATCGTCAGCAACTGGTCGTCGCGGCCGTTGCTGGAACGGGCCGCCGGCCAGATCAGCCGGCCGACCTATAACCGGCCCGGCCACATCGCGTTCGGGGCCGCGTTGGCCGGCGGGCTGCAGTGGGCGTGCCTGGCCATTCCGCGATGGCCGCTTCACCCGGTCGGGATCATGATGGCGTATATCTCCTACGGCCAGCGCACCTGGTTCAGCATTCTGCTCGGCTGGCTGATCAAGACGCTATTGGTTCGCTACGGCGGTTCCCGGCTGTATCATGCCGCCCGGCCCGCCTTTCTGGGCCTCGTTCTCGGGGAGGTGTTCGCGGCCCTCTTCTGGGGGGTCATGCCCGCCGTCCTGCTTGCGCTCGGCGTACAGTACAGGATATTCGACGTGCTGCCGTTCTGATGAACTTGCTCGAGAACTTACTCGCGAACTTAACTCGAAAACTCGGGTTCCCGAGTAAGTTCTCGAGCAAGTCGAGGAGAAAGGGGGAAACGGCGGTGGCCGTGGCCGGCACTCTTGCATTTGCCGGGGAAACACTATAGGATTTTCTGCGTCTTGACGGTCTGGGAACCAGTTCCAATGAAGCATGCGATGCGAGTTATGAGATCGGCCACTCTTTGGGTGCTGCTGGCGGCAACCGTTCTTCCCGGGACCGCTCGGGCCGAGTCCCCCCTCGTCCTTCGTACCCGCGGGGATACCGAATGGCTTGCCGGTTATCCGAACCGGGTTGTCGGGACGGCCGAGCACGACAAGGCGCTGGGCGAACTGCTGGCAAAGGTGAAAGCCGTGCCGGGCGTACGGGTCTGGACCCAGCCGTTCACGACCGTCGCACCCGTCTTCGAAGAAGCGCATCTGACGATTTCCGCCGGCCTGCTCGCGGGCCGGCATCGCGTCTATCCGATCTGGCCGGGAATGGTCCGGCTGAATACCACCCCCACCAACGGCATTGCGGGCAGACTGGTCTACGTGGGCAAGGCCACGCACGCGGAAGTCCCGCCGCGGAGCCTACGCGGCCAGATCGCCGTCGTGGAAATGAGCGGGGGTGACAAGTGGATGAACGCCTGGAATGCCGGCGCCGAGGCCCTCATCCTGCTCGGCTCCGACGACGTCTCGATTGTAGAGGCGCACGCGCACCTGATGCGGCTGCCCGTCTACTGCCCGCGCTTCTATCTGCCGCCCGGCACGCTCGCCGACGCGCTGCGCCGCGGCGACATCCCGCGGGGCCGGCTGTTTGCCGCGGCGGCCTGGAAGGAAGTGGAGGCAACGAACATCTACGCGCTGGTCAAGCCGCGCGATCGCGCGGCACCCCAGCAGGCCTTCGCGATCGGGGCGGCGTTCGACTCCGCCGGCGTCGTACCGGAGCTGGCGGCGGGCGCGGACACCGCCGTCGACACGGCCTTCCTCCTGAACGTGTTGCGGAAGCTGGCCGACAGCCCGCCCGCGCGCCCCGTGCTCTTCACCTTCGCCGACGCCTACGCGGTCAACCAGCTCGGCGCGCGGGAGATGCTGGCCTCCTTCGGCATCACGCGCGAGGAGCGGGACCTGTATCTGGCGGAGGACGTGAAAGTCGTCGAGGAATACGAGACACACGAAGCGCTCGCCCGGCAGATCGACGCGGCTGACGATCCGTTCAGCCTCCTGCACCTCAGCCAGAAAACCACACCCAAGTGGGTTCCCTGGCTGGCGATCGGCCTGCTCGCCGCCGGCTCGATCGGGGTCGGTTTCCTCTGGGGTTGGAAGAAGAGCATCGCGGCCGCCGCCGTTTCGCTCGTGGCCACCGTGCTGATCGTCGTCCTGTGGGTCCCGGCCGTGAAGGCGCAGAAAGGCATGGACTACACCAGCCTGCACCGCTACGCCAAGGACGAAGTCGCACGCGAGGTCGTGGCACTCGAAAACGAGCTCATGCCGTTGCGGCTGGAGGCGCATCGCGAAACCGACCCCGAGAAGAAGGCGGCGCTCGACAAGCAGGTCAAGGAACTGGAAGACGCGCGCATGCGGTACCTGGCCGCTCAGGTCCAGATGTTGACCCCGTCGAAGCTTGACGAGAAGATACAGCCCATAGCCGAGCAGCTGTGGCTGCGGGCGCGCAAGCGCATTTCCGGCCAGCTCAAAGAGGCCAAACGGCTGTTCGAGGAGCATGAACGGCAGGACAAAATGCGCCTGGCGCTGCTGGCGGAACTGGGCTTCCCCGCTCAGCCCGGCGCCCCGGGTTCGACGCGGGAGGAGAAGATCGAGCGGCCTGTCGAGTTCCTGCTCGGCATCGATCTGTCCGATGCGGGCGTGGCCGCGGGCCCCTCGCTCTGGTGCCGGTATCTGCGCCAGGACGAGAAGGCCAACTCCAAGGATTTCCGCACGTGGCTGAATCTAATCCGCAAGAAGCCGGAAGAGCTTGAGAAAGTCTGGAACGCGGACGTGCCGAAAGCCGTGAACCTGGAACCGCTGCTGGGAATGGATGCGGTCGATTCGCACGTCGTCGGCGGCGTGGCCAACTTCACCTCGCCCGCCCAAAGCTTCGGGATCCAGGCCATGTCCTGGTCGACTCTGGACGGATTCCGCACCAAGGCCGACACGCCGAACGACCATCCCGCGCGGCTGGACTGGAAACGGCTCGGCCCGCAGATCGACGCGACCTGGGCGCTGATCCGCCGGGCGGTCTGCGAGACGGACTTCAAGGCCACCTCCAAAATCGTCAGCCGCTGGCGCGGGGTGCGCGGAACGATCGTCGACCAGTCGCCGGGCGAGGCGATCCCGCGCCTGCCCATGAACGACTACCTCACCACCCTGGTCAGCGGCAACTCCTCCGGCGGGCGCGGCGGGCACGCGTGGCGCGAGAAGTGCGCCGGCGTCCGCCTCTATGAATTCTGCTTCACGGGCGTGGACGGCCGGTTCCAGGTCGGCGTGCTGCCCGGGCATTGCACGCGCGGCGCGCAGCGCTTCTTCGTCCAGTCGTTCAAACTGGCCAAGGACGGGCGCCCCGTGCGGGCGATCGACATGAATCGCGCCGGCAAAGGCGTGCGCCTGAATATCGACATTCTCTCGGCCGACGCCAGCCCGCTGCGGGCCGTCGCCTTCGACTGCCAGGAACTGACCGGCGTGGACTACCTGGATCCGCGCTTCCTGCGCAATCTCTACGCCAGTTCGATCCTCGACGCCGTGCGCGCCGGCAAGCCGCAGCGCGGCAACTTCAGCATCTCCGGCCCGGAAATGGCCGCCATGCTCGAACCCGGCACGCGCTGGCAGCTCATCCTCCGGCTCGGCACCACCCAGAACCGCATGGCACTCATCAACATGGCGGTTCCGGACGAGTCCGCCCACATGACGCCGCGCGAGGCGATGCGCGGGTTCGAGATCGGCAGGCCGCTTCCGCAATCGCCCACGTACGTGGCGCTGCACGACTTCTGGAACCTGGACGAACGGCGGCTGCGCGACTACAGCAAGGCCGGCATCACGAGCAAAGCGATCCAGCAGATCCGGGCGCGCACGCGGATGTTGATGACCGAGGCCGACACCGCGCTCGCTCAGGACGACGGGGCAGGCTTCTTCAGGGCGACGATCGGCGCCATGGCCAACGAGGTCCGCGCCTACCAGGCCATCCGCTACACCGCCAATGACGTCGTGCGCGCCGCCGTCTTCCTGCTGCTGGCGATCGTCCCGTTCTCCTTCGCGCTCGAGCGGCTGGTCCTGGCCACCCCGCACATCTACAAGCAGATAATCGGCACGATCACGGTCTTCGTCGTCATGGTCGCCATCCTCTGGAGCTTCCACCCGGCGTTCCGAATCAGCAACCAGCCGCTGATGATCATCATGGCGTTCGGCGTCATCGCGCTCAGCCTGCTGGTCATCTCCGTGGTGTTCGGCCGCTTCGAGACGAGCCTGGAGGAGATGCGCAGCGGCCGCGCCGAGTCCAGCGGCGCGCGCACGTCGCGCGGCGGCGTCGTCTCCAGCGCCGTACGGCTGGGCATCGCCAACATGCGCAAGCGCAAACTGCGCACCGCGCTGACCGGGACAACGATCATTCTCATCACCTTCGCCCTGCTGTGTTTCACCTCCGTCAGCAACTACGTGGGGCAGAAACAGTTCCGGCTCGACGTCGCCGCACCCTACACCGGCCTGTTGATCCGGCAAGCCTCCACCCGGCCCATGCCGGAACAGGCGCTGGAGTATATGCAGACGTACTTCGGCGCAAAGGAGAAGACCGTTCCGCGGTACTGGTGGTGCAATTCCTGGTCGCCCGAATGGAAACTGCACGTGCGCAACCCGGCGACCGGCAAGCAGCTCTCCCTGCAGGCCGGGCTCGGGCTGGCCCCGGGCGAAGCCGCTCTGACGGGAGTCGACAAGACTCTGCCGGATTGGGACGCGTTTGTCGCCGAAGGCGGTTGTTACCTGGCGGAGAAGACGGCCGCCGAACTCGCCGTCAGGCCGGGCGACCGCCTCATCGTCGGCGGCCGATCCCTGAAACTCGTGGGCGTGTTCGACGGCGCTCGGTTCGCCTCCGAAGTCCGCAGCCTGGACGGGCAGTCCCTGCTGCCCTACGACTACTCCGCGCTCGGCTACGAGCAGCGTCGCGATGCGTCCAGCACCTGGGTCGAGCTTCTGAACCAGAAGATGGAAAGCGGCGAGGGCCTGGAGCCGGAAGAAGAGCTTCCCCACATTTCGCCGACCGCCGTCGTCATTGTGCCGGCCGCCATGTGCTCCGGCATGCCGGATTGCTCGCTGCGCAGCCTCTCCATCTCGGCCGAATCCCCGGCCATGGCGACGGCGAACGCCCTGGAAATGGCGCGCCGGCTCGCTTTTCCGGTCTATTTCGGATCGCCGCAGGGCGTGAACGTGGTGGCCGCCACCGGCCTGAAACCGCGCGCGCCCAAGAGCCTGATCCTGCCGCTGCTGATCGCCGGGCTCATCATCTTCAACACGATGCTCAGCTCCATCGCCGAGCGCAAACGCGAAATCCACGTGTACACCAGCCTCGGGCTCGCGCCCCTGCATGTCGGCGTCCTGTTCCTGGCCGAGGCCATCACCTACGGGCTCATGGGCGCCATCTTCGGCTACGTCGTCGGGCAGGGCGCCGCCACGGGCCTCAGCGAGCTGGGCTGGCTCGGCAGCATCACGTTGAACTACTCCGGCACCCAGGCGCTGGCCACGATGGTCATGGTCCTCGTGGTCGTCATCCTCTCCTCGCTCGTCCCCGCTTTCATGGCCGGAAAGATCGCGTCGCCCAGCCACGAAATGTCCTGGAAAGTGCCGCTGCCGGAAAACGACGTCATCCGCGACGTGCTGCCCTTCACCGTCACGACCCGCGCGGCCAACGGCGTCGTGAATTTCCTTCACGAGTACCTCGAGGCGCATCGCGAAGGCAGTATCGGCAATTTCAGTACCGACCGCCTGCGCGTGTTCAAGACCCGCGTCCAGCACCACGACGTGCTCGGGATCGAGGGGACCGTCTGGCTCGCCCCCTACGACCTGGGCGTGCGCCAGGATATCCGGATCCTGATCCGGCAGACGGACGAGGAAGACGTCTGCGAAATCGCAATCGAACTGTTCCGCGGCGCCGGCCAGGTGCGAAGTTGGTGGAAATTGAATCGCGTCTTCCTGGGGGACCTGCGCAAGCAACTGCTCGGCTGGCGCAAGGTCAAGACGCAGCGCGTCCTCCAGTATATCGCCGATGCCGCGCACATGCTGGCCGAAGCGGAGGCGTGAGGCGCATACCGCGCCGCGGGCGCCCATGACGTTCTGAGGAGGGCGGGGAGGACCGATGGCGAAAGACATCAGAGAAGACAAGGAGCTGAAAGAGTTCCGCGACCTCATGCCGCGGCCCGACCACTTCGAGTCCGGCCTCGGCTGGGGCACGTTCCTCATGGCCCTGTTCGTGGGGCTGCTCATGGCGCCCGCCCAGCTCTACATGCACCTCGTGGCCGGCGTCGGCATGAGCGACGCGGCCAAGTGGGTGACCGTCATCCTCTACGTCGAGGTCGCCCGGCGCGCGTTCAAGGAACTGAAACGGCCCGAGATCTTCATCCTGTTCTATATGTGCGGCGCGGTCGTGCATGCGACCGGCGAAAACCTGCTCATGCGCCAGTTCATCGTGCAGAGCGAGAGCCTGCGCAAGATGGGGCTGATCCAGTACATCCCCGAGTGGTACGCGCCCAAAGACCCGCAGGTGCTCGCGCAGCGCACCTTCTGGATCAGGCCCTGGGCCGTCCCGCTGATCCTGCTCGTCGTCACGCGATTCGTCGCCATGCTCGACCATTTCGGGCTGGGCTACGTCATGTACCGGCTCGCCGCCGACGTCGAAGACCTGCCCTTCCCGATGGCGCCGGTCGGCGCGATGGGGATGACCGCGCTGGCCGACGCGTCCAGCCAGAAGGAGACGTGGCGCTGGCGCGTGTTCAGCATGGGAGGCGTGGCCGGCGTGGCCTTCGGCTTCGTCTACCTGGCGATCCCCAATATCACCAGCGCCATCTTCACGGAGCCGATCCGTATCCTGCCGATCCCGTTCGTGGACTTGACGTCCTACACCGAAGGCTTCCTTCCCGCCATGCCCATGATGATCAGCTTCAACCTGGCGTTCCTGTTCCAGGGGATGGTCAAGCCGTTCGGCGCCATGCTCGGCGCGTTCGTCGGGCTGATCGTGACGCTGATCGCCAACCCCATTCTGCACCACGCGGGGATCCTGAAAGGCTGGGAGCCGGGCATCGGCGCCATCGCCACCATCCGTTCCAATATCATGGACTTCTACTTCAGCTTCCACCTCGGGCTCCTGCTGGCCGTCGCCGGCATCGGGTTCCTCACCGTCTTCACCAGTTTCAGGAAGAAGAAGCGGGAAATGGACGAGGCGGGCAGACCCAAGGTGGAATGGAGCCGGCTGTTCAAGCCGGGCGTCGACAGAGGAGATATCCCCATCTGGCTGGCCATCTGCATCTATCTGTTCTCCACCACCGTCTATGTGTCGCTCGGCTACTGGCTGGTCAACTACCGGTCCACGCTCTACGGACTGAGGTTCCCGCTCTGGCTGCTCCTGTTCTACGGCTTCGTCTACACGCCGCTCATCAGCTACGTCTCCACGCGCATGGAGGGCATGGTGGGCATGTTCGTGAACATCCCCTTCGTGCGCGAAGCCACCTTCATCCTCTCCGGCTACAAGGGCGCCGCCATCTGGTTCTGCCCCATCCCCATGCACAACTACGGCGCCCAAGCCGTCCAGTTCCGGACAACCGAGTTGACCGGCGCGCGCTTCACATCGCTGCTTAAGGCCGAGTTCATCATCTTCCCCATCATGATCGCCGGCACCTTCATGTTCAGTCAGTTCATCTGGCAAATCGACAACGTGCCCAGCGAACTGTTCCCCTGGGCCAACGAGTTCTGGGAGCTGCAGGCGTTCCAGAAAGGACTCATCTGGTCCGCCACCCTGCCCGGCGAAGTGCACACGCCCTTCCAGGAGGCGTTCAAGCCGGAGGTGATCCTTATCGCACTGGGCATGGCCGTCGTGCTCTACGCCGTGCTGCGCCACTTCAGCCTGCCCGTGTTTCTCGTCTACGGGCTTATCTACGGGCTGGACCAGTCTCTGCCCCACGCGATTCTGCCGCAGTTCCTCGGCGCCCTCATCGGGCGCTACGGTTGCCGGAAATGGTTCGGCGAAAGATGGCCCAAATACCGGGTCGTGTTCCTGGCCGGCTTCACCGCCGGCATCGGCCTGATCACCATGCTCAGCCTCGGGTTTGTTCTTATGAGTAAGAGCGTGATCAAGCTGGCCGTGTGACGGCGCGGCGCGGTCGGCGGGCGCGGCGCGCCGTCATTGGCGCCTTGCGGCGCGGTCAGTGGGCGCGGCGCGCCGTCATGGGCTGTAGCCGGCGGGGGCCGATGACCGGGCCCGAAGGGCCCAATTGACGCGAGCGACTTGTCCGCCGCAGCCCCGGGGGCGAAGGCGGAAGCGAGCCCATGACGCGAGCAAAGCGAGCCCATGACGCGAGCGACTTGTCCGCCGTAGCCCCGGGGGCGAAGGCGGAAGCGCGCCAATGGGTCGCCTGGAGCGGATGGAGCCTGCGGGCGCCGGCGGCGTGGCGGCCGCTGGACATCGAGCAGAACGGACCGCGCGGGCGTATGATGCTGGGGGGTGCGACCAAACCGATCCTTCAGATCAAATGGTGGCAGCCGCGCGGGAAGCGGTTCGACGCCGCGGCGTGGATCCGCCGCAGGCTGCGGTCGGTGGCCGGCGCGGCGGCGCCGGGCAAGGGCCCGGCTCCGCACGGCTTCGCCGGCAGCGCGTGGGTGGAGCTTGGCGCGCCGCGGGCCGGCGGGAGGAAGGCCATCTGGTACGGCTACGCGCCGGAAGCCGGGCTGATGATCGAGGCGGTTCTGGCAGGCGATTTGTCGCCCGCGGAATGGCGGCAGGCCGTGAAGAAGATCCTGCCCTCGCTGCGAGCGTCAAAACGGGGCGGGCCGACCCAATGGGCGGTTTTCGGAGTCAGTTTCGAGTCGCCGCCCGGTTACGTGCTGGACAATCGGCGCCTGAATCTGGGGGACATGGCGCTGCGGTTCACCGCGCGCGGCGGCTCGCGTATCGTGCTTCGCCAGGTGTATCCGGCCAGTCTGGCGCTGGCCCGGCGGGACATGAAGAAATGGCTTCGGGACGCGCCGTTCAAGGAGCACCGCGCGCACAGGCCGGCTGGCGAGCCGGAAGCCTGGCGCCTGGACTGCCCGGCGCGTGAGCTGAGCGGGTTGAAGCGCGACGGATGGAAGCGGCTGCCGTTCCCGATGGGATGGTGCCGGCCGCGGTTCGCCGTCACGGCCGTGATCGAGGACAGAGAGCTGGACCGGCTCCTGCTGGCCGAATGCAGTGCGCGCCGGCCCCAGGACGACAAGCTGCTGGGCGAGCTGCTTGCCGGCATGAACTGGGCACAGCGCAACGGGACGCCGTAAGATCGCAAGAGTGGAAGGTTGGAAGATTGGAGGGTTGGAAGACGGGAGGATGCCAGGAGCCTCGAATCGATGCAACCATGCGCTCTTCCATTCTTCCATTCCGAGCACTCTGGGTGAGCGTGAGAGCCCGGGAGAAGCCGGACCATGTTTGCAGCCAAGAAGAAGCCGAAGCGGAGCATCAGCCGCGCCAGGGCTCTGGCCGGGCGTCCGGAGCGAGTCCCGACGGTTCGCGAAGAAGAGTGCGAGGACGGCCGGTTGAAGGTTACCGTTCAGTTCGAACGCTCGCCGTGGCTGCAGCGGCTCAGCGGTTCGGCACGGTTTGAGCGGACTTTTCGGCTGGACCCGTTTGGCCGCGAGGTGTACGCGGCCTGCGACGGCAAGACCGAGGTCTCGGCCATCATCGGCCGCTTTGCCCACGCGCACCGCATCGGGTCGACGGAGGCGGAGATGTCCGTCACGGCGTTCTTGAAGACATTGATGGCAAAAGGCCTGGTGGCCATGGCTGTGGAGAAAGGGCGGCAATGAGCGAAGCACCGGAACGACAAATCCAGCTCCCGATGGCCAAGGCCGTGAAGATCGCGGCCAAGAACATCCGTGTGCGGTGGTGGCGTTCGCTGCTCGTCACCAGCGGCATTATTCTGGCCCTGGCCTTCCTGATGTACATTCTCTCCTCCGAGGCGCTGGCCCGCAGCATCGCACAGAGAGGGTCGCCCGAACTGTTGGACCAATTGAACAAGAAAGGGCTGCTGTCGGCCCTGGACGATGCCGACCGCCGCGTGCAGACCTGGTGGCTGGTCGGGCTCGCCCTGCTGGTGAGTTTTGTGGGTATTCTCAACGCCATGCTGATGAGCGTGACGGAACGGTTCCGCGAGATCGGCACGATGAAGTGTCTCGGCGCGCTCGATTCTCTGATCATCAAGCTGTTCTTGATCGAAAGCACGTTTCAGGGGATTCTGGGCACGTCGCTGGGCATCGGAATCGGGCTGCTGTTGACCTACTCCGAGGGGCTCACGGTCTACGGCCCGGAAACGTGGGGCGCCATGCCGGGCGTAACCCTGGCGCGGGTGGTCGGCCTCTGCTTCCTGACCGGCACCCTTCTCACGATAGCCGGCGCCCTGTATCCGGCCTGGCGCGCGGCCAAGATGCAACCGGTTGATGCCATGCGGTCGGAAGTCTGAGCAGCCGGATACCGGAAACGACGATACGCTGGGTCTGCGCAATCCGGTGACCGGGATCTGGAATCCGGCATCGGGCGTCCGCCGAAGGCGGATGCCCATCCAACGAGGTGACTATGAGCGAAGCGGCAGAAGATCTTATGGAGCCGGCGCCGGAGAAGGAGGTCGAGTCCCCGCTCGACCAGGAGCAGCAGGACCTGCTGCTGGCGACGCATATCGTACGCGCGGTGGATGTGCGCAGGACCTACTACCGCGGCGGGCAGCCGCTGCACGCGCTGCGCGGCATTCGGTTCTCCGTCAAGCGTGGCGAGTACGTGTCGATCATGGGGCCGAGCGGCTCGGGCAAGACGACGCTGTTCAACATGATCGGCGGGCTGGACAAGCCGAACGAGGGCCAGGTTTTCATCGACGAAGTGAACATCGCCGCCCTGAGCAGCTTCGAGCTGGCCTGGCTGCGCTGCCACAAGATCGGCTACATTTTCCAGACGTTCAACCTCATTCCGGTCGCCAGCGCGCTGGACAATGTGATGATCCCCATGTTCTTCGCCGGCATGACGCAGGCCGACGCACAGGAGAAGGCCGCGGGACTGCTGAAAAAGGTCGGGCTCGGCGACCGCATCTTCCATAAGCCGGTCCAGATGTCGGGCGGCCAACAGCAGCGCGTGGCGGTGGCCCGCGCGCTGGCGAACAGCCCCGCCATCATCCTGGCCGACGAGCCGACCGGTAACCTGGACATCCACACGGGCCACCGCATTATCGAACTGCTGCGCGAGATCAACGAGACCGACGGCGTGACGGTCGTGACGGCCACGCACGACCACAAAATGCTGTCCGTCTCCGACCGCATCGCCTGGATCCGCGACGGGCTCGTGGAGCGCATGCAGAACCGCGACGAACTGCAGATCGAGGAGGGTCACGCCGATGTCATCCGATGATGTCATTGTCTCCGCCCGCGGCGTCAAGCGGCTCTATATGATGGGCAGCGAGGAAGTCTGGGCTCTGGGCGGCGTGGACCTGGACGTGTACCGCGGCGAGTATCTCAGCATTATGGGGCCGTCCGGCAGCGGCAAGAGCACGCTGTTCAACGTCGTCGGCGGGTTGGACCAGCCGACGGAGGGCGACGTGATGATCGACGGCGCCGATGTCGGCCGCATGGACGCCATGCAGGTCGCCTACCTGCGCTGTCGCAAGATCGGCTACATCTTTCAGACGTTCAACCTCATCGTGGTCATGACCGCGCTGGAGAATGTGATGCTGCCGATGACCTTCGCCGGGATCCCCGACGCGGAGGCGGAGGAGAAGGCGCACTACCTGCTCGACACCGTCGGGCTCGCCGACCGCTACAGCCATCGGCCGGACGAGCTCTCCGGCGGCCAGCAGCAGCGCGTCGCCATCGCCCGCGCGCTGGCGAACGATCCGAAGATCATCCTGGCCGACGAGCCGACCGGCAACCTCGACCTGCACACGGGCGAGGAGATCATCTCCATGCTCGAACAGCTCAAGAACGACCTCGGCGTGACGATCATCAGCGCCACGCACGACCACAAGATGCTCGCCGCCTCCAACAGGGTCGTCTACCTGACCGACGGCAAGATCATCGACATCAAGGACCGCAGCGAGCTCGAGATCAGTTTCGGCGTGATTGACCACAAGGGCTAGAGGACCCGATGCGGGATGCGGGATCAGGGTTCCGCGAACGGGATGTTCGGCCAGGAAGATGGGTCCGGAAATCGTCAACCGTTCTCGTCGCCGTTCTCGTGGACCGAATCTCTGGAGCGTGATCATGGCCGCGCGGCCCAATCGGTTTACGATAACGGCGACGATAATGGTGGACGAGGAAGAGAAGAACGGCGGTCGAGAGGACGACCGATTGCCGAACCTGCGGCTGTACGCGACCGCGTACCGCGGCGCGTGAGCCGCCCCGTTGGGTCATGAAACTGACGTTGCGCCATATCGTGAAGCATTTCGGCCCGGTCCGCGCCGTTGACGACGTCTCGCTCGATATCGCGGACGGGGAGTTGTTCTTCCTGCTCGGCCCCAGCGGTTGCGGCAAGACCACGCTGCTGCGCACCGTTGCCGGGTTCACGCCACCGGATTCCGGTTCGGTGCTTTTCGACGCGGATGACGTGACGGCGATGGCCCCCCACAAGCGGAACACGGGCATGGTGTTCCAGAACTATGCGCTGTGGCCGCACATGACCGTCGCCCAGAACGTCGGGTTCGGCCTCACGGTTCCCGGCCGAAAAACACCCGCCGCCGAGCGGGCCGCTCGCGTGGACGACATGCTGCGCACGGTGCACATCGACACCCTTGCGGGGAAGAGACCGAACCAGCTCTCCGGCGGCGAACAGCAGCGCGTCGCCTTGGCCAGGGCCCTCGTCATCCGGCCCGCGTGCCTGCTGCTGGACGAACCGCTCTCCAACCTCGACGCCAAACTCCGACTGGAGATGCGGTTGGAGATCAAGCGGATCGTCAAGGAAGCGGGGGTGACCACCCTGTACGTGACCCACGACCAGAAAGAGGCGCTGAGCATGGCCGACCGCTGCGCCGTCATGCGCCGGGGCCGTGTCGAGCAGGTCGGCCGCCCCGACGATCTCTACAAACGGCCGGCCAGCCGCTTCGTGGCCGATTTTGTCGGGGAGACGAATCTGATCGACGGCACGCTGACCGCTCGCGACGGCAACACGGGCGCCGTCCGCAGCGCCTGCGGCCAATGGCAAAGCGCGGCGCTGACGAACGAGGGCCGCGCCGGCGAAGCGGTTACCGTGTCCGTGCGGCCGGAGGCCGTCCGTCTCGATCCCATACCGCCCGGCGGCTCGGCCAACGCCTTCTCGGGAACCGTCGAGGAAGTCACGTACCTCGGCGAAGCCGTGCAGTATCGGTTCCGGCTGGCGGCCGACACCCCGTTGAAGGCTTTCGAGCTGAATCCGAAAAGGCTGCTCTCGGCGGGAACGCCGGGCGTGAGGCTCTGGGTCGCGCCGGAAGACGTCGTCGTGCTCGCCCGCTCGTGAGCGGCCGGGGCAGAAGTCGAAGGTCGAAGGTCGGAAAGTCGAAGGTCGAAGGAATGGAATACTAGTCCCGAGTATTCTTGCTGCGTGACCTTGGACCTTTGACCTTCTGACCTTCGACCTCCAGGGAGGGTTCTGTGTTCCGACGTCTGTCCATCTTCGCCGCACTCGCCGCCGTGCTCGGCGTGCCGTTTGCCCTGCGTCACGAGGGCGTCGAGGTGCTGCCGGACGCGGTGCAACTCGTCGTACTCAGCCCGCACAACGCGGCCATTCAGGAAGAGTACGAGCACGGGTTCCGGGAATGGTACCGGGCGCGCCACGGCCGACTGGTGGAGATCGACTGGCGCAACGTGGGCGGGACGAGCGAGATCATTCGGTTCATCGACAGCGCCTTCGACGCGCGGTCCGCTGCCGGCCCCGCGGGGATCGGCGTCGATCTGCTCTTCGGCGGCGGGCAGTACGATCACGACCGGCAGGCCGGCAAGGGTCACACGGTGCCCTGCGGCGTGCGGGAACGCCATCCCGACTGGTTGGGCGAGGACGTGATCCCGCGAACGGCTTCCGGCGAGCTGCTGCGCGACGCCGAAGATCGCTGGTATGGCTGCTGCCTCTCAAGCTTCGGCATCTGTTACAACGAGGATGTGCTGAAGACCCGCGGCATCGCCGTCACGCCGCGACGTTGGGCGGACCTGGCCGATCCGCGTTTCTTCAGACAGATCGCGCTGGCCGACCCTACCAAGAGCGGGTCCATCACGAAGGCGTTCGAGATGCTGATTCAGGAGCAAATGGCGGAAGAACTGCGGGCCCGCGGAAAAGAGGCGGATGCGGCCGATGAAACCGATCTGGCCGCCGGCTGGGCGCGCGCCCTGGCGCTGATCCGGCGGATTGCGGGCAACGCCCGCTATTTCACCGATTCCGCCAGCAAGGTGCCGCTGGACGTCGCGCAGGGCAACGCGGCCGCCGGCATGTGCATCGACTTCTACGGCCGGTTCCAGAGCGAGACCGTGCTCCGCGACGAAGGGTCCACACGCATGCAGTATGTCACGCCCGACGGCGGGTCGTCCATCTCGGCCGACCCCATCAGCCTGCTGCGGGGCGCACCCCACGCGGCGCTGGCCCGCGAATTCATCGATTTCGCGCTCAGCCTTGACGGGCAAAAACTGTGGAACTACCGGGTCGGCGAGCCGGGCGGCCCCGTTCGGTATGCCCTGCGCCGGCTGCCCGTGCGCAAAGACATGTACACCCCCGCTCATCGCGAACACATGTCCGATTCTCAGGTCTACCCCTATGAGCAGGCGCGGGCCTTTACGTATCGGCCGCAGTGGACCGCCAGGCTGTTCGGCCTGACTCGCGCCCTCATCCGGGCCATGTGCATGGACCCGCACGACGAGCTGGTGCAGGCCTGGCGGGCCATTCTGAAAGCGGGCGGGCCCGATGCATGCCCGGCGGCCATGCGCGCGTTCACCGCGCTGCCGCCGGATGCGGCGTATGCCGCCACGGGCGAGACAACGTCCAGAATGCGCGACACGCTCGGACAGGTGCGCCTCGTCCGCGACTGGGTCCTGTTCTTCAGAGCGCACTACCGGCAGGCCGGAGAGATCGCGGAATCCGCCTCCGCCGTGAGGCCCTGGCGCGACAGGCGCGGAATGCGACGTGCCGAATGAGAAGAGACAACGGCCAGGACAAAGGCGGCGAAGAGGCCGGAAGAATGGAAGAGTGGAAGGATGGATGTGTGGGTGAGGGCAACGCCGGCCGGCCGGCCGGCTCATCTCCCGCTCTTCCACCCCCCCATTCTTCCGCTCTTCCACCCCCCCATTCTTCCACTCTTCCCTTCCTCCGCCCGGCCACGTTCATCGGCCTGGCGACATTCGCTTTCTTCGGTGTCTTCTTCCTCTGCCCGCTGCTCCAGACCCTGCGCGGCGGCTTCCTGCATCAGGGGCGGGTCACCGCCGCTTTTGTTCTGGAAGTCTTTCGCAACCCGACTTATGTGGAAGGCCTGCGCAACAGTCTGGGCCTGGCCGTGGCCACGACGCTGGTGGTGGCGCTGTTTTCGATCCCGCTCGCCTACCTGGCAACACGGTATGACTTCCCGGGCAAGGCGCTGTTGGGCGGGTTGATTCTTGTGCCGATGATTCTCCCGCCGTTCGTCGGCGCGATCGGCGTGCGCCAGATGCTCGGCCAGTACGGCGCCGTAAACGCGCTGTGGGTCAAGCTGGGGCTCATGGATTGGGCCCGACCGTTCGACTGGCTGGGCGAGGGCCGGTTCTGGGCGATCGTCGCGACCCAGTCGCTGTATCTGTATCCGATCTTCTATTTGAACGCGTCCGCCGCGCTCTCCAACGTGGACCCGGCCATGGAGGAAGCCGCTCAGAACCTGGGCGGCACCGCAGCCGGGCGCTTCTTCCGAATCACGCTCCCACTCATCACGCCCGGCCTGTTCGCCGGCGGTACGATCGTATTCATCTGGGCCTTTACGGAACTGGGTACGCCGCTGATGTTCGACTACACCCGCGTGGCGTCCGTTCAGATCTTCGACGGCATCAAAGATATCGGCCGCAACCCCTTTCCCTATGCGCTGGTGACCGTCGTTCTGCTCGTATCGGCCGGCACGTACACGATGTCGAAGCTCGTGTTCGGCCGGCGCGCGTTCGCCATGCTGGCCAAAGGCGGGCAGGCCCGCCAGACGGTACGCCTGCGCGGCGGCCGCGCGCTGCTCGCATCGCTGCTCTTCGTGCTCCTTTTCGGTCTGGCCGTACTCCCGCACGTTGGCGTGGTGCTCACCAGCCTGAGCCGGAGCTGGTACCGCAGCCTCTGGCCCGCGGCATGGACCGGCCAGCACTACCTCAGCGCGCTCGGGCACGGGCTGACGCTGTCCAGCATCCGGAACAGCCTGGGCTATGCCAGCCTGGCCGTGGGCCTCGATCTGCTGCTCGGCATCGCGATCGGCACGGTCGTCGTACGCAGCCGTCTGCGCTGGCGCGGGCTGCTCGACGCGATGGCGATGCTGCCGCTGGCGGTGCCGGGCATTGTGCTGGCGTTCGGCTACGTCGCCATGAGCCAGCCGGGCCGGCTCCTGGCGGGGTTGGATCCGAGCCAGAACCCTACCGTGCTGCTGGTCATCGCCTACGCCGTGCGACGCCTGCCGTATGTGGTGCGCTCCGTGGTGGCCGGCCTGCAGCAGACCTCGGAGGTCTTCGAGGAGGCAGCCCGGAACCTCGGCTGTCCGCCCTGGCGAACGACTTGCCGCATCACCATTCCACTGATCAGCGCCAACCTGATCGCCGGCGCCCTGCTGGCGTTCAGTTTCGCCATGCTCGAAGTGTCCGACTCCCTGGTGCTGGCACAAAAACAGATGTATTTCCCCATCACCAAGGCCCTGTTCGAACTGGTCCAACTGCTCGGCGAGGGCCGACTGCTCGCCTCCGCGCTCGGCACCTGGGGCATGGTCTTCCTCGCCATCACCATCCTCGGCGCTTCCTCCCTGCTCGGCAAGCGTATGGGCGCGCTGTTCCGGATCTGACGGCCACATCCACCCCAGCGGATGCAGACAGTGTCTTCCAACGGGTGTACGCACCGCAACGGATACCGGAAGCTGTTTCCAACGGATGTACGCACCGCAACCGATACCGGAAGCTGTTTCCAACGGATGTATGCACCGCAACCGATACCGGAAGCTGTTTCCAACGGATGTATGCACC
>JAFGHX010000403.1 GCA_016929905.1 Kiritimatiellia bacterium
CAAAGCACGCAAAGGCAGAGGATAGCCGCGAAAGGGCGCAAAGCACGCAAAGGCAGAGGATAGCCGCAAGAGGGCGCAAAGCACGCAAAGGCAGAGGATAGCCGCAAGAGGGCGCAAAGGGCGCAAAGGACGCAAAGGTGGGCGTTGGAAGGGACGCTGTTCTACCGGATCCGGGTGGGGCAGGAGTAGAGCGGCCCGTTTTGTGAGTGAGGTTTGATACTGCGAATGATATCATACCCGATTTGCCTGTTATGGCCGGCTGTGTGAGGGAATGGATTGTCCGGATAGAATGGACCACATGGGGATAGTACACATGAAAAACGTGTCGAAACTGCGTGCATGGACTCGATGGACGTTTCTGCTCGGAGCGCTGCTGATGGGCGCCGGGCCGCCGGCCGGCGCGCAACCCATGCCGCAGGACTACTGGTGTTTCTCGCACAGCTTCGGGAGTCAGGGAACCGGTGACGGGCAGTTCTCCTCGCCCGGCCCCATCGGCATTGCATACGGGCCTGAGAATCGACTGTATGTATGCGACAGATCGGCCAGCCGGATCCAGGTATTCGAGTGCGATGGGACCTTTGTTGGCAAGTGGGGTGCCTCGGGCTCGGGGGACGGTCAGTTCAGCACGCCCTTGGCTATCACGGCTCACGACGGGTTGCTGTACGTCGTGGATGCCGGGAACCAGCGCGTGCAGGTTGTAGAACCGGACGGTACGTTCGTGCGCAAGTGGGGAAGCGGCGGTTCGGGCGAAGGGCAGTTCGCCTTTCTCCCTGCGTCGGCGCAGTATCCCAGCGGCATCGCGGTCGGCCCGAACAACAGGGTCTATGTTTCCGACAGTTACAATCATCGTGTCCAGGTATTCGAAACCAACGGAACCTTTGTTCTGAAATGGGGGAGTAACGGATCCGGGCTGGGCCAATTCCTTTATCCCAGCGGCCTAGGCGTCGATCCCGACGGGACGGTGTATGTGACGGAAGCTGACGGCAACAACAGTCGTATACAGGCATTCCGGGAGGACGGCACCTTTCTTCGCCAGTGGTCCAATTCGATTGCCAATGCCGCGGGCTTGGCCATCAGTCCGGATGGCAGGATCTGCGTGGCGGGTTACCAGAGCGACAGATTATACGTCTTCGAGCCGGATGGCACGCCTTTGCGGTCGTGGGGCGATTCGTCCAACTTGAATGATCCGAACGGCGTGACATTTGGTGCGGACGGTACGGCGTATGTCACCGTGTGCGCGGATCACGAAGTCCAAGTCTTCCGCCGCGCGTACAGGGTGGTCGACACGCCGGCGATGCCCTTGCCCTACGTGCTGGGGGTTGAACAGCGGGCGGGAACCGGGATCGTGGATATCGACTATCGGATTACCGACCGTGACAGCTCGAACGTTTATGCCGCGGCGCTGGCCTTTGTGGACGGGAGCAACGATCTGAGCCGGATCGTCCGGTTGTCCTCGTTCGTCGATGGGACCGAGACCAATATCGGCCCGGCCGTGCCCACTGGCACCGACCTGCGCATTTCCTGGGATGCGGCCACAGATTGGGACGTGGAGCTCGGGAACGTGGAAGTGGAGATTCTGGCCAATGACGACGGCGGCCTCCTGGACGCGCATTTCATCACGATTCCGTCAAACGGGCCGGATCCCGAGCTGACGATCAACTGCACGCCTATCCTCGAACCGGATATGCTCTCCTGCTGGTACTGGCTGCTCGCCACTAACGACGCGGGGATCACCCTCAATTCCTCCGGGCAAGTCTTCGGCGTGGGAGGCGCCTACGACGGTCAGCTCCTGGCTCAGGCGACATCGACGACGACCAACGGCAGGACCTTTCTGTTCGAGCGGATGAATGTGCGCGAGGCGACCTCGAATGAGGTCCAGAGGGCCAAAGAGGGAGCCACAGCGGGCACCGTCAATCAGTTTGACCCCGATCGCCATGCGGACGTGGGGCCCGGCGACCGCCCCCGCAAGGTGAACGAATACGGCTTCGACACGGGCAATTGGGGCACGAGCGGAACGTGTTGGATCGTGAAGGAGCCCTGACAGGGACGTTCGACGCCCGAGACTGAACGCTCCGGCTCGGACAAGAGAGGACGAGTGTCAAATCTGGCGAACAATATCAGATTGGCGCCGCGTGCAGACGACCGTGCCCGCAAGACGCAGGAGCGCGGCGACAAACCGAGCGGCGCGGCGTGGCGACGGGCCCTGACACTGGGCCTGCCGTTGGCGTGCCTTTTCCCGTGCGCGGCCGCGCGCGGGCAGTCCGTCGAATTCAGCCAGGCGTCCGACCCGCCGGGCATCGTTGCCGACCAGACCGCCTATGTGGAAGCCGGCACCAACGTCGTGACGACGGCCGCGCCGCCGGAGTCGACCGGCTACCGGTTCACGCACTGGACGCTGAACGGCGCGCGGACGAACGATCTCACGGGCCGTGCGCTGAACCCGGTGTTGTTCACGATCTATGAGAATACCGCGGCCGTCGCGCATTACCTGGCAGCCACCAACGACACCGACCTGGATGGTGTGCCCGACTGGTTCGAGATACAGTTCTACGACACGACGGACCAGCTTGCCGACTCCGACACGGATGCGGACGGCTTCGCCCTTCTGACGGAATACGCGCGCCAGTATCACCCGCGCCTGCCGGACCTTGTGGACGGAGGGTCGATTTCGCGCAGCCGATCGGCCCTCTGTATTCTGCCCCTCAGTTCCAACTACGTCGTCTACACGGAGCAGAGCTCGCCTGCGGGGTTCACGTGGCGCGAGATGGGTGTCTCTAACGGCACCGTGGTGACGACATCAAACCTTTCGGGTGAGAACGGGGACTACGTGTTTGGGTATTGGGACTTGGACGGTGTTCGGGCGTCCGACATCGGCGGCAGGGCTTTGAACCAGGTTTCGGTCACGGTCACGGCCGCCACTGTGGCGACGGCCCACTACTATTCGGTTGAGCAGGATTCGGACGCGGACGGCATCCCGGATTGGTTTGAATGGCTTCAAGTAGGCACCACGACCCATGATCCCGGGGCGGATACGGACGCCGACGGCTTTGACCTGAGCACGGAGTATCGTCGGGGCTATCATGCGGGGCTGACGGATGCGGTGAGGCCGGGCGGTGTTTCACGCGCGCGTTCCGCGCTTGCGATGCTGATCCCGGCAGATTCTTGCGCGTACACGATTGCTAGCCTGCCCCCCGGCTATGTCGAGGACAGCGGAGTTGCTGAAACGGGCACCGTAGTGCAGACCGTTGCCCTCAACGGCGCGAGTGCCGGCTATGGCTTCGGCTACTGGACTGTGAATGGCGAACGGCAGCAGGACGCCTTGGGTGTGGCGCTCGCTCGCGCGACGTTCACTGTAACCACGACCATGACGGTCGTCGCCCATTATTTCGTCGCGGATGAAGACCTCGACACCGACGGCGTTCCAGACTGGTACGAGTGGCATTATGTCGGCGCCACCAATCTGAGTGCGGGAGACGACGGCGACGGGGACGGATTCACGCTGGGACAGGAGTACGCTCGTGCCTACGACCCCTCGCGGGCCGACCTCGTCCTTGCCGGCTCGATCTCCCGTCACCGATCCGCCTTGGCCACTGTGAACCTTCAGTTCTTCCGTCGCACGGAACAGGCGTTGTTCGAGGGGGTGGTCACCAACTTCTTCACCGCCTGGCCCACGAACGTGACCGGGTTCGTGTTCGGCGCCAACAGCGCCCCGGCGCTCGGCGACTGGGACGGGGACGGTGATCTGGATCTGTTCGTCGGCGCGAGCGGCGGCACCCTGCACGTCTACGAAAACGACGGTTCGCCGACCGTCTTGAACCTCTATGACCGCACCACGAACTTCGCGACCATGGCCGGGGCGTGGGGCACGGTGCCGAATCCCTGCCCCGCGCTGGGCGACTGGAACGGAGACGGCGCCTGGGACCTGGCCGTGGGCGGCGACACGGGCGTGGTGCGCATCGTGGCGTCGACCGCCCATTTCACGGCGCCGCAAACGCCGGCCGTGGACTACGGCCTGGACACGGGCACGAACGGCGCCGTGCCGGCCTTCGCCGAAGTCAACGGCGACGGACGCGCGGACCTGCTTGCCTTGCTGCCCGGCGGCAACATCCGGGTCTACACCAACACGCACAGCGCCACGACCCCCTTTGCCGAGCCGTACTACACCGACGACCTGCTCGGCACGGTGGTTTCGAACGCCGTCGGGCTATCCGCAGCCGACGTGACCCACGACGGCTGGCTCGACGTCCTGGTTTCTGGCGGGGACGGCCGCATTTGGGAATTTGACAACAACACAAACGGCAGCTACACGCTCAAGAGCAAGGTGTTCGGCAGCAGCTATACGGGTTTTGCCGAGCGGCTGACGATCGGTGTGGCGGACCTCGACGGTGACGGCGATGCCGATTACCTGGCCGGGTTCGACGGGGGCGGGCTGATATACCTGCGCAATCCGGAACGGCATCTCGTCGTCTCGCCGCCGTGCGTGACCCTGCAGCCGAACGCCGAGCAGGATTTCGATTGCCTGAACGCCACGTCAACGGTGGATTGGGTGTTCGTGTCCAATGCCAGCAGCGGCTTGCTCGACGCCGTCTCCGGGGTGTACACCGCGGGCCAGAATGCCGGCTGTATCGACGTGCTGGAAGCACGCGATGCGGACGGCACCTACGGCCGCGCCTATGTCAACGTCATCAGCCCCGCCGAGGCGGCAGCGGTGGGCAAAGCCATCGTGCTGGCCGGGCGCAGGGGTGCGGACGACGACTTGTGGGCCACCACCGATTTCCTGGCCGATTTCGCGTTCAACACGCTCTGCTATCGGGGCTATCCCAAGGCGGCTATCCGGTATCTGAGCCCGGAACCGGACCAGGACGTGGACGGCAACGGATTGAACGACGACATCTATGGGACGAGCACGTGGGAGAACGCGGCAGTCGCCTTCACGAACTGGGCGGCCAACACGGACAAGCTGTTCGTCTACCTCGTCGATCACGGCGGCAATTCGGCCGGCGCCGGGTATTTCCGGCTGGGCCCGTCCGAAACGCTCTCGGCCGCCGAGTTGGACGGCTGGCTGGACCAATTGCAGGACGCGTACAACACCGAGGTCACTCTCGTCTTGGACTTCTGCTATTCGGGCAGCTTCGTGGACGAACTCGGCTACGCCGGCCCCGCGCGGCGCACGATCCTGACGGCCTGCGCCGACAACGAGCCGTCCTATTTCATGGCAGGCGGGTTGGTCAGCTTTTCCGACTCGTTCTTCAGCGGCGTGATGCTGGGGCTGGATGTGCAGCAGAGCTTCGAGGTGGCGCGCGATACGATCGGCGCGTACCAGAACGCGTGGACCGGCGGCAATTCGGGCGCGGGCGTGTATCTCGGGCCCACGTTCCTGCTCGGCAAGGACATTCCGCAGATCGGGCGGATCTGCGACGACCAGACGCTGACCAACGGCACCATCGTGACGTTGTGGGCCGATGAGATCGACTCGGTCTATTCCATCGCACGGGTCTGGTGCGTGATCGTGCCGCCCGGGCACAACCCGGACCCGGACAACCCGGTGATCGACCTGCCCGAACTGGACCTGGTCGCCGCGGGCAGGTCTTCGCGCCACGAGGGCACCTACGACGGGTTCAGCGAGGCCGGCATCTACAAGGTCATGGTCTACGCCAAGGACATCTGGGGCAGTATCGCGATCCCGAAATCGTGCCACGTGACGCAGAGCGGGTTCGACGAGCGGGTCGTCGTGCTCAATGCGGGACTGACCAACTCGGCGCAGTGGGCGGCCATGGACATGATGGCGGCGCGCGCCTATCACACCTGCCGCAAGCGCTGGCTCAAGCCGGAGCGAATCCGGTACCTCAGCGCCGATCCCGATCAGGATGTCGATGCGGACGGCACCAATGACGTGGCGGCCGCGCCGTCACTGGCGAACCTGGCCGACGCCGTCACCAATTGGGCGTGGCCCGCCGACAAGCTGACGGTCTACCTGGTCGGCGAGGAGGCAAACGGGAATCTGCGCATGAATGAGTCCGAAACGCTCTTCGCCGCCGCCCTGGACGCTTGGCTCGACACGTTTCAGGCGTCGGACAGGCCGGTGAACGTCATCATGGAGTTCTCCTATTCCGGCGGGTACGTCGAGGACCTGGTGCCGCCGGCCGGCCGGGAGCGGATCACGATCGCATGCACGTCAGCGGATAAACCGGCCACCTGGCGAGTGGAGGGGCAACTCGCCTTTTCCACGGCGTTCCTGAGTCATATCTTCAACGGCAGGAGTATCGGGGCGTCCTTTGACGAGGCGTACACGACCCTGTACGAGTCCAGCGGCCGGCGCTCGCGGCAGGAGGCACAGCTCGACGACGACGGTAACGGCGTCGCCAATGAGGGCGAGGACGGCTCGATCGCGGACCAGCGCTACATCGGGACGGCATTCATGACCGGCGACGACACGCCGGCTATCGGCAGCGTCACGCCAGACACGTCAATCAACGAACTGACCAACAGCCTGACGCTCTGGGCCGCCGACGTCACCGACATGGACGGGGTGTCGAACGTCTGGTGCTGTATCACGCCGCCCGACTATGAAGGCATCGGCGACGTGCCCGAAACGGACCTCGCGTGGCATGCGGGCCATGCCCGGCACGAAGCCGTGTACTCCGACTTCACCAAGATCGGGACCTATGCCGTGACGTTTTTTGCGCAGGACGTGCTCGGCGAATTCGCGCCGCCCAAACAGTGCCTGATCACCCGGTTCGAGCAGGACGACGACGCCGACCAGATGCCGGACTGGTGGGAAGCGCTCTACTTCGCCGGGCTGACCAACGCCGACGCCGCAACCGACGACGACGGCGATACCTACAGCAACTGGGCCGAATGGCTCGCCGGCAGCGACCCGACCAACGGCGCGTCCATGTTCAGGCTTTCCGGGGTGGATCGGCACCCGACCCAGGCCGGCCCGGTCCTGTCCTGGCCGAGCCTCTCGAACCGGGTGTACAGCGTCGACTGCCGCACGAACCTGCTGAGCGGCGCGTTCATCCCGCTCGTCACCGACGTGTACGCCACGCCGCCCGCCAACGCGTTCACCGACACCGTGCACGGGGCCGAGACGCTGATGTACTATCGGATTCGGGTGGGGAAGGAAGAGTAGGGCGGGCCGATTGCGGGAATCGAGTCTGCGGCAACGTCTGGCTGTTGCATCACCGCCTCTTCTTGCCCGCGAAATGACGCGAAAAGCCCGCGAAAGGACTGCTCGGCATGCCCGAGTCGCTCGCTGGCCGTGCAGCAACTTCGAACTGTTTGCGCCGACCGCCCTGTCCTGTTGTTCCAACCCCACATGGCGCAAACAACTCAAAGTTGCTGCGTTCGCCGGGCTGCACGTTGAACAAGGCTGTATTCCTCCGGATGACCCGGGCTACGTTGCGGGAATCGGGGATTGCCACGACGCCCCTATCAGTGTGAGACGCTCTTGACCGCCGTGTCGTGGCAATCCTTTCGATTCCCGCAACAGAACTGTCGCACACCGCGCAGCCTCCCCCGAATCCGACAACCCTTTTCGCGCATTTTCGCGGGCACAAAAACCTTCGACCTTCGCCCTCACGACTCCTCAGCCAGCACGATCTCATACACATCCACGCCGTCCGGGAACCCTTTCGGGAAGATACGGCCGAGCGAGCGGGCGTCGACCGAGCCCTTCACCTGTTCGTAGACGGCCTTGGATATGAGGATGCCGCCGACCCGGTCGCTGCTCTCGAGGCGTTGGGCGAGGTTCACGTCGGAGCCGATCACGGTGTAGTCGAACCGTTTTTCGCTGCCCATGTTTCCGACGACCACTTCGCCGCTGTGCACGCCGATCCGGATCTGGATGGGGAACTCCTTTTCCCGTGCCCAGCGTTCTCGGAGCGCGCGGACCTTCTCCTGCATCCCGATCGCCGCCTGCACCCCGCGCAGCGCGTGGTCCGGCTGTTCTTCGGGATCGCCGAAGAACACGAGCAGCCCGTCGCCCATGTACTTGTCGATCGTGCCGCCGTAATGGAACACGATGTCGGCCATCGCGTCGAAATACTCGTTGAGCGTGCGCCGGATCTCTTCGGGGTCGCGCGTCGCGCTCCAGGCGGTGAACCCGGAGATATCGCTGAACAGGAGGGTGAGCACCTTCTTGTCGCGGGTTTCGAGCGTTTCCGGCGCCTTGAGTATCTTCTCCAGCAGCGCGGGCCGGAAATACTGCTGCATCTGCGCGCGCAGAAACGTCTCGCGCCGCTCTTCCACCACGTACTCGTACATGCTGACGCTGATGAGGGCGAGCGCGATCCCGAAAGCGGGCCGCACGACGTTCGTCTGCGTGTTCCAGGCCAGAAACAGCGCGAGCGCGAAGCCGGCGAACAGGACAATGAGCAGCAGCGCGGCGACGGCGAGTCCGCTGGCCCGCAGCCGCAGGGCGGAGCCGCACAGCAGCGCGACGAGCGCCAGGTCGATCGCCAGCTTCCCGCCGAACGGCAGCTCGCGCACGAAGTCCTCCTTGAGGATGGAACTGATCACGTTCGCGTGCAGGCCGCTCAGCGGGTAGATGCTCTCGAACGGGACCGAGCCGATATCCCGGCCGCCGGTCGACACATCGGAGAGGACCACGATGTTCCCCTCCATCTCGTCACGCAGCGCCGTCAGCCGTTTCTCGTCTTTGGCGGCCTCCTGCAGGTCGGCGATGGAGTAATGCGGGAACGAATCGGCCCAGGGCCCGCTGAAATTGACGATGATCCGGCCTTGCGAATCGACGGGGATCGTGATCGTCTTGCGCCGGCCGTCGGGGAACCGGGCGTCGTCGAGCGTGATGGCCTGCCCGAACGCGACCCGGATGCGGCCGGGCGGCACCTGCAGGTAGTCGCACGCCACGCGCAGGGCGAGGCTCGGGACGAACCCGTCGGCGCACCGGATCAGGAGCGGGAGCCGGCGGTACGTGCCGTCCTCGTCGGGATGGCAGGTGATATGGCCGATCCCGCGCGCCGCCCCGACCAGTTCGGGGTAGCTCAGAAACGCGCGCCGCGCAACGGGCGGGTCGCCGGGGCGGGTCACCTCGATCCGCCAGGCATGCGCCGCCAGCGCGGGGGGGCGCGCGCCGGCGCCCGCGGCCGGCGTCTCGGCCAGGATGACGGGGAAATAGGTGCGGCCCGATTCGCGGGTGGCGGCCGTCAGTTGCCGGGCGCGCTCGTCGTCGCCGGAGACGGCAAAGAGAATGTCGACCGCGGTCGCCGCCGTTTCCAGGCGGGTCAGCACGCGCAACGCGTTGGCGTAGAGCCGCTCGTCCCGCGAGGAATAGTCGAGCCGCGGCATGCTCGAGTCGTCGATGTCCAGATGCGACACGTGCGGATAGACGGGCCGCGCGCCGAACAGGCGGTAGCGCAGCCGGAACAGCGCGTCGTTCGCGTGCAGGTTCCAGATATCGAACACGCCCGGCGCCACCAGGCACAGCACCCATGCCGCGAGGAACGAGCCCACCACACAGGCCAGGAGCAGGTAGTTGGACCGGTTACTCATGGTTCAGACGCAGCGTCTTGCTGTAGAACCCGTCCGCCTCCACCAGGATGCCCTGCCCGCTGGGGGCGGCGTCAGCGCCGCGCGTCACCACGCTGCCGGCGATTGGAACGCCCTTCTCCGCGGGCGAGGTGAGCCGGCTGTGCGCCACGCGGACCGCCTTGATCTGCTCCAGAAGCTGCGCTTTCAGTTCGGCGTTCTGCGGGGCCGCCGCGTACTCGCGTGCCAGCCGTTCGAGCGCGGTCATCCGCTTGCTTGAAGCCAACAGATAGAACATCTCCAGGCCGCGGTCCGCGTCCATGACCATGCTTTCGTCCCTGGCCGGCACGAAATACTCGCCGCCCATCCGGGCGGACTCCGCGTAAAAGTCCGGGTCGGGCGGAAACACGAGTTCAAGCTTCTTCGCGGAATCGAACAGGAATAGATAGACGTACGCATTCTCGATCGGCTGCACGAATACCTGCACCGCGTCGCCCGAGTGCACCGAAGCGGGCCCGCTGAAGTCGAGCACCCGCTGCGCGCCGCTCCGGTCACGGCACAGAAACGCCCACTTGAAACGCAGCTTCGCTCCCGGCTCGCCGGTCGGACGTTTGCCGCAGCCGCCCTGCGTCAGAGCCAGTGCCAGCATCGCGACCGCGACGATCGGCAGCCGGCGTCCGTATTTCTCGATGCCTGTCATGGTGTCCCCTTCTGCGCCTCTTGCGCCTTTTTGCGGCTGTTCTTCACACGGGCCGGGCCGCAACCCGCTGGCCCGCCGGTTGGCGGTGTGGGGCCGCTCACGGCACGAGCTCCCGTATCCAGACGGAGCCGTCGGTCTTCAGCTCGGCCTCCGATTGGCCCTCCACACGCAATTCGCTGGTTTCTTCGCCGAGCGTGACGAGTCTGGCGCGTCCGATCTGTCTCTCGCGGACCGCGCCACCTTGTTCCGGGTCGGGCGCGGCGCGTTGGACGAGCGCGAAAGTCATCCCCTCGGTTGCGCCGTGAAAGTGTCCCACACCGGCCTGCAGCACGCCAGTTTCTTCGCTGAGGATCTGCGCCGTCAGCGGCTTGGCCTTCTGGACGGCGAGCGCGACAGCGTTGGCCAGCTTCTCGCATACCGCGGCGGTTTGCTGTTCGTCGCGCGGTTCCTCGGCGAACGAGGCCAGGACACGGGTGGTCTCCGTATCGACCAGGCGCAGGAATACCTGTTCGCCGGTCTTGCCGGGCAGCAGGTCGCCCAGTACCAGGACACTGGCCGGCAGCAGCTTGCCGAGCTCCGCTTGCGCGCGGGGGTCGGCCAGGTCCGACGCGCCGATGTTCAGCTCCTGCAGGATTTTCTCGATGGCTTCGCGCTCGACGACCAGCAGGCCGGGCCGGCGCTCGAGTTCCGCGCGCAGGCAGATACGGTAGAGCAGGGCCAGCGCCGCGTTCTCCGTCCCGCCGCCCCGCTCCTGCGGCCCGAGACACGCGAGGATCCGGGGCCTGGCATATCCGGCGTACGCGTTCTCGGCGGGCTGTTTACTCTTGCGCTCTTCGAGCCGGGCGATCAGTGTGCGCAGCGTGCGGTCGGCTTCCGCCCGGCGTTCGCCGTCGAGATAGGCACTGACCGCGCGCACGAGCCCGTCCTCGGCCGTGCCGGCCGGCAACTCGGCCAGCACGCGTTGCGCCGCATGGGGCGCGCCTTGCTGCCCGAGCAGCGATGCGTCCTGCAGCGACTGCCGGCGCGTACGGGTCGGCGCCGGCTGCGTGGCGGGTTCGGGTTCGGGCGCGGGTGCCGGGACGGCGGGCGCGGGAGCGGGCTGCTCGACCGCGCGGGTCCGGCCGCCGGGCCGCTGGGCCGGCTCGGCATCGCCGGCGGGCAGAGCCGCGTCCTTCCTGACGAACACGAACTCGCCGCCCGCATGCGCGGCGACCGCCAGCGGGCCGATCCGCACCATCTGGCCCGTCAGCGTGCTGACCTTCCGGCGCACGGCGGTGCCCAGATCGGACGCCGCAAAAATACTGTGCTCCGGGTACTGCAGGTAGTTCAGGATCTCCTGCGCGAACACGCTGTGCCCGTGCCCGCTGTCGAGCACCGGCTCGATGTCGCCGCTGGTCAGCAGGAAGCGTGACGGCTTCGCCATCGCCCGCTTGTACCAGTGCAGGTCCGTTTCGGACGGCGTTTCCGTGCCGCCCCGGAACAGGGACCCGCTGTAACACGAATCGGCGATCACGAACACGTGCCGCGCTTTCGACGCGCCGATGATCTTCGTGATCGTCGAGTTCCACAGCCAGTCTTCCTTGGCCAGCCGCGTCCCGTCCGTCTTCCGCGCGTCGCACGGCACCCAGTACCCTTCGTCCAGCGCCTTGTCGTAATAGCCGTGCCCGGCGAAATAGACGAGCGCCGCATCGTTCGCGCCGAGCGCGACCAGTTCGTCGAGCCCCGCCATGATCGCGTTGCGCGTCGCCGCCTTGTCCAGCAGGCGGGTCACCGTGAACCCGTACTGCTGTTCCAGTACGGTCGCGACGGATTCGGCGTCGCCGCGCGCCGTGGCGAGCGGCTCCCACCCGGCCGTCCCGTTCCGGCGGTAGGCGTTGATCCCGATCACCACCGCGTGATAGCGCGGGGCCAGTGCCTCGACGCTGCCCGGCGGCGTCCACGTCAGGTGCTTGCCTCTGTGCTGCTCGCGTACCCAGCCGCGCGTCTTGGCCGGCTCCGTTTCGCGCTTGCAGCCCGGGCCCAGGCAGAGCAGTGCGACCGCCAGCGCCGCGGCGGCGGCTCCCAAGCCCCGGCTCCTGTGTCTTTGTCGTGCGTTGTGCATCATAACCCCCGCCTCTGCTCCGCGCGGCCGGCGGCCGCACGGAACGTGTTCAGGTTTCCGGTTTCAGGTGTCCGTGGGCCTGGAACTTGCTCGGAATCCGCCCCGTGCGGGCCCTCGCCAAGGCCTGCGGCGAAGTTCCCGACACCTGACACCTGCTTGCCTGGCTAACGCGCATAGATCCTATCCCCTTCGCTGAGCACGGCCTTGCCGGCGTCGGGCCGGACGGTGGCGACGCTGGTCTGGTCCTGCGCCCGCGTGACGGATAGCTCGACGAACCGCGCGCCGACGTGGCGCACGGTGCCGGCATCGAACGCGTCGGCGGCGTCGGCGGGCTGGACCACGACGAAGCTCGTACCCGCGCGCACGCCGTGTCGCGAGCCGACATCGAGCTTGGCCTTGTCGCCCTTGACGGCGAGGATCTTGCCCTCAGCCAGCGGGAACCGCTGTTCGATCTTCATGACGAGCCCTTCGACCTGATAGGCGAGTTCCGTGTCCGGCCGCTCGGTGTAGACATCCTCCGAAAGCAGGATCTGGCCCTTGTCGGTCGCCACGATCCTGGCATGGACCGCAAGGCCGGCGCCCTGCTTGAGCACGGACCCCATCAGCAGCAGCTCGGCGGGCAGCATCTTGCCGATACGCAGGGCGGAGCGCGGGTCCGCCAGGTCGGATACGCTGAGCTGTTGTTCGCGCAGGATGAAGTCCCAGCCCTCGTCCCGCTCGAGCAGGTGAAAACGTGGCGGGTCGCGCAGGAGCTCGCTCTCGATCCGCCGCTTCACCTGCGCGCCGGGCAGGTCGTTCTCGGCGCAAACGAGCGGGGGCACGCCGACGGTGAGCCGAAACTCGGCATCGAGATACTCGGGAATCCGCCGGATCAGCGTGAGCGTTTGCTCGTACCGGTTCCCGGCCAGATCGGTGACGACGACGTCGAACCGGTTCGTGCCCGGCTCGAGCGGGAGCCGTTGCGGGCAACAGCCCTTCACGCTGCCCCGGTCCTGTTCGGCCAGAAGCTGTTCGCCGCCGACCGTGATGCCGGCCAGCCCGCCCGGGTCCTGCGCGCTGACTTCGAGCAGGAACTCCTCGGCGAACACCTCGAGGCTCGTGCCCGGACAGTTCAGCCGCACGCGCGGCTTCAGCGTGTCCGCCGCCGCCGGCTCATCACCCGCCGCCGCCAGGCGGAACGGGAGCGCCGGGAAACGGTTCTCCCTGCACCGCGGCTCGACACAGGCTCGGCCGCCAGAAGCCCTCCACGCGGAGGACCCTCCGGAAAGCTTTCGCATGGAGGGCGAGGCTGAGCCGAGCCGCCCAGCAGCGGGCGTCCATGCAAGATGCTCTGCACAGGGCCTCTCGCCGGACGCTTGCACCCCGGCCGCCATCGCCAGCCGCGTCCGCATGAGGAACGCTTCGTCCTGCGCCAGATCCTTTGCGGTCAGGACGGTGCTGAGCTTGTTGCCCGCAAGGTCCTCCGCTTCCAACGTGGCCGGCTTGCCCGCCTGCAAAACAACCCGGACCGCGGCCCGCGTCGCGGGCTTGTCCGGCGCGCCGATATCGGGCAGCCGCTCACCGTTCACGCGGACGGCGGCAAGCCCGCAGTCGTCGGAACACGCGCCGTCGAGCACCCAGCCCTGCCCGTCGGCGGCAACCCGTTGGACCGTCAGCCGCGGCGGCCGCCAATCGGCGATCCACTCCAGCTCGCGCGCCGTCTGCTGCCCGGTCAGGTCGACGGCGACAACCTTGACCGTGTTGCGCCCTTCCTTCAGCGGGAGCGTCTCGCTGAACGCGACCCGGCGTTCGGCCAGCTCGATGAACTGTGGCCGTTCGTTGACCGCAATCGCGCGGACCAGCCCGTCGCCCGCCGCGTAGCCGGCGAGTTCCCGGCTCCGTTCGCGCGTGTAGTGCGCGGCGGCCTGCGCCGCGAAGACGATTTCCGGCGGCGCTACGCGCCGCCCGCTCAACACCCGTTGCCGGGCCAGGTTCAGGTAGTGCTTGGCGCGGCCGGACGGTTCCTGCCCCAGCGAGGTCTCGAGGAACCCGACGGCCTTATCCGTCTCGCCCAGCTCGTAGAGGCAGATCCCGTATTCGCGGTTCGGGAAGTAGCCCTCGAGAAAATGCAGCCCGTAGGTGCGCGCGCGCCACGTGTCGCGCGGATACCCGTACTTGGCGCCCGGTCGAAGGTCGAGGCACACTTCGAAGTCGTCCTTTGCGCCCCGGATCTCGCCGCCGGCCAGCCGTGCCGCGCCGCGCTCGTAGAAGTTCCACCAGTTCCGATGCCGCAGCTCGGCCGGCGCCGGTTCCGCCTGCGGCGGGGTCCCGCATCCGGCAACGAGCGCCGCGCACACCGCCAGCCCGGCGACAGCGGCGCAGGCCGCCCGCTCGCGCCTGCCGCGCCGCAGCGTCTGCACCAGGGAGGGTCCGTTCGCGCCTGCCGCACGGAAGCGCCTGCGCGAACGCGGTTTCACTAGCCGTCTCATTCCCGGTTTCATTCGCCGTCTTCCTGTTGCCCGTCGTTGCCTGCCCCGCCGGCCTCGGTATCGAGCAGGCGCGCGACGATCTCGTCGCCCAGTTCATCGACCGCCGCGCGGAATGCGGGCAGATCCTCGTAGCGCGCCGCGCCCTTCTGGGTCGAACCGGTCCGTGCCTCGCGCGCGTGGATTTCGATACGAAACGCGCCGGCCTGCAGTTCTTCGAAGCGCAGGCTCAGCGCCCACTTGCCGCGCAGCGGCTCGCCCGCAGCCGCCGCCCGCCGGGCACTGCGCGCTACCGCCGCGCGCAGCAGCGAAGACGCCGTTCGGGCGGTCTCTGCCGTGTACTGCGTTTGGGAACCCGCGCCCCGATATTGGGGTGCGGCGAATTCGGGCGGCGCCCAGCGCGGCGGGCTGCCGCGGAACCGGACGACGCCGACGGCAATCAGGAGGGCGGCCGCCAGGCCGATAGCCAGGCGGCCAAACCCGGGAACCAGTCGGCGTCGCCCGGGGAATGGAATGGGCGGCTCGGGCGAGGGGACAGGGCGCTCGTCCGTTCGGGGACACTCGTCAACATGCGCGGAATCGCGCTCCCATTGCGCCAGTATCCGGCCGGTCAGGTCCTCGTCGGTCCATTCGCCCATGGGCATCAGCCGCCGGAGACGCCGGTCCATGGCCGTTGCAGCCGCCACCTGCCCGCGCAGGCCGGAATCCTGCTGCAGCGCCTCATCCAGCGCCGCGCGCGCCGCGGGGGCCAGCTCTCCGTGCACATAGGCCCATATTTGCTCGGCGTTCTCATCTCTCATAACGGCCCTCGAACCTGATAACCCGCCAACCGAACCCGCGTAAACCGCCCGGGAATTCGGGTTCCGTCACTATTGTCGAAACGCCTCGGCGAAATATTCCCGCAGGTCCCCCCTTTTCCCGATGAGACCACGCAGCTTTTCCAGGCATTTCGACAGGCGGCTGCCGACCGTGTTGACGGTGACCGCCAGTCGGGTCGCTATTTCCTTATACGTTAGCCCCTCGACGTAAAACGCGCGGATTGCCTCCAGACAGGTCGGGCCCGCTTCCCGCACGAGCGCGCGCAGTTCCGCCGCCAGTTCCCGCAGCGCGATCGCCGCGTGCGGGTCGAGTTCGCCCTCAGCAGCAATCTCACGCTCGTGCTCGGCGCCCGTCCTGTCCCGCACCGTCAGCGGGACCGTGTCCTTCTTGATCCCCGACCGCTGCCGGCGGATTTCGTCGATACAGCGGTGCACGCAGACCGTCTTCACGAACGCGTTCGCTTTCGTCTCGTCCTGGAGACCGCCAATGCTTTTCGTCAGCTCGACCCGTATGTTCTGCGCCACGTCCTGCCGGGTATCGGGCGGGAAATGCCATTTCGGCCACGCGAGAATCGCCGCGAGCAGCGGGTCGTAACGCGCGAAGAATTCGGCCCAGGCCTGCTGGTCGCCGGCGCGCAGCCGATCGAGCAGGCCCGACGTTATGAGGGGTGTCGTGTCCATTTTCCGCTACGGGTCCGCTTCGAGGGGGCGAAGGGGCAACCCGCCGCCCGGGAATCATGGAATCATAGACCTTTGTGGGGAATAAACAAGAATTTCTCTGCGACTGACTGTAAAGAGCGAAAAGCGCGACTGCAGAGGGATGGCCGCGAAAGGGAGCAGAGAACGCAAAGGCAGAGGATAGCCGCGAAAGGGCGCAGAGAACGCAAAGGCAGAGGATAGCCGCGAAAGGGCGCAGAGAACGC
>JAFGHX010000404.1 GCA_016929905.1 Kiritimatiellia bacterium
AGCCCGTCCTACGGTCGGATCGCGAGCCCCGTCCCCGTTTGGTTTGGCTCCAGACTGCACGGGACGGGCTGGAAAGCCCGTCCTACGTCCGGATTTCCGATCCGACTCCCCGTAGGACGGGCTTTCCAGCCCGTCCCCCACAGCCTGACGTCGCCGCCATCCGCCATGCCAAAGTCACCCGTGCGAAGGCAAGTTCTCGAGCAAGCCGCGCGCGCCGTAGCCTTGGGCGAAGGTGCGTTCCCGAGCAAGTTGTGATGACTGAAGACAGCCGGCTCACGCGCGATGGCGGTACACGTCCCAGCCGAGATAGGTGGAGACGGCTTCCTCGACGACGTCGGCGCAGAGGCCGCGCACCATGGCGACGTGGTGCTCATAGCCGTGCTTGCACATGTGTTTCATCAACACCTGCAGGTTCGGCACCTTGCACACGGCAATGCCGCCCTGCATCGCGCACGGATCATCGGTGAAGTCGCCTTCCCCGAGATACGTGCGGATCGTACCCGTGCGGTCGTCGGTCGACGTGCGGAAGAAGGTCATCGGCCCCGGCGCGACGTTGCCCTTGACGGCCCCGAAACAGTTGTCGGCGCCGAGCACGGTCGCGAGCACATCGAGATTGGCAATCTCCACCTCGCGCCCCATGAAACTCTTCGGGTACGCGCTGCAGTGCGTGTTGATGCACTTGTCGCGGTCGTCGCCGAAGTTGTTGTTCCAGTCCAGCAGCGCCGACGGGCTGCCCGTGGCCAGGGCGAGCGCGTACATGGCCAGCACGCCGCACACGTCCACTTCGCAGGCGCACGGCACAAGCTGTTCGCCCAGCATGCTCATGGTCAGGCACGTGGCGCAGCCGTAATGCTCCTGGATCGACGTCCAGCACTGCACCGCGGCGGCCTGGATGTCGTTCGCCGCGATCCAGTTCCCGATCGCCACCGAGAGCTTGGCCTGCCGCACGACCTTCTCGTCCGGGATCGCAGCGGGGATGTTGCCGTAGGCCCGGATCTCCTTGAGCTTGGCCGCCACTTCCGCCGCGTCGTCGGCCAGCGCGCGCGCGGCAAAGATGATCTCCGACAGGTCCACCGTCATGACCGTGATGCCCGACGCCTGCAGCAGCTTCTCGCTGTAGCGCATCGTCTGGAACGCGCCCGGCCGCGCGCCGATCGCGCCGATCCGCGCGCGGCGCACGCCGTTCACCACACGGCAGACGCGGCTGAAGAACTCGATGTCGCGCGTGAACGCGTCGCCGTCGATCCTGCACGTGTGCGTGGTCGTATCCGTGAACGGGATCCCGTACTGCCACAGGTTGTTGCAGACCGAAAGCTTGCCGCAGAACGCGTCGCGCCGCTCCGCCACGCTCACCTTGTCCAAGTCGTCGTCGCACGCCTGCACCAGCACGGGCACGCCCAGCTTGGCCAGGTTCAGCGTATTCACCACGCCCAGCTCGTCGCCGAAGTTCGGCAGCACCACGATCACGCCGTCGATCTCCGCTTTGCGCTCGTCAAACAACCGCGCGCATTTCTTCGCGTCTTCGTAGGTCTCGATGCTGCCCGTCGCCGTCTGCTTCTCCGGCAGAATCACGTACCCGTACCCCAGCTTCTCCAGCTTGGCGACCAGGGCCTTGCGCCCGGCCTTGGCCAGGTCCGAGCTGAAGATGTTGCGCGTGCCCACCAGCAATCCGAACGTCGTCTTCTTCTTCACGCTGCAAACCTCCTTTGCTGCCGTCTTCAGAGCCGGTACTATTACCATCCTTGCCCCATCGTGACAAACAAAAACACGGCCCGAACGCCCCGCGCGCGGGCGCCAATCCCGCTAACCCCCCATACAGCCGGCCCTCAACCGCACCGGCTCCGGCGCCGGCCGCCATAGTCCGCAATTGTCGCATTGAGCTCGAATACGACAAAATTGTATTAGGTTTTGACAATATCGCTGTAGCCGTGTTACCAGGTTGAATGGTAGATTTAGAGGCGAATGGGAGCGACAGGGCGGGGTTTGCCCGGGGGAAATCACAAACCGCTGGCGAGAAGGAGGCAGGAGGCATGAAGTATTCGGCTTGCATCGAAATGCTGTTTCAGGAGGTCCCTTTCCTGGAGCGAATCGCGAAGGCGAAGGAGGCGGGGTTCAGTCATGTCGAGTTCTGGTGCTGGTGGGAGAAGGATCTGCCGGCGGTGAAGCAGAAGCTGGCCGAGACGGGCATGCAGGTGGCGGTTTTCCAGGGCAACCGTGAAGGGACGATGATCGATCCGTGCGATCAGCAGAAGTATGTGGACGGGGTGCTGAAGTCGATGGAGGCGGCGAAGGAACTGGGTGCGAAGGCTCTGTTCTGCCTGACGGACGTGCTGGGTCCGGACCGCACGGTGGTTCCGCCGCCGCACCCGATTGCCGAGGCACAGAAGGAAGGCGCGATTCTGGAGGTGATGGCGAAGCTGGCGCCCGAAGCGGAGCAGGCGGGCGTGACGCTGCTGATGGAGCCGTTGAACACGTTGGTCGACCACGCCGGCTACCACATTCACCACTCGCAGATCGCGTGGGACCTGCACGCCAAGATCGACCACCCGAACGTGAAGGTGCTGTACGACATCTACCACATGCAGATCATGGAAGGGAACATCATCCAGACGCTGCGCCGCAACTTCGACGCGATCGGGCATATCCATGTGGCCGACGTGCCGGGCCGCAACGAGCCGGGCTCCGGCGAGATCAACTACGGGAACATCGCGAAGGTGCTGAAGAACCTGAACTACGACGGGATCGTCGGGTTCGAGTATGAGCCGACCGGCGCCACGGGCGAATCGCTCAAGCAGGCCAAGGCGTGGTTCGAGTTTTAGGAAGGGAGGCGGTGATGGACAAGTCGACGGCGGAATGGATCTGGCAGACCATGGTCAAGATCCGGCTATTCGAAGAGGAAGTGGAGCGGCTGCTGCAGTCGGGCGAGCTGCCCGGTTTCGCGCATTTCTATCTGGGCCAGGAAGCGTGCGCGTCCGGTGTCTGTGCGAACCTGGCGCAATCGGACTACATCACGAGCACGCACCGCGGGCACGGGCACTGCATAGCGAAGGGCGGGCGTCTGGACAAGATGATGGCGGAGCTCTACGCGAAGGAGACCGGCTACAACAAGGGCAAGGGCGGGTCCATGCACATCGCCTCGCCCGAGATCGGGATTCTCGGCGCGAACGGGATCGTCGGGGGCGGCATCCCGCTGGCGACCGGCGCGGCGCTGTCCTCCAAGCTGAAGAAGGACGGGAAGGTGACCGTCTGCTTCTTCGGCGACGGGGCGACGAACCAGGGCTCGTGCCACGAGTCGATGAATTTCGGGGCGGCCTTCCAGCTCCCGATCGTGTACGTGTGCGAGAACAACCAGTTCGGGGTCGGCACGCGGATTTCGGAGGTCACCCGCGAACCGGACCTGGGCAAGCGCGCGATCGGGTACGGCATGCCGTTCGAGATCGCGGACGGGCAGGACGTCTTCGCCGTGCATGACGTGGCGCGCAAGGCCATCGCGAACGCGCGCGCGGGCGGCGGGCCCACCATGCTCGAGCTCAAGACCTGGCGCTACCGCGCGCACTTCAGCGGCGAGCCGGCCGTCTACCGCACGAAGGAAGAGGAAGCCGAATGGCTGAAGCGCGATCCGCTCGAGATCGCGAAAAAGCAGTTCCTCGACAAGAAACTGCTCGACAAGACCCAGATGAAGGAGATCCAGGCTGCCGCTCAAGCGGAGCTGGAGGCGGCCGTCGAATTCGGGCGCACGAGCCCGGAGCCCGCACTCGAATCCGCGCTGGCCGACGTCTACGCCTGAGCCCTGTTGAACGCAAAGGAGAATCCGACATGAGAGAGATATCGTACTCACAGGCGATCGCCGAGGCACAGCTCCAGGCAATGGAGCGCGACCCGAGCGTCTACCTGATGGGGCTGGTCCTGAAAGACCCCTACGGCGCCGCGTTCGGGCAGACCAAGGGCATCTCCGCCAAGCTGGGCGAGGAGCGCGTGATCGACGCGCCCATCTCCGAGGCCGGCTATGTCGGCGCCGGGATCGGATCCGCCATCTGCGGCATGCGGCCCGTGGTCGAAGTCCAGTTCAGCGACTTCGTCATGATCGCCATGGACCAGGTCGTCAACCAGGCGGCGAACATGCGCTACCTGTTCGGCGGGAACATCTCCGTGCCGATGGTGCTGCGCGGGCCGACGGGCGGCTATCATTCCGCGGCAGCCCACCATTCCCATTCGCTGGAATCGTGGTTCGCCCACATTCCCGGCCTCAAGGTCGTGCTGCCCTCCGACGCCTACGACGCGAAGGGGCTGCTCACCGCGGCCATCCGCGACGACAATTTCGTCCTCTTCCTCGAACACAAGAAACTGTTCGACAAGAAGATGGACGTCCCGGCGGAGCCGTACGAGGTGCCGATCGGCAAAGCGACGGTCAAGCGCGAGGGCACGGACCTCACGATCGTCGCGTGGTCGTTCATGGTGACCAAGTCCCTGCAGGCGGCCGAGCAACTCGAGAAGGACGGGCTTTCGGTCGAGGTGGTCGACCTGCGCAGCGTCAGACCGCTGGACGAGGAGACGATCCTCAAGTCGGTGGAGAAGACGGGCAAGCTGCTGATCGTGCAGGAAGCCTATCGCCGCTGCAGCGTGGGGGCCGAGGTCGCGGCCGTGGTCGCCGAGAAGGGGTTCGAGCTGCTCGACGCGCCGATCGCGCGGATCACGGCGAAGGAGGCCCCGATCCCGTTCGCCCCGAACCTGGAGAACTACGTGCTGCCGCAGAACGAGGAAATCGTGCAGACGGCTCAGAAGATCTGTGAAGCGGTGGCGGTGTAATATGGCGAAGACAATCGGCATGCCGAAGTTCGGGCTGACGATGGAGACCGGGGTCGTCAACAAGTGGCTCAAGCGTGTCGGCGACCGGGTGGAGAAAGGCGACGCGCTGGTCGAAATCTCGACCGACAAGATCGTCAACGAGTACGAGAGCCCGCATTCGGGATACCTGCTCCGGATCCTGCTGGACGAAGGACAGGAGGCCAAGGTGCTGGACCCGATTTGCGTGCTGGGCGAGCAGGGCGAGCCGGTGGCCGACGAGGCCGCGCCGGCCGCGGCGCCCCGGGCGCAGGCCGCCCCGGCGGCACCCGCTCCGGAAACCGCAGCCGCACCGGCGCGCGCCGGGCAGCGGGTCTCCCCGCTGGCCCGCAAGCTGGCGGGGAAGCACGGCATCGATCTGGCTTCCGTTCAGGGCACGGGCCCCAACGGCCGGATCCTGAAGGAAGACGTCGAGAAGGCGATCCGGTCCGGACCGGCCCCGGCGCCGGCGGCAGCCGCACCGGGGCCCGCTCCCGCGCCGGCGGGCGGGGAGACGGTGGAGCCCATGTCGGAGATGCGGCGCATCATTGCCGAGCGGCTCTCGCAGAGCAAGCGCGAGATCCCGCACTTCTACCTGAAGATGCCCGTCGACATGAGCCGGGCGCTGGCGCTGAAGGAGGACTTCGCGCTCGAACAGGAGAAGCGGGGCACCAAGATCACGGTGACGCACGTCATTCTGGCGGCCGTCGCCAGAACGCTGGCCGAGTTCCCCGAGGTGAACGTCTCCTGCCGCGCCAATGCCTCCGTGCGGCACGCGCAGGTGAACGTGGGGCTGGCCGTCGACATTCCCGGCGGGCTGATCGTGCCGGTGGTCAAGGACGCCGATCGCAAGCCGTTCGCCGAGCTGGCGGCGGCGGCCAACGACCTGGTCGCGCGCGCACGCGCGGGCAAACTCGACCTGGCCGAGATCACGGGCGGGACCTTCACCATCACGAACATGGGCATGTACGGCGTCACGGAATTCAACGCCATCATCAACCCGCCCGAAGCCGCGATTCTCGCCGTCGGCGCGATTCGCCAGGAACCCGTCGTGGAACAGGGCGCGCTCGTGCCGAAGCCGATGATGACGCTCACCCTGTCGGTCGACCACCGCGTCATCGACGGCGGGCTCGGCGCCCGGTTCCTCGGGCGAGTCAGGCAACTGCTCGAACACCCGTTTGCGCTGATGTGAGGTGACCGAAAGACGCCCCGGCCGCTGCGCGGCGGCGGCCGGCACGCGTGCCGCCGGGCACGGGCCGGGGCGACGGGGACTGGGGGGACCGGCTCCCGCGCCGCCGGCAGGTCGCGCCGTCCGTGTGCGGCCCGGCAAGGTTTCAACAGAACGCGGAGGGAACAATCATGTACGGAATGCTGAAAGGGAAAACGGCCATCGTGACCGGCGCCGCACAAGGGATCGGAAAGGCGATCGCCGCCCGATTCCTGGAGGAAGGCGCCAACGTCGTGCTGTGCGACATCGACGAACAGAAGGTCCGCGAAGCCGCCGCCGGGCTCGATCCGTCCGGGGCCCGTGCGGTCGGTCTGAAAGCGGACGTGACCCGCCAAGCCGACGCGCAGGCGGTCGTCGACGCGACCGCGGCCAAGTTCGGCGCCGTCGACATCCTCGTCAACAACGCCGGCATCCTCAAACACGCCCTGCTCGTCGACATGAGCGAAAAGGATTGGGACACCCTGTTCGCCGTCAACGTGAAAGGCTCCTTCCTCTTCGCGCAGGCGGCGGCGAAGGTGATGATCCGGCAGAAAGCCGGCAAGATCATCAACATGTCGTCCTGCTCCGGCAAGAAACCGACCCTCGAAGAAGGCGCCTACTGCTCGACCAAATCCGCGATCCTGTCGCTCAACCGCGTGCTCGCCCTCGAACTCGGGCCCTACGGCATCAACGTCAACGCGATCTGTCCGGGCGCGACCGACACGGAGATGGTGCGCAGCACCTTCCTGACCAGCCCGGAAATCGAGCAGGAATGGATCGACAAGACGGCCCTGAAACGGCTCGGCAAACCCGAGGACCAGGCAAAGGTGGCGCTGTTCCTCGCGTCCGATCTGTCCGATCATATCACCGGCGAGGCGCTCGTCGTCTCGGCCGGCGAGATGATGAGCCAGTAGTCCGGCGCGGCTTGCGCCGCGCCGGACTATGTCCCGGAGCGCTTCGCGCTCCGGGCCGAGAGCGGGCGCCGAGACCGGCGCCCCTCCAGAGGCACACGCAGGAGTGTGTATGGATCCGGAAGCAGCTAACCAGGAGCGTAAGGCCATGATCGACAAAGACAACCTGCCCAGTCAAACGGAACCGGCGGACATCGCCGAAAAGGTGAAGCGTGTGCGCGAGTTCATGGCTTCGCAGCGCTGCGACGCGGTCCTGATCGGGCGGGCCGACAACTTCGCCTGGCTCACCTGCGGCGGGAACAACAAGGTGGTGAAGAGCTGGGAGACCGGGTTCGGGTTCCTGCTGATCACGCCGGACGCCGTCAAGCTGATCGCGCAGGTCATGGACGGCCCGCGCATCCGCGACGACGAACTGCAGGGCATGGCGGTGGAGTACGTCCCGCTGCACTGGTACGAACCGTCGAAGGAGGATACGGTCGCCGCGCTGACGAAAGGGAAGAAGGTGCTGGCCGATTGCCCGATTCCGGGCGCCACGGTTGCGCCCGGCCTGCTCTACGCGCTGCACTACCCGCTCACCGACAAGGAGATCGCGCGGCTGAAATGGCTGGGCGCGCGCTCCGACGCGATCCTGCGGCAGGTAGCCGATTCGGTCACGCCCGGCATGCGCGAGGTCGAGGTGGCCAATCGGCTCCAGGCCGAGTACGCGCTGAGCGGGATAGACGGCGACGTGCTGCTCGTCGGCAGCGATGAACGCACGGCCCGGTACCGCCACCCGAACCCGTCCGACAAGCCGGTGGACAAGTGGCTACTGCTGCATCCGGCCGTACAGAAGTGGGGCCTGCACGCGAACGTCACGCGCCATGTCAGCTTCGGCGAGCCGGCGGCGGAAATCCGGAAGAAGTACGACACCGCCTGCCGCGTCCACGCCACGGCGCTGTCGATGTGCGAGCCCGGCACGCGGTTCAGCGACATTCTCGCGGCGCAGAAAGAGACCTACAAGGCGTGCGGGTTCGAGGAGGAGTGGCGCCTCCACTTCCAGGGCGGGATCACCGGCTACCTGCTCGCCGACCCGACGCTGTGCACCGCGCCGCAGAATGAGGTCCGGATGAACATGGCCTACGACTGGTTCATTACGGTCACCGGCGTGAAATCCGAGGAACTGAGCATCAACACCCGCGCGGGCGTCGAGACCCCGTCGCTGGCCGGCAACTGGCCGACGACCCCGTACGACGCCAACGGCAAGACGTTTGCCATGCCGGAAATCCTGGTGAGGTAGCGGCGCGGCGCAACGAGAACCGGGATGGATGATTGGGTGGCAACGACCAGAGATTCACGCGAAAGCTTCGGAGCTCAGCCACTGAGCTCCGACGTCTGAGTTCCGGGCAGCGGGCGAAGCCCGCGTTGGAGGGAGACGACATGCACGATATCGTGATCATCGGCGGCGGGCCCGGCGGCTACGTCGCGGCCATTCGGGCGGCGCAGCAGGGCGCGAAAGTGGCGCTTGTGGAAAAGGACAAGCTGGGCGGGGTCTGCCTGCACCGCGGGTGCGTACCGAGCAAGACGCTGCTGCACAGCGCCGAGTTGTACCGCAACGCGCTGCACGCCGCGGCGTTCGGAATCGAGATACCCGCGCCAACGGTGCATTTCGACAAGATCATGGCGCGCAAAGACCAGGTCGTGCGCACGCTGCACGGCGGGGTGGAACACCTGGTGAAGGCGAACAGGATCGAACTCGTCCGCGGCGAGGCCGATCTCCTCTCGCCGACGCGGGTCAAGGTGGGCGACACCGTCATGGACGCGCGCCACATCATCATTGCCGTCGGCTCATCCCCTGCCCTGCCCCCGCTCGACGGATGCGACGACCCGTGCGTGATCACCAGCGACCAGGCCTTGCACCTCGACCAACTGCCGGAATCCATGGTCATCGTGGGCGGCGGCGTGATCGGCGTCGAAATGGCATGCCTGTTCCGGAACCTGGGCACGGCGGTCACGATCATTGAACTGCTCGACCGCATCGTCCCCACGCTGGACAGCGATCTGGGCACGGCCCTGCGCAAGACGTTGAAGCAACAGAAGATCGAGACGCTGACCGGCGCCCGGGTCCTTTCGGTAAAAGGGGGCAAGGTGACCTTCGAGCACGAGGGCGCCACCAAGAGCTGCTCGGTGCAGAAGGTGCTCATGGCGGTCGGGCGCCGGTCAAACGGGCTCGACCTCGCCCTGGACAAGGTCGGGGTCCGGCACGTCAAAGGCGTGATCGAAACCGATGCGCAACTGCGTACGAGCGTACCGACTGTCTACGCGATCGGCGACGTGAACGGGAAGTACATGCTCGCGCACGTGGCCTCGAAGGAAGGGCTGACGGCCGTTGCCGCCATCATGGGCCGCAACGCGGCCATGAACTACGCCGCGATCCCCCAGTGCGTCTACACGATTCCCGAAGAGCTGGCCTCCGTCGGCATGACCGAAGAGGAGGCCAGGCGCCAGCACGGCGCCGCGGTCAAGGTCGGCCGGTTCCCGCTCGCCGCGAACGGCAAGGCGCTCGCCACGGGCCTCCGGGACGGGTTCACGAAGCTGATCGCGGGGCCCGACGGCGAGATCCTGGGCGCGCATCTGATGGCGCCGCACGCGACCGACATGATCGCCACGCTCGCCGTCGCCATGCAGGCGGAACTCACGCCGGTGGAGATCGGCGAGACGGTGTTCCCGCACCCGACCGTTTCCGAGACCATCCTGGAAGCGGCGCATTTGATTGAAGGGAATCCGATTCATGCTGTACGATAGCCGCCAGCACGCGCTGAGCGCCGAGACAAGCCCGCTGCCGGGAGTACGCATGAGCTTCAAGCCGGAACTCCTGCCCTGGGAAGCCGGTGCGGAGATGAAATTCTCACCGGAGGGCAAGCACGAACCGGAATTCCCGGAGGAGTTCCCCTTCCTGCTGGCCTCCTATTCCTTTCCACGCGACATGCCGCTGACCCCGAACTACCACGACTATCTCGAGATCACCTACGTGCACCGCGGCCGCGGCGTCTTTCACGTCGAGAACAAGGACTACCCGATCGAGCGGGGCGACGTGTACATCATCAACAACACCGAGTTCCACGTGGTGGAGTCGAAGGACCCGCGCCAGCTCAAGACCGTCTCCCTGTTCTTCATGCCCGAGCTCATCCACAGTCCCGGCGGGCCGCCGCTCGACTTCGAGTTCCTCCGCCCCTTCTACGACAAGCGCATCGAATTCTCGCACCGGATCCCCGCGAAGGACATCCAGAACGAGGTGATGACCGATCTCATCGGAAAGATTTTCGTCGAAACCGAGCAGAGGCAGGACGGTTACCCACTCGCGATCAAGACCTATCTGTGCGAGATCCTGCTGCTGCTGTTGCGCTATTACCAGAAACGGCGGCCCGGCGTGCGGAACTACACCGAGAAGCGGCACGACTTCCAGCGTCTGCGCAAGGTCATCGTCCACCTGCACAAGAACTTCCAGGAGAAGATCACGCTGAACGACATGGCAAAGCTTGCCGCGATGAGCCCGCACTACTTCTGCAAGTTTTTCAAGCGCAATACCGGCCAGACGCTGACGGAATTCATCCTGCGTATGCGGGTGGACAGGGCCAAAGAGCTGCTGATCCAGAGCCGGACGACCGTGACCGAGATCGCGTTCGCGCTCGGGTTCGACAACCACAGCTACTTCGACCGCGTCTTCAAGCGCCTCGTGGGCGTCACGCCCGTCGAATACCGGCGCCAGAGCGCGGACGGTGCCGTCGAGTAGCGCCGCGTTCGGGCGCTGGCCCGGCGTCCCGATTCGAGAGGAGAAACGCATGGAACTGAAAGACAAGGTCGCCATCATCACGGGGGCCGGGCGCGGGATCGGCCGCTCGCTCAGCCTCATGCTCGCCGCCGAGGGATGCCGGGTTGCCGGCGTCGCCCGGTCCCGGCCGGAACTCGACGCGCTCGCCGCCGAAATCGGCGGGTCGGGCGGGGAGGCGCTCGTGATCGACGCCGACCTGGCCGACCTCGAGAACGCGCGGTCGCTGGTGGACCGCGTGCTCGCCCGGTTCGGCCGGCTCGACATCCTCGTGAACAACGCCGGGGTCATCCTGCCCAAACCGTTCCTGGAAGTCACGGAGCAGGAGTACGACTACACGCTCGAGCTCAACCTCAAGTCCATGTTCATCCTGTGCCAGAAGGCGCTGGCCGTCATGAAGGAGCAGCGCAGCGGCTATATCGTCAACGTGTCATCCACCGTCGCGCTCGGCGTGCCCGCCCAGCACGCGACGTACGGCGCGTCCAAATGCGGCGTCGTCGGGCTGTCACAGGCCCTGTACGAAACCGCGAAACCGTTCGGCGTCAAGGTCTCGATCGTCTACCCCGGCATCACGGACACCAAGATGGTGCGCGACCTTCATCCGCCGACCCAACCCGAGCAATGGATGCAGCCGGAGGACATCGCCGACTGCATCCGGTTCCTGCTCAAACAGAGCGAGCGCGTCGTGATCCGCGAGCTCGTGCCGTGGTCGACCGGGTATGACAAGATATGAGGAACGGTTGACGGTTGACGGTTCATGGTTGAGGAAGCGGCTCGCGAGGACGCTCGCCCTCCATCAAACCCGTATGTCGTGGCGACGGAGGGCGAGCGTCCTGAGGCCGTCTCAAGACCAGCGAACAGCCCTTTCGGCCTGAGGCCGATCAGCCTTTGGCTGAACGGGCTTGACTACAAACGGCTGAGACCACCAGGTATGCCGTCTGTAGTTGACGCCGTAAGGCGTGTGGCAACGTGCGAGTCGGGTTCTTGGAGTGGACTCGTGGTCGATGTTCGGCAGGAGATGGAGAGAAGAGCGGCGATCGAAAGAATGACGGATTGCCGAACCTGCGGCTGCGAACGCCGTGAGTGAAAACGGGAGGGGATTCAATGCTGGCGCTGCATTTTCTGGGTGACGGAAAGCTCGAGATCAAGGACGTCCCGCGGCCGGAACCGAAAGGGCGGGAAGTAGTCGTCAAAGTGAAGTCCGCCTCCATCTGCGGGACGGACCGCGAAAACCTGCTGGGGCCCGGCCAGCCGACTATTCCCGGCCACGAGAACGCGGGCGAGATCGTGGCGGTGGACAAGCCGGCCACCGCGCGAGTCGGCGACCGCGTGGCGGTCAACTGCCACGTCACCTGCGGGCATTGCGAACACTGTCTCAACGGCGATCTGTACTTCTGCCCCGAGTTGAAGGCGATCGGGTTCGACCGTGACGGCGGGTATGCGGAGTACCTGCTCGCGCCCGAGGCCTGCTGCACGCCGATTCCCGAGGATATCTCCTTTGAAACCGCCTCGCTGCTCGTCGACATGCTCGGCACGCCGTTCCGCGCCGTGAAGCGGGCGCGACTGGTGCCCGGCGCACAGGTCGGCATCTGGGGCGCCGGCCCGATCGGACTGGGCGCGCTGATGGTCGCGCAGCGCTTCGGCGCACGCGTGGCCGTGCTGGATTTGAGCGACTCGCGCCTGGCGATGGCGAAGGCATTCGGCGCCGACCCGGTCATCAACCCCGGCAAGGCCGACGTGAAGCAGGCCGTCGCCGACTGGACCGGCGGGCGTGGCCTTGACGTCGGGTTCGACTGCGTAGGGCACGAGCGGGTGGCGATGCAGGCGCTGGACGTGCTGAAGAAGCGCGGCACGCTCGTGGTGGTCGGCGTCAGCCACAAGCTCACGCTCAACCCGTGGGAACACCTCATCTGCCGCGAGCTCACGATCTTCGGCACACGCAACTTCAACGCGCGCGAGTTCGACGGGATGATCGGGCTCGTGCGCAGCGGCCTACCGCTTGAAAAACTCATCACCCACCGCTTCCCGCTCAGCCGGGCGGTGGAAGCGTTCGACGTGTTCCGCAAGGGCGAATGCGGCAAAGTGCTGATCGTCGAGGGCTGAGGGGAAGTTGCCTGTGACGCTGGCACCGTTCATCGCACGACGCACGCCGATCCTGCTCGACGGGGCGATGGGGACGCAGCTCGCCGCCGCGGGCCTCGAGATGGGCGGCTGGTACAGCGCGTCCCACCCGGATGCCGTCGGCGCCGTGCACACGGCCTACGCCGCGGCGGGCAGCGAGATCCTGATCGCCAACACGCTGTCGATGAACCGCATCTTCATCGAAACCCACACCCTCGGCGTCGACGTCGCGCACGTCAATCGCTGCGGAGTGCGCCTGGCAAGATCGGCCGCTGCCGGCGGGCCGTACGTGCTCGGCGACGTCGGCACGACGGGGCAGATCCTGGAGCCGTACGGCGACTGCCCGGAAACACGAGTCCTGGCCGCGTTTCGGGAGCAGGCCGAACACCTGCTCGCCGCCGGTGTCGACGGATTCATCGTCGAAACCATGCTCGACCTGCGCGAGGCGGTCTGCGCCGTGCGCGCGTGCCGCGAAGTGGGCGCACTCCCCGTTCTCGCCACGCTGGCCTTCCAGACCACCGACAACGGCGGCCGCACCCTCATGGGCAATTCCGCCCGGGAATCAGCCGCCGCCCTGGCCGACGCCGGCGCGGCGGCAATCGGCGCGAACTGCGGTAGCCTTGACCCGTACGAAACGGCGCAGATCATCGGCACCATGCGCGACTGCACGGATCTGCCGTTGATCGCCAAACCGAACGCCGGCAAGCCGCGCCTGGTCGAAGGCGAAACCGTATTCGATATGGGGCCCGCGCCGTTTGCCGAGGGGATCGCGGCCTGCCTGGCGGCGGGCGCAACCCTGGTCGGCGGCTGCTGCGGCACGACGCCGGCCCACATCCGCCGGTTGAAGGACATGCTCACGGAGGACCACTCATGAACACGACACGCCTGCTCTTTGCGGCTTGCGCCGGCCTCTGCGTGCTGCTCGCCGGCTGCGCGACGCTCGTCGTGCCGCGCGGCGGCCGCGTGACCGTGAAGATCGTCGAGGGCGGATTCGTCGAGAACGTCCGCTTCGTCGGGGCCGAGCCCTTGAATATCCAGATTACTGAGCAGGACGTGCCCGCCGGCGAAGCGCTGTTCCCGCATGTGCTCACCATCGGCAAGTTCAGCCCCGTCGCGGGCAGCGGGTTCACCCGCCGGTCGAACATCTACTACGAATCCCGAATCGCGCCGCAGGGCCAGGCGACTTTCTCCGTGGGATCCGACACCTACCGGGTGACGTGGAACGCGCCGTATGGGAGCGGCTGGCCGGACCCGCACTCGAGCGTTTTTGTCGTGACCCTTGAACATATCGGCTGGGCCGAGCCGCAAAGGAGACCGCAACCATGACGATTCGAAAGGCGGCACGTACGCCGTCAATGCCATTGGCGAAGAGCCGCGCTGCTCCGTGCACGGCGCGCTGAGCGAACGGATGCCGGAGCGCCGTTAGCGGCTTGGTTGCCGAGAACGGCAACGAAAAACAAGAAATTTCCGGGTGCTGAGAGGTCAGAGGGCAGAAGTCAGAGGTCAGGCAGAACGAGATGCTGGCTGAAAAGCCGCTGACCTCTGATCTCCGACCTCTGACCTCTGGGTTGCGGGCGAAGCCCGCATTAGCCACGGGAACGCGGCGAGTCTCCTCCGGAGTTCTTCCTCCGGAGTTCCCTTTGTAGATTCGAAGTTCGTCGTAGGCTCCGTCGATTCCCTGTGGGACGGGCCTTCCAGCCCGTCCTACCGTGTTCCCGTGGACCCAGGGTTGTGCGGGACGGGCTGCAAAGCCCGTCCTACCATTCGCGCGTCTTTGTCGTGGCATTGCGCCCGGCCGGTCCCCACCCATCACGCCGCGGTCTTTGCTGACAACCCGGGCGTCTTGCTGCTATACTGGGCGCACCAGACGGGAACACGCACCAGTTGTCGACACGACATGGCAAACGACGCCGCTCACAACGCTGACGACCAACCGGCCATTCCGTTCGCGGGCGCCGCCTCGGAACGCAGGCTGGAACCCGGCACCCGTATCGGCCAGTACCGCATCGTCAAGCTGCTCGGCCGCGGGGGCATGGGCGTGGTGTACCTCGCCGAGAATGTCCTGATGCGCAAGCGCTACGCGCTGAAACTGTTGCCGAAAGCCCTGTCGGACAGCGCGCTGTTCGTCTCCCGCTTCCGCATGGAGGCGCGCGTGATGGCGGACCTCGCGCACCCGCACATCGTGCACGTAGACTACATGGGCGAGGAGGCCGGCAGCTACTTCCTGGTGATGGACTTTGTGGAAGGGCCGGACGGCGGCCCCTTGACGCTCTGGGACGAGATGCACCGCCCGCCCGGGCTGGCCGAACAGCGCGTGAAGGAGGTGGCCCTGCAGGTCTGCGACGCGCTTGCCTACGCGCACGAGTTCCGGCAGGAGGGCATCGTGCATCGCGACCTCAAGCCGGCCAACATCCTGCTCGACACCGACGGCAACGCGAAGATCTCGGATTTCGGGCTCGCCAAGGTGCTCGGCGACGACTACGTCCGCAGCGTGATCAAACACAGCCTTAGCGCGGGCGCCACGATACCCGCAGACGGGGCGGACGCTCCGACCCAAAGCTTCCACTACGAACGCACCAGCACGCATGCGGTGATGGGCACCTACGACTACATGAGCCCGGAACAGAAAGTCGGCGGCGCCGTCACGCCGCGCAGCGATCTGTACGCAATGGGCATCATGCTCTACGAGATGCTGTCGGGCGAGCGGCCCGAGGGGGCGTACAGCCCGCCGTCCGATTTCGGGGTGAACGCGGAATGGGACCGGATCGTCAGGCGCTGCATGCAGAGGAAACCGGCCAACCGCTACGCCTCGGCGCGGGAACTGGCAGCCGACATCGCCAAGGTCGGCATGCGGCCGGCCGAACCGGGCGCGCGCCGCGCGCGGCCGAAACGGCGGCGTACCCGGATCGTTGCGGCGGCCCTGCTGCTCCTGTTCGCGACGGCGGCGGGCCTGGCGCTGCTCGTGCCGAAAGCGACCGTCATAATCGAGAGCGAACCGCCGGGAGCGACGGTGGCGTTGGGCGCCATGCACCGCGGCACGACGCCCGTCGAGTTTCGGGCGGTCTTTCCGTGGATCGGCTGGCGGCTCCGGATCACGCATCCCGACTACCAGGAATACAGAACGCGACTTGACCCGCTTGCCATGCGCGAACAGCGGGTGCTGCCGCCGATCCGGCTCGCGGCCCTGAATCAGAGCCGGCGGCCTGCCGCCACAACGCCGCCCGACGCGCGCGTTCCTCTCGACGACGCGAAACGGGGCGCGACACCAACGCCAGCCGCGCCCGAACCTGCCCCGGCCCCGTCCGCACGCACGCCGGTCGAGACGGCACTGCGCCAGGCGAAGCATGCCCTTGATGCCGGGTTCCCACTCGTCTCCCTGCTCTACACCTACCAGGCTCGCCTTTCGGATCCGCTCGCGTTCCGCGATGCCGTCGACGAATGCCGCGCCCTAGCTCTGAAAGCGGCACCTAACGCCGCCCGAAGCCTGGTCCTGCTGGACGTCTCCGTCGGCGAAACGCTCGACCGGAAGTTCAGCGCTGCGGCCCTGCACAAGGCGCTGGCGCGCGCGGTCCCGCCCTTCTCGCGGTTCGTTGCCGTGGCCGAGCTGGGCGGCGCGCACCACGTCCCGCCGCACGACTATTGCATTCTCGCCGTCGACCTGAACACGCTCGCCGTCGAGACGGGCACCGCGCCAGCTCACGCAGCCGCCCGGGACGGCGTCCCCAACCCGGAACACGACGCCCTGCGCCAGCGCATTGTCCAGACGGAAGGCGAGTTGCGGAGGTTGAAGGTTCGCCGGCGACTGGCACTCAACCTCCCATCCACGGGCGGACGACAACTGCGCGAGATGCAGCGGCAGATAGAGTTGCGCGAACACAACATCGCCGAATGGCGCCGCCAACTGGAGCAGACCCCCGCAACAATCAAGCAGCCCGCCGAGACCGGGCAGCACGGGGCGGCACACACACCCGAACGAGCCGCCCGGCTTGAAGGGGCGGTCACCCTGGTGGGGCCGGGCCCCGTGGTACTCGACAGAAGAACGATCGCGCGGACCATCAACGCCTCGGACGCCGCACCGGCCCCGGCCCACCCCTCGACCGGCCCGACGCCGCCGGCCGATGAGGACCGGCTCCAGAAACAGCTATGGGACGCCTTCCTCGAGGCGGTGCCCGCGCTGGCGCGGGAGATGATCGTGAACCGATGGGAGAAACAGCCGCTCCCGAATCCCGCGCCGGATGATCCGCTCGCGCGCTGGGAAACCGGCCTCGCCCTCGCCCTGCAGGCGCCCCGCCTGCATCGCGAATCGGCGGTCGAGATCCTGAACGAAGCCGGCCAACTGCCCCCGGGCGTGATGGTCGACCTGGGGCGGACGATCCCCGATCCCGTCACCGCGCCGGCCGCGCCCGTCCCCGTCCGCACGTGGCCGCCCCTCGTCGTCCGTGACGTCCGCTGTGCGGACGAGGAATGCCGGGCGCAGGTGAACGGAAACGTCGTGCGCGAAGGACAGACGGTACAGGGTGTGCGGATCGTCTGCATCGGGAAACACAGGGTCCTGATGCTGTATGGCGGCGCCTTCCGCGCCATACCCGTGGCGGAATGAGCCCGGC
>JAFGHX010000405.1 GCA_016929905.1 Kiritimatiellia bacterium
AGCGCCCGGCTCTGGCGCAACGGCGACGGGGCACTGCTCGCGGGGCCGCACACGTTCACCTATTCGGGCGCCGGCTGGCACCGGTTCGAGCTGCCCGCCCCGGTCGCGGTAACGGCCGGAGAATCGTATACGGTCTCCGTGTCCACCGGGACGGACAGCGGCTGTCTGTACGGGTACAGGCCCTCCGATCTCACGAGTGCTGGCGATAACGGCATGCACTTGACCTATCCCGTCAGCGCGGGCGTCTATTCGGCGAGCGCGGGCGCACGGCCGACGAGCAGTTGGGAATCGGCCAACTACCTGCGCGACGTCGTGTTCGTGGCGGGCGGGCCGGATACCGACGGCGACGGCATCTCGGACGACGCGGACCCCGACGACGACAACGACGGCATGAGCGACGAGGACGAACAGATCGCGGGGACCAATCCGCTGGACGCCGGGTCCAGCTTTCAGGTTTCAGGGTTCAGGGTGCGGGGCGCCACAGCGGAGTTGTCGTTCGACTCGGTCACCGGCCGCGTCTATGGCCTGTCGTGGAACGACGACCTGACGGATACGAACGGCTGGACGCCGGTGAGCGGCGTCGTGACCGGGACCGGAGCTCAGATCCAGTGGGCGGATCCGGATGCGGACAGTGTATCCCGTCGCTTCTACCGCCTGGAGGTGCGACGGGAGTAGGAAGCAGAGATAGAGCAGCGCCGGCCAGACCGTCCAATGTGTGGCCGGCACCCCCGCCCACCTGGTCTTCCGTGTTCGAGTCTGGCTTGTCGAATAGGCAACGGTGAGTGGGGCCGCGTGTGCCGGTCCGTCCTTCGTCGCCAATCCGTGGTTTCAGGTTCAGGGCGCCGTGAGCAACCGGCTGAACGCGATCACGTGATCGAAGAAGTCTTCGTCCCTCACGGACCCGCTCAATTCGCCCTCGTAGATCAATACAGGCCGAACCGAAGCCATCGCAGGAAGCGTCAGGTTGCTCAGCTTCCGTTGCATCTCGTCGATCACGGATCTGTCAATCAGCTTGCGGAAACGGATTTCACACGGATAGCGCGCGTAGCGCGTCTGGATCAGCAGATCGATCTGGCAGCCCCCGTGCTGCCTGGTCGGGCGCTGCCAGTAAGGCGAGGCGGCCAGCACGGATGCAGCCGCAATCCCCATGCGATCCAGAAGTGCCGGCAGGTTGTTCAGGACCAGATTCTCGAACTGCAGCCCGATGATCGTATCCCAGTTCAGAAAACTGTCCAGCGGCGTCCGGACGAGCAGTCCCGAGGCGATCCGCTCACGCATCGGCTCTACGAACTTCAGGTAGAACCGAAGGTAGTTGTCTTTCAACCGGAAGCGAGTGGCCTTCAATTGCCTGGTCGTTCGTGGAGAATACCCATGCTCCCTGGCCAGGAAGCCGGACTGCATCAGATCATCCAGATAACGACTCAGCGTTCCGCTGCGCGCCCAGCCGATCCTCTCGCCGATCTCCGAGAGGCTCAGCGCTCCATCCACCAGCGCGCCAACGATCGTCTTGTAGGTCGGAGCGCGGCGGTCGAAGATGCTCCCGAAGATGTGGCTGAACTCGTGAAAGAGAAGACCTTCCGGCAAGAAACACATGCGCCTGATGTTCTCCTCCGCGGAGAGATCAGGCCGGATCTCCTCGAGATATTTCGGAACCCCACCCGTCACGGAGAGCACCTTGAGCTTCTCCATGGACGAAACCCGTTCGCGCTTCCTTCTCCAAAACGCCGCACAATGATGCAGCGGGAGTTCCTGCGGAAGAAGATCAAGCGAAACGCGCCCCACAAATCCCGTGTTGTTCAGAATGTGATTGTCAATCCACGACGTCACGGAACCGCACAGTACGACCACAAGACGCTGGTGCCGTCTGAATTTCGTGTCCCAGGCAACCTTCAACTTCGCCGCGAAATGCGCGTCGTGCGCCGCCATCCAGGATATCTCATCCAGAAGCAGCACGGTCTTCTCGCCTTCGCGAATCGCCATGTCCATGAGTCCGAAGACCTGCTGCCAGTCGTCACAATTCACCATCGGTACGTTCGCTTGGTCCGCCAGTTGGCGTATGACCGCCCGCATCTGGGCCGCGTTGTCCGTCTTCTCCGGAGCCAAGCCCTGAAGATCGAGAAAGCGCTCCGCCGTACGGGCAAACTGCTGGATCAGCGTACTCTTGCCGATGCGCCGCCGCCCACGGCAAATCACAAGCGAGGGGCCTGCCTTGCGCCAGAGCCCGCTCAACAACTCCATTTCGTGTTCTCGCCCGACAAACATCGCTTCTCCTGTATGCTAAATTGCACGAATATAGCGTATTCACGGATTTCGTGTCAAGTCCTGATCATGGGGAATCTGGCGCGAGCAATGGACCGACAGTGGTTTGGTGCAAGATATGGCACTGACCGGCGATCCGGACGGGGATGGGATGTCCGACCTCGGGGAGTGGATCGCGGGGAGCGATCCGCGCGCGGTCGCGCCGCTGAAAGCGGGAACGAACCCGCTGGACCCGGAGTCGAGGTTTCAGGTGTCGGGTTTCAGGTTTCAGGGAGACGCATGCGAGGTGTCGTTCGACTCGGTCACCGGCCGCGTTTATGGCATGTTGTGGAACACCGATCTGATGGATACGAACGGATGAACGCCGATGAGCGGGGTCGTGACCGGGACGGGCAGTCGGCTCGAAGTCCAGGATCCCGGCGCAGGCGCCGCACCGCATCGGTTCTACCGCCTGGAGGTGCACCTCGAGTAGGTGTGGCAGCGCCGGTGCGCGGACGACAGCGCCGTTTTGGGAATGCTTCTCGATTCGATCCAACGTCTTCAGATCCAGGCATGCTGTCTGCGACGAAACGAGTGCACGCCCCTTTCTAATGGTTTCGACGTGGCAATGCCGGAGCCGCCGACCGGACCCGCACGGACAGCCCCTTGGCCAAGGCTGGGTGCAGGTAGTTCGCTCGGAAGGTCGGGCGGTGCTTGATCTTGAGAGCAGACTGCAGTTCTCCCGCGAACATCGCTCCTTGCGCGAGACGATTCAGCAACCGAACCACTGGGTCGGTCGACTGGGTCGTTAACTGGGTCGCCGACTCCGGCCTTGTCGCTGGCTGCGACTCTGGCCGGGTCCCGGCGCCCGGCACCATTTCCGCCCGGAAAGTCACGACGACGAACCCCTGCTGCTCCTCGAAGATCGGAGGCGCGGCGCCATGCGCCCTGCAGGCGGCAATGACGCGGTTGGTGCCGCGGCCCCAGACTTCGACGGCGCCAGTGCGGTGAAAAGCCCCGGCAATCAGGGGGTTGGCAGCCGTCGATCGCTCGTTGGTTATCCGTAACTGGCTGCTTGGGATGTACATCGTCGAATTCGAGCAGCATGGCAGCGACCGGGCGAAGTACGGGGATAGACTACTCAAGCAGCTCGCGCACCGGATGTCGGCGATCCGTCGACGAGGCTTCTCCGTGACGAACCTGAAACTGTTTCGCCAGTTCTACCAGACCTATGCGGGAATCGGTCAGACGCTGCCTGACCAATCCATACGGGGTCAGGCTACTGTTGAAATGAGGCAAACGCTTTCCGCGCTCCTTCAAGACCCTGAGGCGCAAGCGTCTGCAATTGGTCAGACACTGTCTGACCAATTCGCTCAACGATTGCCGCTGAGCTGGTCTCACTACGCCTCAGGGAAATCGAGGGGGGCTCCAACGACGATCAACAAGTTGAAAAGGCGCAAGACGTCGCGCCCTGTGGGAAAGAATCGGATCATGGAGCCGTTGATGGGATCACGAACGGTTTGTTTGACCCAATTCCGGCCTGCCCGCTGCGGGTTGCACCCCGGAATTGCGTGGAGCCCCCGTTTCACGCAATTCCACCGCAATTCCGCACGCAATCGGGCCGCTTCCGGAGAGACGTGGGACGAATGATTATGACGGATTCCGGCAACTTCGCGAATTGCACGTCAAATGCGTGTTGCGGGCGATCTATTGCGCAAGTCCGGCGCAAGTTTGATGCAAATATCGGCCTCGAATTCCCCGAAAAGGCCCGTGTTCTCAACGTTTTCGAAACTTGCGCCGGAATACGTTTGGAGTAATCCATAATGCAATTGTGATGCAATTCAGGGCGGCTGTACGTGCGGCCGGTATCGGGCCTTCCGCCCCCATGAAAACGCGACGAAAAGACATCTTCACCACCGTCAAGACTGAGGGCGGACTCCTGCCCGCTCAGTTTCCGCAGGCTCTGGCGCTGGGAAACCGCGCAAACGCGGGTGCCGATCAAGGCGGAGCAGGATCGGGGGCCTGATTTCCTCAGGCTGGCCAATGCTTTGTCGGGGCTGTATCCTATGGGCAGCGAAGGAAGACGCTTGTTGGACGCCATGCTTCTGGCTGTTCCGAGGTGAGACAGTGGCTTGGCATGGTCGGAGAAAGATGACAAGATACGCATGATGCGGCGGCGAAGCTAAGTACTGCCTTTCGTAAATACGCTAACGTTAGCCGAGGCGATTTTGGCGCTGGGCAAGGCGCGCGGGAGGGGGCAATACCCGA
>JAFGHX010000406.1 GCA_016929905.1 Kiritimatiellia bacterium
ACGGTCCCACGGTCCCACGGTCCCACGGTCCCACGGTCCTACGGTCCCACGGTCCCACGGTCCCACGGTCCCACGGTCCCACGGTCCCACGGTCCCACAGTCTTACGGCAAGACAGGAGGAAGGCCATGAAGGCAGTCATCATCGGGGCGGGTAGCGGGTTTGGCAGTCGGCTGTCGGTAGACATTCTCTCGCGAGAGCCGCTGCAGGCCAGCACGATTGCGTTGTGCGACATCGACGCAAAGAAGCTGGAGACGGTCCAGGCGTACGTACAGAAGGTGATCGACGGCAACAAGCTGCCGGCGGCGGTGACGGCGAGTACGGACCGCAAGGAGGTTCTGAGGGACGCGGACTTCGTGGTGATCGCGGTGTCGATCGGCGGCCCGGCGTACTACGGCAAGCCGTACGAGTTTGAGATGGGCATTCCGAAGAAGTACGGGATCACCCAGACGGTGGGCGACACGGTAGGCGCGGGCGGCGTATTCCGCGCGTTGCGCACGGGGCCGGAGCTGTTGGCGATGGCCGAGGACATCAGCCGGCTGGCGCCGAACGCGATGATTTTGAACTACACGAATCCGATGGCGATTCTGACCTGGGTGCTGAACGCGCGTGCGGGCGTGCCGGCCGTCGGTTTGTGTCACAGCGTGCAGGGCACCTCGAAGTTCCTGGCCGACTGCATCGGCGTGCCGTACCCGGAGGTCGGCTACTGGGTAGCCGGCATCAACCACATGGCCTGGGTGCTCAAATATACGCACAAGGGCAAGGACGCCTATCCGCTCATTTTCAAGGCGGCCAAGAAGCCGGAGATTTTCGCCCGGCAGCCGATCCGGTTCGAAATCATGCAGGAGTTCGGCTATTTCGTCACGGAAAGCAGCCGGCACATGAGCGAATACGTGCCGTGGTACCAGCATGAGCAGGACGTGATGCAGTCGTTTGTGAAGACGACCAAGGGCGTGAAAGAGCGGCGGCAGGCCTGGTTCGAAGACATGGGCGTGAAGGCCTCGCAGGCCGAGAGCATTGCCCTGCATCGTTCGCACGAATATGCCTCGGGCATCATGGAAGCCGTTGTGACGAACGCGCCGATGCGGTTCAACGGCAATGTGCTCAACCACGGGCTGATCTCGAACCTGCCGGCGGGCTGCTGCGTGGAGGTGCCGTGCCTGACGGACCGCGAAGGCGTGCACCCGTGCCAGGTCGGCGACCTGCCGCCGCCGTGCGCGGCGATGTGCCGCGCGAACGTCGCGGTGCAGGAACTCACGGTGAAGGCGATCCTCGAACGGGACCGCAACGCGGCGTATCATGCCGTGCTCCTGGATCCGAGCGTCGGCGCCGTGTTGACCCTGAAGCAGGCGCGCCGGATGTTCGAGGAGATGTGGCGGCGCGAGGGCAGCCTGTTGGATGCCTACAAGACGCGCCTGCGCCGCTCGGCGTAGGCGCGCGGGCCGCGGCACGACGTGTGGCCGGCCGGCCGGGCCCGCGGCCCGGGGAAGCGGCGGGACGCCGCTTCTACTGTCTCAGACGATGCGCGCCAGCCGCCGGGCGAGGTGCTCGCCCATCGCGATCATGCCGTTGTCGGCCGGGTGTATCAGATCGGGCTTCAGCCCGCCGATCTCCGTCAGGATTTCCGTCCCTTCGATGAGATGCACGTTCGGGTGCGGGCAGCCGGCGACGGCGTCGCGCAGCTTCTGGCGGAATTCCTCTGACCGCCCCGTTTTCACCGTGTCTTCGAACGCCTTCCCGAAGTCGCGGAAGTGGGGGAAGATCGTGATGCAGGCGACGGGCCGGTTCGTGTTGGAGCCGGCGACCGTGTTCACCATATAGGCGACGCGTTCATGGAACTGCTCCAGCGTGAAGCCGGCGCCGATCATGTTGACCGAAAGGGCGAGCGTCGCGAAATCCCAATCCGGCCGCGCGGCGATATAGTCGGCCAGCTCGGGCTCGCACCAGGCGGAGCCGCCGGAGCCCAGGTTGATGAGGTCGGCATTCAGCCGCCTGGCGGTCTGAGCCGCATAGCACAGGTACGGCGCGGTGGCGGCCGCGCCGTGCGTGATGGACGTGCCGTAAGCGAGATAGCGCCGGCGCGGGCATTCCTCCGCGGTCGGCGGGCGTATGCCCTCACCCTCCACGCTCACCAGGTGCACCGGGCCGCCGCCCAGCAGGATGCGGCAGACCGACGGCGGGAACGGCATGTCCGCGTAGTACGCGGCGTCCAGCTTCTGGAGCCGTTCCGGCACGCTGAGCTGCAGCGTCTGGTTCTCCCGGCGGATGGTGAAGGAATCGGCCTGGAACATCCCGTGAAAGACCGTGGCGTGGGTCGCATCGCCCGGCGAGACAAGCGTGACGCGTGCAGGCGTCTTCCCGGCGACGAACCGGATCTCGGCGCAGGCCGGACTCAGCATCTTCTGTTGCGCGCTCGGGTTCAGCTTCAGGCGAACGGCCTCCGGCACGCGCTGCAGCCGCACGCCTTCCACCCCTTCGATCGCCTGCACTTCCTCTACGTTATGCAGTTCGACGTTGTCGTGAACCATGCAACCCTCCCATCTTCCCATCTTCCAACCTTCCAGTCTTCCCCTCTTCCCGTTCGCCACGGCTCGCTATTCGGGCTTCCGTTTCGCCAGCGCCCGCAGCGCCGGGCCGGTCATCCGGCAGATCTTCCAGTCGGGCAGCACGTCGGCGCCGAGCGCCTTGTAGAACGCGATGGCGTTCGTGTTCCAGTCCAGCACGGTCCACTCCAGCCGGCCGCAGTGGCGTGCGTTGGCGAGCGCGGCAATATGCGTGAGCAAGGCCTCGCCGATCCCGCGGCGGCGGAACTCCGGCTTCACGAAGATGTCTTCGATCCAGATGCCGCGCTTGCCGAGGAAAGTCGAGAACGAGTGGAAGAAGACCGCATAGGCGGCGGGCGCGTCGCCCGCGAAGGCGAGCAGGACTTCGGCGCCCGGGTTGGCACCGAACAGCGACTCGCGCAGATCCTCCTCCGTCGCCGTCACCCGGTGCGAGAGCTTTTCGAATTCCGCGATCTGGCGGATGAACGCGAGGATGAGCGGGACGTCGTCGGGCGTCGCCGGTCGGATTCGGAGTTCGCTGGAATGGCTCATGGCGTTCACGGTTGGCTCGGCGCATGCTTTCGGAATGACCCGAGCGCGGCCTTCACCTGTTGTATCCTTCCTTCGAGCGGGCCGCTCAGTACGACGAACGGGATGCCGCGCGCGCGCAGGTCGGCCACGATCGCGTCCTGGAACTCCTGCCGGTTCTGATCGCCCGACCGGTCCCACGTGTCGTCGTACGGGATATCCGTATCGCACAGAAAGGCGATATCGTAGCGCGTCGCGGCGCTGTTGGCCAGTTCGACGAGTCGTGGCGCGGCCCGGCCGTGGTAATAGAGCGAGAACAGGTAGGTGGTCACCGCGTTGGTGTCGGTGAACAGATAGCCGTTCGCTTCGTGCAGCAGTTGCTCCTCACGCTGCAGGTGGCCTTCGGCGATGTCGACGAGTTGCTCGAGGGTCAGCCGGCGGTTGACCTGGTGTGCGTCCCAGTACTCGCGCCCGTATTCGGGCATCCAGACGGTGCCGTACTCCTCCGCCATGCGCTGCGCGAGCGTGGTCTTGCCCGTGGACGGCGCGCCCAGGAAGACGACGTGTGTGACCAGGTCGCGGTACACGCGCGGATGCATGAAGTGCCGGTGGCGGTAGGGATCCGCGCGTATGGCCGTTGCCGAGACCGGGACCTGCCGGCGGTCGGGGTCGACCAGCCGGTTCTCGGCCTGGAGCGCCCGGCTCATGTGTTCACCGTAGAACTCGCTCGAGTAGAAGTGGGTGATCCTTCTTCCGTTCAACAGGCCCAGGACGTAGTCCTCCTGAATGCGCTTGATCTCCGGCGTGTCGCCCGTCTGGGTCGGCCCGTGCCGGCCTTCGAGCACGTCGGCGTTCGGATACAGATCGCGTATCCATTGTGCGCGCACGGCGAGCGGGCAGCGGGCGAGTTCGGGCGCGTCGTAGACGAGTACGAGCACCTCGTCCATTTCGGCCAGCGCCGTCTCGATCACGAGCTGGTGCCCCTTGTGCAGCGGAGCGAACTTGCCCAGCGTCAGGCCTGTCTTCGTTGCCGTCATCGTCCCCGCTTTCAGTCCGTTATGCGCCCGGTGCGAAGCCGAAGAGCCGGGTACGGCTCTCCGGCCCGGCGGCGCGACGTTCCGGCCGGCAGCTCGGCGCGCACCTGTTCGCCGGCACATGCCCGGCGCCACTCGATCAAGCCGTTGACGGCGAGGACGAGGAACACGGCATAGAGACCGGCGGTCATGTGGAGCCCCTTGTAGAGGTACACGCCGATCGCAACGACATCTACGGCGATCCAGAACCCCCACGATTCGAGCTTCTTGCGCGTGAGCAGCCACTGAGCGATCAGGCTCATCACCGTTGTGAAGGCGTCGGGGTAGGGAGCGGCGGCGCCGATCAGCGACATCGGCCAGCCCCAGAGCGCCGTGCCGAGCAGGCCGACCCCGACCCAGGCGCCGAGCCGGGGCACAGACAGTGTGGTCACCCGCAGCTCAGAACGGGCCCGCCCGCCGTGCAGCCAGTTGTACCAGCCGTAGAGCTGCATGATGACGTAGATCACGTGCAGGATGAGATCGGAGTACAGCTTCGCGTGATAGAAGACGGCGATATACAGGAGCACCTGCACCAGGCCGGTGGGCCAGCACCAGATGTGCTGCCTTATGAACAGCCGCACACAGATCAGCCCGAAGATGGCGGCGGCCCCCTCGACAAACGGCATGACGTCCTCGGCCGGCATCGGCGCAGTTTCTCCCGAGCGTCGCGGGCGCACACAACAGGGTCAAGGCCGGTCCAGGGTGTGAGCCGCGCGGACGCAGGCAAGCTGTGGCACAACGCAGGATCGCCGGGTGGCGGGAACGAGCCCGCCTTCCATCCCGCCGCCCTTCCGCGCCCTTCCGCGTCGTTCGTTCACCAGTCGGCAGTCTTCTTCCAGACTTTTCCGTCGAGGGGGCCGTCGGACCAACTGACGGCCGTACCGTCGAGCGATACGGAGCCTTCGCCCTTGTTGGTGTAGTTCCGGGTCCCCGAGGTCGGCACGTCGCTCAGACAGGCGATGCTGATGGTATGGCCGATGACGGTCGCGACGGCGATGGCGCGGGAACGCCCGTCTTCGATCAGGACGTAGAGGTCGATCCCGAGCTGCCGCATGTAGGCCGTCTGGTCGCCGTTCGCCGTCTTCCAGACGCCCGTCAGGTTGAGCGGGCGCGGTTTGGGCGGCGGCTGACGGGGCCGGGACGCGGGTGCGGGTGCGGGCACTGTGCCGGCGTCGCCCTTCATGTACAGTGGACTGGCCTTTTCGAGCTGCTTGTCCAGCGCTTCGCGATCCTTCAGAAACGTGTAGGGTTCCGCATTCTCCCAGCTCCAGGTTTTGCCCAGCACGAAATGCTTCACGGGCAATCCGGAGGCCCGCACGTTCAGCGTGCTGGAGATCGTCGTGATGACCGCGGCGCCGACGGCCCTGGCGTCCCGCTCAACCTTGGAGATGACCCACAGCTCGTCGCCCACGCGAAACACCTCCTTGATCTCCACCGTCCAGGCGCTGTCCGGCACCTTCAGTTCCACGGTCAACTCCTGCATGGCCTGTGCGGGCGGGGCGGCCAGTACGGGCAGTGTCAGCAGCGTCGCGAGAACCAGCGTTCTTGGCATGGCAGCCTCCTTTTCAGTCTCCGATCCGTTTTGCGTCTCTTCGCCGGTCTCATGCCGTCTGCGACGGCAAGGGTGCGAACGCGATCGTTCGCACCCCGACTGTTTACATCATTCCGGCTGAAGATTCAATACCGAGACGTCACCTCCACCGGCTGGTTCGGCAATTACTCTTCTCTCCCACCTTGCTCGAGAACTTTCTCGAGAACTTGCTCGAATCTTCAGTCAGCGTCTCTCGAATTGCACAAGAACTTCGTCGGGAACTTGCTCCGCAACTTGGCCGGTCGTTCATTCTTGGGCGGTCCGTTGCCGCATTTCGAGACCAGTTCGCGAGTAAGTTCTCGAGCAAGTTTCTTCCGGATCAGATTTCGAGTCAAGTTGTCGTTGCCGAACGTCAGCCTGAGGCGCGGGTACCCCCGTCGCCTCCAGGCTTCTGTTCTGCGCTCACAGTCATCGTCTTGCTTGCCAAGCCCAGCCGTTGGGTTCGGACCGAACATCGAACATCGAACACTGAACATCGAACTCTGAACGGGGCCACTCGTGCGTCCGATCTGTCCCGCATTTTCCGGTGATTTCGACGTTCGATGTTCGACGTTCATTCCGGTTCTTCTTGTGCCGCAGAACTCCCGTATTCCGGAACAGTCCCAGCCGTCTCCCCTCACCGCCGCCCCCGTCCTCGGAACCAGCGTGACCCGGGCAGATAGAGCGGCACTCTATACAGATAGTAGAAGAGGGCGAGGGACAGGATGATCACGGTCGCGTACAGAACGGGGCTGCGCCTCCTGTCGGGCAACGGCCGCCCGGCTTCACGACTGGGGGTCATCTTCCGGCTGGGCGTCAGGGCTTTCCCGTATGAGTGCCTCCAGCAACGCGCGGATCTCCTCCGCATACTCGGCCGGGGCTTCCACGTGGCCCCAGCCCTTGGCGCCCTGGAACAGGCCGTCGAGCACCGAGTCGTGATAGCTGCGGATTCTGTGCGGAATCTCGCGTTCCGCCAGCATCCCTTCAAGGACCTGGGCTTGGAACTCGTTGTCCAGCACGGCAATCCGTTCGAACGGGGTGTCTGTCATGGCGTCGGTTCCCGTCAGTTCGGGTTTCTCGTAGCTGCGCCTAGAATAGGCCTGACAGGGGGGAGCGGTCAAGCGAGTTGGCGGGGCTGCTCACGACGGAGCCCGCACAGGAACCCGATCAGCATCGCGAGCCGGCGCAGATGGCGCGGTTGTTGCCTGGTGGAATGTGTTGCGTTCGGCGCCACGCTCAGTTCCCGGCCTCCTTGTTGCCGGCCTTCACAGCGATTCCTCCCGCACGTAAGCGTCCAACTTTTCGCGAAACATCTGCCTCAGGCGCAAATCGCCTCCGCTGAACACGTCTTCGACATCCAGGTTCACGATTCGGCCGGGGTGCAACCGGCATCAGGGGCATCGGTCCTGCGTCGTACGTATGGGGCTGGAGATTCAGTTCGTTCTCACTCATCCGCCGTCCGGTGCCCACATGCGGTGCGTGACGAACCGGCCCTCGTAGCGCCGGCGGACGGGGCGGCAGGTGAGGACGGCATACTGCCAGAGGCAGAGCAGGAAGCCGAGCACCGTGAACAGGCCTGCGGCGGGCTTCTCGAGGTAGGCGAGCGTCTGCCCGAGGAACCGGAACGCGATAACGCCGGGCCAGAAGATCACGGCGATCAGTTGGACGGGCAGCGTCACGATGCCGGCCCAGAGCCAGACGAGGGCGGCTATCCGCCATCCGTTGCGGCCCGCCAGCAGGCCCCACCCGATGAAGAGGCCCAGCGCGCCGATCGGCCAGGTGGCGATCGAGCGCCGGAGCAACAGGAAGAACTGGGCGAGACTGAGCAGGCCGATGGCGACAAAGAGCCATGCCACGATCCTGACGTGTGTGGGGAGGTAGGGGCTCCGCACCATGTCGCTCCTGCGATGCAACCGTTTCGGAACGTGAGTGTCTGTTTCGACTCGTAGGATACGCCGGCATCCGCCGTGACGTCAAGCGCAGGTTCGCGTTGCGGTCAGTCCCGCTTCACCCACGTCTCGCCGTCCTTCTCGTAGGTGCCGGGGCCCCGCGGCGATTCGGAGCGGCCGCCGCGGCCGACGAGCTTGACGGGCATGCCCGCCCGGTACCAGATGTGGCTGTATTCCCGACGCTGCCCGTTCTGGGTGCGATAGAGGATCGCTTCGGTGATGTAGCCGTCTGCATCGAACAGTTCAGTGCTGGCGTGCTCTCCGCTCACGGTGTGGTACTCCCGCCTGGCAAGGCGGCCGCTTTCGTAGAATAGGCGGCGGACAGCCTTCTTCTCGCGGCCCAGATCGTGCCGGCGTACGATCACGCCGCGTTCGTACCATTCGCGGTGCAGGACGCCCTCGACTCGGTGCACGATCTCACGAACGGCCGCATCGGCCTGTCGGGCGGCCTGCTCGGAAACCTCCGTTCCCGAGACCAGCCACCGGTCGCGCGTCCAGGAGAAGCCGGCCGGCTGTTCATGCAGCGTCCGGAGTTCTGTTCGCGCCGCGACCATGAGGGGGGCACTCGGTTCGCTCTCCAGCCCGGACCACTCCACGGCGCAGGCCGTGTAGGCCGCCGCCCCGGGCAGCGTCAAGACGGCGCCCGGCCGCAGCGCCGAGGCGGTGATCCTGTTGCCGTCCCTGAAGATGTGATACCCGAACGTCTCCCGGTGGTTCTCGCCCGGAATCAACTCGGCCGTCTCACCCGCCATCCGCAGGTGCGGCGGATCCGGCCGCCGAACCACGGCCGCATGCAGATCCGTTCGGGTCTGCCAGACCAGCGGCGAGTTCGGGTCGCCTTTGAACCGCTCGCTTCTGAACTTGCGGGGCAGGGGACGGTCCGCCCTCAACGGTTGCGGAATGCAGCGGGCATCGAACGACGTGATCAGCGTGCCTTTGCCGATGTCGGGCGGACGCTCCCTGAACTGCCGGCTCCGTTCCCGGGTGAGGTTCTCGAACTGCCACGGAGTCGTTCCATGCAGGCCCCGGACCAGTCTCTCGAAGGTGGTTGTCGTCTTGCTCGCATAACCGACCACTTCATGGCGAACCGACAGGCTTCCGCTCGCGGGGAAACCGTCCGTGGACTCAACCACCAGGCGTTCGCGCGAAGCGCCGGGCAGCGTTTCGGTCACGCGCGTGATGGGGCCGTCTTTCAGATCGTAGTTCGTGACGAACGCGATCTTGGTGCCGTCCGGACTGCCTTTGGAGTCATTGTCCTCCAGGGCGGAGCCGGCACAGTAGCTGTACGAGTCCGAGTCGTGGATCCAGGAAAGCGCGTGGTCCAGGTAGTTGTAGCCGTCGCCCGACCACAAGTCGGCGATCTGGAGCGCGCCCCAGTTGGAGCTGCCGCAGATCCAGCGGCCGCTGCGCCCGCAGGGGCTGACGTCCCCGCACCCGATCACGGAGAGAAAATGGAGGTTGCTGGGGAACGGCTCGTTCCAGCGCCGCCCGCTCATGGGCTGGCCGCCGTGCAGGTGGTAGGTGCCGTCGCCGGACCAGGACTGGTGGCAGCGCTGAAGCATGGGCGAGGCGGTTACGATGTTGTGGCCTTCGAGATCGCACCACAGCCGGGTCGGCGCAAAGGGCAGGTCGTTGCCGCTCGCGTCGCGGTGGTCTTCGCGCCAGAAGACGACCGGGTGGACCGGGTTGGCGATCCATTGGATGCCGGTCGCGCCTTCGATGGGGATCGGGACGGAGCCGGCGCCCACAGCGACGCGCAGTCCGGCGCGACGGTTGGCGCCAAGCAGCCAGCGGTCGTCGCCGCTCACCGAACCGATCATCGTGGGGCCGGTCGCGACGCGAACCCGTCTTGACGCGTCGATGTCGAGCCACATCACCTGCCTGCGTCGGTCGCCGCCGGGCTCGCCTGCCGGCGGCCGCCGCGTGTAGAACAGCCAGTTGTGCCGGTTCGCCCAGCGTGCATGGCTGCCGGCCTCGACGGCGACGTCCTTGTCCTCGTGCAGGTCATAGATGTGGACTTCGCCGGCTGCCTCCCCGCCGTACGGCTCGTAATGCTCGTAACCGATGTAGCGCCCGTCCGGGCTCCAGCAGTTGACGTTGTGGTAGTCCGCCCAGTCGCGCATGGTCACGTCGTGCGTGATGCGCCAGATTTCGGTCGTTCCGCCCTGGCGCGGAAGGAACCGGTCGATCCCGCCAAACGCGGGCAATGGGCGTAAGGCCGGGAATGCGAGACCGACAGCGAGCGCGTACAGCGCGCGAGATCTTGCTGGCATGCGCCTCCTCCGTAGGCTGGGTTGAGGGATAAGAAGCGGTCTGCGGCCTGAGCGTCTACGGGGGGTATTGGACTTATCGGGTTGGAGTGAGTGTAAGGGGCGGCAACGGCCGCGTCAATAGTCCGCCCGCGAGTCGGCCTCTGCGATGAGATGGCGCCGACGCGCTCATACAGTCACCACCCTTCATGGATCGGCTCGGTCACAGGAGGTATTCTTCCATCATCAGCGCGGCGGCGCCCAGCGCGGCGGCGTCGTCGCCGAAGGCGCCGAGCTGGACGATGGGCTTGTTCGTCGCGATGGTGTGCCGCCCGGCCGTCTCGCGGACGGTGTCGACGAACAGCTCGCTTTGCCGGCAGAGGGCGCCGTGCAGGTAGACGGAGACGTCGAGCAGATTCACCACGTTCGCCACCACCCGGCCGACGACCTGTGCGGCGCCCTGCAGCACGGCGCGCGCCGCCGCGTCGCCCTCCTGCGCGGCGCGCAGGACCGTCTCGATCGTCGCGCGGGCGGGTCCCTTCCCGCCCGGTTTCGCGGCGCGGGCTCGGTAGTCGGCCGCGATCGCATCGTAGCCGGCGATCGTTTCCAGGCAGCCGACATTCCCGCAGCCGCAGCGCCGCCCCTTCCCGGGCTCGACCACGAAATGGCCGATTTCGCCGGAGGCGCCGCGCACACCGCGGATGAGCCGGCCGTTGAGGAAGAAACCGGCTCCGATGCCTTTGCCCATGTCGATCACCACGAAGTCGCGCTGCCGCGCCCCGAAACAGGCTTCGCAGACGGCCCGGCCGCGGCTGGCGTCCTCGCACCGCACCGGTACGGCTCGCACCGCACCCGAGAGCGACGCGTGGATGGACGCCTCGACCAGTTGGGGCAGCGGCACGGAACGCAGCCAGCGGCGGCCGTCTTCCGAGAGGATGCCGGGCGCCACAACGCCCAGCCCCAGGCAGGAACGGCGCGCCGCGCCGCGCGCAAGCCGCCGGGCAAAATCCAACACCGTCTCTTCAAGCGTCTGCGCGGAGTCGTTCCCTTTCAGCCGCTTCGTCTCGCGCGCCAGGATCTTGCCCGTCAACCCGACCCGCAGGCCGACCACGCGTTCCGGCTCGACCGACAGGCCGACCGCCCAGGGCCGGTCGGCCGCCAGTTCGACGCCGACCCCCTTTCGGCCCCGGCCCTTGGACTCGAGCGCGCCGCACAGCTTCACCCAACCGAGCTGGGCGAGTTCGGTGATCACGTTGCCCGCGGTCTTCGGGTCGAACCCCGCCAGCCGCGCGATCTGTGACTTGCTCAGAACCCCGTGCCGCAGCAGCAGCCGCATCGCCGCGCGCCGGTTGTTCCGCCGCATGTCCTCGTGCCGTATGCCCTGTGCAGGCTGTTGCATGTTCTGCTGCCTGAAGCTTGGCGGCTTGCCCGTGTTTTCTGCCCGCAACCCGCCGCGGGCCGCTCTTCCTCCGCTCACACGTGCCGGTACGCGTCCAGGACCTTGCCGAACGCCTCGATGCTCTTCGTCATCAACTCGGCCGGGTAGACCGGATGGACGAAGAAGCACACCGTGCGGTCACGCAGCCACCGCGCGTTGGGGCAGGCGACCGCATCGTAGCGCACCGAGTCCGGGTTGGTGTACTCCCGCGATTCGAACGGGAAGTTGTGCCGGCCGAACCCGCGATGCCCCACGTACGCTTCCTCCCGATACGATTCCGGCCACTGGATCCCGTACATGGGGACCCCTTCAGCCGCCATCGCCGCCAGGATCTGCTTCGTGTCGGCCGAAAACGCGTCGATGTCCAGGACCACTGGCGCCCACCAGAACGCGTTCCGCCGTTCCGGCGTGTCGACCGGCGTGTACAGCACGTCGGCCCGCTCACGCAGGCCATCGATTACGATGCGCCCGTTGCGCCGCCGCGCCGGCAGATTCCAGCTCTCGAACCGAGCCAACTCGTTCAGGCCGATGATCGACTGGATCTCCGTCATCCGGTAGTTGAACCCGATCCGCCGGTGGATGTATGGTAGCTTGCCTTCGGCCTCAAGCAAGTTTAAACGTGCGCGCACGTCGTAGCCGTGATCCCGGAACGAACGGCATTCCCACGCCAGGTCCTCGTCGTCGGTCACCACCGCGCCGCCCTCGCCGCCCGTGGTGAAGTGCTTGCTCTGGCAGAAACTGAAGCAGCCCGCATCCCCGATCGTCCCGACCTTCCGGCCCTTGTACATGCCCCCGTGCGCCTGCGCGCAGTCCTCGATAACCTTCAGCCCGTGCCGGCGCGCGATGGCCAGAATGGGATCCATGTCCGCCACGATACCGTAGAGATGCACCACCACGATCGCCTTCGTGCGGTCCGTGATCTTGCGCGCGATGTCCGCCGCGCTGATCATGTGGTCCTCTCGGTTCACGTCCGCGAAGACCGGAATGGCGCCCGCCTGCGCCACGCACATCGAAGAGGCAATGAACGTGTAGGACGGGCAGATCACCTCGTCGCCCGGCCCGATGCCCAGCGCGCCCAGCGCCGTGTGCAGGGCGGAGGTGCCGTTACTCGTCGTGACGCAGAACCCCGCCCCGCAGTACGCCGCCCACGCCCGCTCGAACGCCTGCCCCTTCTTGCCCGTCCAGTAGTTCACCTTCCCGCTCCGCAGCGGCTCCAGCACGTCCGTCAGGTTCTTCTCGTCAAACGCCGGCCACATCGGGAACGCCTCCGTGATGTGCGGCCGCCCCCCGTCAATCGCCAGTCGCTCCGTCATCGTCTGCATCGTCCATCCCTCCTTTTCTCACTTGACGCCGGCTCGTCCCGGTGTAATACTGGAAATTATCCAGAAATGAGCCGCGGTGTCAAGAGGGAAATGGAAGAAGGCAGGAAAGAACGGAAGGGGGGAAGAGTGGAAGGGTGGAAGAGTGGAAGGGTGGAAGAGTGGAAGGGTGGAAGAGTGGAAGGGTGGAAGAGTGGAAGGGTGGAAG
>JAFGHX010000407.1 GCA_016929905.1 Kiritimatiellia bacterium
ACACGCGCGGGTCCGACCCGTCCAGCGTGTAGTAGATCTGGCCGGTCCCGTTCGGGTTCGACATCGTCAGCCGGAACCCGCTCGCGACCGCGCCGCCGTGCTGGTGGAACGCGGGGGGCGTCAGCGTGGGGTACAAGCCCTGCGCGCGCAGTTGGCCGAGCACGATGTCCGTGCGGTAGGGGAACCAGTCGGCGAGCAGGTGGTTCTTCATGGGCAGCCAATGGTCGTCGCGCGTGAGAGGGTCGGTGTAGGACGGGTGCCAACCCCAGCGCGCGGATTCCGGAACGACGGCCCGGTCAATCTCGTCGCAGACCCGAGCGTAACGCGTGGTGCAGGCGGCGGGAGTGAGCACACCGTCGTTGTAGAAGGCGCGGTACACATGGTCGCCGAACGACGTGGCATAGTCCGGGTTGTTCTTCAGGTGCTTGTGCAGGTCGCCGGTGCTGCCGGTCATCGCCATGTTCGTGTTCAGCGCGCAACCCGGATACATCTCCATCGTTACCTCGTAGTCCCAGATGAAGAACTGCCACTGCGGATCGCCCGGCTGGCGGTTGCGGCTCTTGCGGCCGGCCCGCCAGTTGTTGCCGGCGACGGGGCGGGTGGGGGTGGACCAGTCCATGTTCGGCCCCCAGATCTGGATGATGTTGTAATCGATGAACCGCGGGATATCCAAGTGCTCGAACATGGCCTGGTAGTTGGCGTCCACCGCCAGGTTGTTGTTCGCGGCGAAGTTGAGCATCGCGTTCCAGGCCGTCAGGTCGCCGCCGACGACCTGGTAGCGCTGCTTGATCACGTCATAGTCGTCCGGCTCGCCCCCGAAATGCGCCGCCATGTACGTCTCGCTGGGTTTCTCGCACGGGTTGTACAGGCCGCGGTAGGAGCCGTTGATGTACAGGTGCACGCGCGTGCCGCGCACGCCGACGTAACCCATCTCCGCCTGGGTCCGGCGCCCGAACTCGTCCCGGGCGTACTGCGCGCGCCGGACGACGTCGGCCTCGATCCACTCGTTCCAGCAATCGTTCCCCTCCGAACGCAGCCGGATGTTGTCGAACTCCTTCAGCTCGTAGTCCTCGCCGAAAAGCGGATAGTCCAGCTTGCCCGGGCCGTATTCCGTCTTGAAGAACAGGTTGTACTGCACTTTGTATCTCCAGCCCTGCGACGTGCTGTCGCCACAGCCCCCGTACCGGAACCCGCAATTGACGGCGAACCCCTCCTGCGCGGGGTCCGGGCAAAGCAACTCGATTGAAACGGGAAACTCCTCGCTCTGCAGGAAGGTCGCGTCCGATTGCACCTTCGCGGGGTCGCCCGCGATGCACAGGGACGGAACGACCTGAAGGTCGTTGACGATCGTGCCCGCGTAACGGGGATCGTTCACGACGTCCGGCTGCATCTTCGACTGCTGCAGCACGTCGGCCAGGAACAGGTAGGTGTGCGTGTCGACATTCGTGGGCTCGTACCCGCTCTTGAAGGCCGCCGCGCGCAGGCACGTGGTCCGCGTGATGCGGAGCACCGCGTTCGTGCCCGCCGCCGTGCCCAACGTGGCGGAGGGCGGCCTGCCGTCGGTCGTGTACCGGATCGTCGCGCCCGGCGTCGCCGTCGAGATCGTCAGATCGAGCGGCGCGTCGAAGAACCCGCGGTCCGTGCTGAACGTCGTGTCGGCCACGCGCCGGAAGGTGCTCAGTTCCAGGTCGAACCGGCAGTCCCCGCTCCCGATCGAGCTGTTGAACACCTGGACGGCTATGACATTGACGCCGGGCTCGAGGAAGTCGCCGGGGTCCGCGATCTCGTTGGTCTCGTAGACGCCGGTCGCCCCGACATATCCGCCGGCCAGCGAGTTGTACAGCGGCTCGCCGTCCGGCTCGCCTTTGTCCCAGACCCGCTCGCCGTTGATCCACATGACGAATCCGTCGTCATAGTCCGCCGCGGCGCGCAGGCGCGTGTCCGCGTCCAGGCTGGAAACCGAGAACTCGCGGCGCAGAAAGAAGCTCGAATAGCTGTTTTGCATGTCGCCGAATGTGGTGTTGACGCCCGAGCCGCCGTAGCCCAGAGGCGCCCGGCCGCTGGACCACGCGGAATCGGCGTAGTCGGCTTCTCGCCACGCACTCCGGGGCTCCGATGCCTCGCCGGTGCCCTTGGCGTAACGCCAGGTGGCGCCCCGGGCGACCAGCGTCTCCGCGCCCGCGGAAGAAGAAAACGCCAGGGCGACGATCGCCATCAGTCCAACGTACGATACAAGTCTTGCGGGCATGCCGTGCCTCGTTTTGATTTCTCGGGCGGCGCGAGCCGCTGTCAGTTCCCGCGTCCGCCTACTGATCGGAGCATAAACCGTGCCAACCCCAAAGAGGCGCCCCCGACCCCTGCTCGGCCGCATTTCCCGTGTCATACCTACCACATATGGCGTACCCGCGCTCGTGCCGCCTTTTTCTTGCGTCGGGCGTCTCAGGAATGAGAAAGCATATTTGAGAAAACGAGAAGAAGAGTTTTCGATTCCGGGCATTAGGCTCACGTTCATTCCGGACTCCTTTGATCTGACTGAACGATTCCATCGCCGAGGGCATGAGAACCACGGCAGCGCGCCGTCTAAGGGCTCCCCGCGCAGCAACACTCAGCAGTACGTATGCGGGTGGTCTGTTTTTGTGACTGGGAAAACGAAGTACGCCGACAGAACGGTCGTTCTCAAGCGAGGTGGCAGGCAGGTTATCAGGGCCGGGGCAGAGGCACACAATGCGGGTTGGCCCGTTCTGCCGGCTGTCCAGCAGGCAAGCCACGCCTCGAAGTCGGAAGCGCCGCCAGATCTTGTCGGGCGGCTCGCGGGGAGCTCGCACGCGGCCATAGCCGGCTACGGTCCCTGCCACACGCCGCGCCCGGAGACGGCAAACAGGATCAGCGAAACATCGAGTCGATTGTCGTGCTTCGCGATGATACTGGCAATCTGCTTCTCCGGGTGCGGGTTCGCCCACTCCCACTGGTAGAGATGGATCGGATCGCCGTTCGCGTCGTCGAGTGCCAGGACGTACCGGTTCTCGTTCGTTGCGCGGCGCTCCGAGTGGCAATCGAAGCGCTTGATGTTCATGCCCAGCCGGATCGGGAGCGATTCCGCCGTGCCGTCCGCGTAACGGACGATGTAGTCTCCGCTCGGCCAGCCATACATCCATTCCCGGCACTTCCCGCCGGCCGCGCGTTCGTCCTGTGGATCGTTAATGTAGCCGGTATGCAGGAAGCTCAGAGCCGAGAACCTGGCGTCGACGGGGATCTCGACCGGCGCGTCGCCTTCGCGCAGGATGATGCAGTTCCTGCCCGGCTCGCCCGCCAGCCGCATGGGGATGAAGCCGATCTCCTTCACGCCCGAGTCGATCGCGACCGGCCGGTCACGCCCGCCGTATTTCTTCGGTTCGACCTCCGTCAGGAACCCGCTGAACCCATGAGTGAACCGCGCGTCGAGCTCCAACGGCGTCACGGACCCACCGGCGAACGGATTCGGCCGCACGGCCAGCATATGCCGTGCGGCGATAAGCCAGGCCGTCTCCGTCCACTTCCCGCTCGCGATGTGCCAGGCATAGTCGGCGGCATCCAGGAGCGCCCCCGTCGAATACAACCCGTTGTTGTGGCCTTTCAGCGGGCTCGTGAGGTTCCCGAAGGAATAGAGGCCTTTCCCGAAACCGCCGACTTGCTTCCTGGCCCGGTCGCTCAGGCGCATTTCGCCGGTCGCGTTGATCCAGACTTCGAACCCGTACTTGCGGAAGTAGTCGATATCCTTGTCCACGTCATGACTGCCCCAGTGCTGAATGATGATGTCTTTCGGGAACCGGTCGATCGTCTTGTACACGTCGAACCGCTTGCCGTTGTGGTAGGGGGTAAGCATGTCATGATAAATCAGCAGGCGGACGCCGCGCCGCTTGAGCCAATTGTTCAACTTCACGTGGAAATCCAGGAAGGCTTCCGCCCGCGTCTTGCCGCGCAGCAGCGGCGCCATGGTCGCGCCCGCCTCTCTGCCGTGCCACCATTCGTCGCTCTTCGGCGAAGCGTACGGGCACTTCAGGGCCTCGATCACATCGAGCATGCAGTCGTAGACGATCGGGTCGTGGTCGGGGTGCGTCACGTCCGATTGGCGCTCGCTCCATCCCTTCTCCTCGAGTTCGGGATGATAGTAGGTCAGCCACCAATTCGCGTGCCCGCCCACCTCCCAGGCGGGACAGAGCCTGATGAACCGGTCGCGGCAGAACTGCCCGTACCGGCGCAGGTCGTCGAGCGAGTAGATCTTCTCCTTACCGTTGAACTCGGGCCGGCGTTCGTACGTGACGTTCGCGGCGATGTCGAGGAAGAAGACGTTCAGCTTGAGCCCGGCCACGAACCGGTCGGTCCAATCCATGAGGTACTCGATGCCGCGGTTCTCGCGGATGGGATAGCCTTTGAATGTCCAGGGATGTTCGAGGCGGCAGAGGCGATTCGGCGTATCGGGCCAGTCCAGGATGGCCGCGCACGGCACGGGCATCTGGTCCTGTATCTTCATGGAAGACCGCAGGAGCTGAAAGAACGTCACGCCGCCGTAGTACAGGCCGGGCTCGTCGAAACCGGTCAGGACGACGCGTTCCTTCTCGACGCTCAGCGCGTAGCCCTCCGGCCTGCCCTGCTCGAGCTTGCCCTCGAACATCGTGGCGCCGGCGACCCGCAGAACGACGCCTTTTTCGGGCAGCGTCGCGCCGTAGGGCCGCACCGCGAGGCGCACGCCCGTATACCGCTCGTAGCGGTCGCGAAACAGGTCCGCGGTCCGCCGCGTGCGCGCGGTGGCCGTGGCGGGCACGTGCAAGACGGTTGCGCGCCGCGCGGCAAACGTGCCGTCCGCCCATACGGCGCGCTTCGGTTCCGGAACCAGCACGCGTTGTCCGAAGAAGTCGGGCGTCTTCAGCGTGTTCGCGTAATTGACGGCATGGACCCGGGCATCCCCTTTCGCATTGATCACGCTGAGATAGAGCGTGTAGCCGCCGTTCTTGTTGCGCGCGTCCCGAACCCGCACCGTCTGCTTCAGCGGCCCCGCCGAGGGGACGGAGAATGGCTCTTCCTCCGCGTCCGCGTCGCCGCCCACCAGGTTCTTGCGCAGTCGATACACGCCGGGCGCAAAGCCTTCGAACACGCAGTCGAACAGGAAGTCGGCCTTGCCGGCCGGGCGATCGACCCGCTGAATGGATTCTACCCGCACCTCGCCCGGGCCGAACGCTTCCTTGTTGAACACCAGCACGCCGAAACTCGTGGGATCCGGGAACCGCGACGCGGGACTCCAGACCCGAGTCCGCAGATTCGGCTCCTTGCGCCCGATGTAGGATTGGACGATCTGGAACCCCATGTAGCGTTCCCGCGCCAGGTCCACCTTGAGTTCCTCGAGAGGAAAGGCCAGCTCGGTCGTCCACCGGCCGCCGGCATATGTCATCTTCATGTCGTGCCGGATCGACTTGTCCATGTTCTTCCGGACCGCGGCCGCTACCTGGTCGTATTCAACGGCATAGTCGAAGACCGTTCCCTTCCCGTTGATAACGAACTGGATCATACGATGGTTGTCGTTCTCGCCGCTGAAAAAGAACTCCTGCGCTTCGTCGTGGTAGACCTCGCCGTCCGACTGCGTGACGTTCGCCACCGGCGGCGTGGGGAAGATCGACTCGGTCGCGATGTACAGGTTGCGCGCATCGTAAGCGAGCCGAACGGAGAAGGGCGAGGTCTCGGGCTTGCTGCCGAACTGCAGGCTTTCCACGCGCCGCCACGCCGGTTCGGCCGGGTTCGCGTCGATTTCTATCGGACCCGCCGCCGGCAGGATCTCGCGCACCTTTCGCACGCGGCCCGGCTCCAAGGCCTTCGTCTTGACCGTCTCGTCCTTCTCGATCATGGCAATTCGGCCGATCCGGTACCTGAGCCGGCCGGCATCCGAACCCCGTGCGCTGAACCGGACGTAGTCCAACAGATTCCACTGTTCGCTGTGCTTCGCGCGCCGATATCCCTTGGTTATCTCCACTTCGTGAAAGCCCTTTTCGAGCGTGTGATCCGTCGCGGTCTGCGTGCCGTCCGAGAAGCCGGACGTAACGCCGATGTGCGGGAAATCGTCTCGATCATATTCGATCTCGATGCGCACGCCGGCATAACGCTTGCCGGCCGGCGGTTCGGGGATGTTCTTGAAATAGACGGTTGAGCAGCCGGCTCCGTGGCGTCCCTTGTAGGAGAGTTCCAGCATATCGCGCCCGCGCCGTTTGACGGGGTTGGGGACGGGAAAGCAGTCACTGCCCTTGTTCCATGTCGTGGTATAGTGCCGGATCGCATCGAACCCGTGCACGGCCGGCTCGAACAGCCACAGCACGCCGTCGCGGCGCTCGGGAACAACGTGCTCTTCGGCGCCGGCAACACCACAACAGAGTACGACCGCCAACCCCCCGCAAACCAAACGCACTTTTCGCATGACCGACCTCCTCCGCTGCGCAAACCGCTCGTGCGGCAACCCGGGCTCGGCCGCCAGCTCATCAGCAATCCGTCGGTACATCGGCTTGCTCAGCCCCATCCTCGAACTCCTTTCAGACTCTTATACATAGTCTGAATATATAGTCTCGTCAACCCAGTATCATATAAAATACGCAAAAAATACCGACAATGAGCACCACATGATGTCGTATGGGCCTTTTCTGTATATCATATCTATATATAGATTTTAATTGGAGAGAGAGGCAAACGAGGGGAGAGGGAGCCATGCAATTCAGGCACTTCACGCGGAACAGTCCGGGCATGGACGAGGACATCACCGGTTGCTCCGCGGCCGCCAAGGCCGCCGGCATCACCGCGAGCCCCGCGACTCCCGCCATCCGTCTCGTGCGCATGATCCGTCTGCCTTCTTGCCTGTCTGGCTGAACCAGTAACAAATGTCCATGCGCCCCTCAATCAGTACGTATGCCGGTGGTCCGTTTTTGTGACCGGACAAACGAAGTACGCCACTCTGGGGCGGAGACGGTTGGCGTGCGCCGGCGGGGGCCGGCCCGGAAGTTGGCCCGGACCTCCTCGTCCGTGAGCGCGCGGGAGTAGACGGCCACAAGATGGTATGTGCCGAGCCACGGCCGCGCATGGCCCGGCCGGTCCGAGGCGACGATGGTGGGGCTTCGCACGAGCAGGCCGCCGCCCGGC
>JAFGHX010000408.1 GCA_016929905.1 Kiritimatiellia bacterium
CCAGGCATTCCCCCAAGCGCGCGCCTTGCCAGAGGCGAAAAGAGCACCGCCATACGTTAGCGTATTTGCGTCGGGCAGTACTAAGGCGCGACGATCCGAACGCGCACGGACACCAGGTCGTCCGGAACCTGCTTCGCGCGAGCCGTTCGCCCGGCCGTGGGCGACGCGGCGGGCGCCGGCTCCGGCGCGGGGGGCTCCTGGATCTCCAGGATCTTGCCCAGGCGTTCGAGGTTGACCACCAGTCCCGGCAGATGCCCGCGCCGGACACGCCGGACGACGAGTTCACCCGCGGCCTCTTCGTCGGCCGCCGCACCCGGCGCTTCACGGCCGGCACCACCCGCGGACGCGGCGACGGGTTCTTCTTTCGTGGCGAATTCGTCCAGCGTCTTGAGAACGGCATCCCGCTTTTCGGTCCGGATCGTGATGGTGACGATATTCGCCGGGACCGGCGCACTTGCGCGCGATGCGGCGGCCGCCGCATCGCGTTCCTTCTGGAGAGCCGGTGCCGGTTCAGCTGCCGCACCGCCTTCAGTGGGTGCGGCGAAAGCCATTTCAGCCTTCGGTACGGGTTTCTCGGCCAACTGGGCCTCCGCATCGAAGCGGTCGGCGAGCGCATCCGGCTTTGGCGCCGTCTGTTCGCCCGCCTGTCGTCGCGGCGCGGCGCCGTGCCCCGCGTCCCGGCCGGCGGCCGGGCCGGCCGGAGCCGGCGCCTCGTCCGCCCGGGCCGCTTCGGCCGGTTCCGAGGCGGTCAGCCCGGGTCGTGTCCCCTGGGCCGCCAGCCGGGGCTCGGCTTCCGCCGCGGGCTGGCGCCAGATCGCGCCTCCGAGTTCGGCGCCCTCGGGTGCGGGCCCGCGCTCGCCTTCGACGACGGGCGGTGCCGGCGGCGGGGCGGCTTCGGCAGGGGCCGCCGCAAGCTCGTTGGGCGATTCCTTCTGCTCGACGCGCTCCTGCTTCCCGCTCAACCGCGCGACCTGCTGGGCCAGCAACTCGCGACCCGGTTTCGCCGCCTTCGGTTCGGGCACGTCCTGCAGCGGCGCTTCATAGGCCGGGCTCTGCGCGTGACGCCGGGCCGGCACCAGGAATTCACGGACGCTGTAGGTGCACACCGCGATCAGCAGTGCCGCGGCCAGCGCGATGCGGGCCTGCGGCTTGTTGAACACGAACCACGCCGTCTGCCGGCGGCGTTCTTCCTTCCTCAGGCGATGGTGAACGTGTTCCAGCAGGTCGGCCGGGGGTGCGACCTCCTCCAGGCCCTGGACCAGGGCCACGGCCTGCTCGAGTTGTTCGTACTCGCTGCGGCAGGCCGCGCAGCCGGCGAGATGTTCGAGGAGTTCCTTCTTCTTCTCCTCGCCGAGCCGCGCGTCCATGTGCTCCGAGAGCAGCCTGCGGCATGCCTGGCATTTCATGGCGTTGCGTTCTTTCTGTAAATTCGCTCCAAACGCTCTTTCACCATCACGCGCGCCCTGGACAGGCGTGACTTCACCGTGCCGAGCGAACAGCCGAGCGAAAGCGCGATCTGCTCGTAGCTCAGGCCCTGGATGTCGCGCATGATGATGACCGGCCTGAAATCCAGCGGCAACGTCGCCACCGCGTCCTGGACAAGTTGCCGGATTTCCTTGCGCTGAAGCAGCTCGCTGGGCGAGGCGGCCGGGCGCGGGCCGGGATTGCCCGGTTCGTCCGTTCCCGCCGGCTCGACGCCGTCGAAGGCCGGCACCTCGTGCTGCGCGACGCGCCGTCTGCGGCGCAGGCGCGTGCGGCACGTGTTGGCCGCGATGGCATAGAGCCATGTGGCGAAGCTCGATGCGCCCTGGAACTTGCCCAGTGCCCGGTACATCTTCACGAAAATCTCCTGCGTCAGATCGGTCGCTTCCTCGTAGTCGTTCAGCATCCGGTACGCCAGGTTGAACATCGGGCGCCGGAACGCAAAGACCAGCTTGTCGAAGGCCCGCTCATTGCCCTCCTGAAACTGGCGCGCCAGTTCCTCGGGCAGCTCGTCGGCTGCAGCCGATGCTTGTTGCGGCTGTTGGTCTTTCACAGTGTTAGACATCGAAAGAGGCGAAAAAGTTCCGGAATTCGGTTCGCGAACCCCGTAGACGGGGTGCGGGGCCTGTGCGCGCCCGCACCGTGGCGAGAGCGGGCACGTCCCCCGTAGCTTTAGCGGGGGCGGAGCGGGGTGTCAAGTTTCAAGTGGTGCCCGTGTCCGCGGGGGGAAACGTTGCCCGGCCGCCAAGGCCCGCTCAAGAGGAAGCGCGCGGGTCGTGGCCCGTGAAGCCGTGGCGGGACCGCTTCGCGGTCGACCCGGTCGCCGGCTCGGGCAGGCTGCGAGCGGCCTGCCCGAGCCGCACCCAGGCGCGGCACGCGCAGCTTTCACCGCGTCCCGCGGCGGGCGGCCCCATGACTTGCCGAGCGTCCGTATGCGCGATGGCAATGCCGCCCGTCCTCGTTCTGCTCACGAGGCACGCCGTGTACGGCGCCGCGGCACCTCGACCGCGGCCAGCTTTTGCCAGCCTTGCGCATCCGCGGTCGCCTCGAGAATGATTTCGAGTACCGCCTTGCCTTCCTCCGCGCCATGCAGAGGGCGTTTCCCCTCACAGAGGCAGTCGGCCAGATGCAGCATCTGCGCCGAGAACGTATCGACCGGTTTGAGGTTCATGACCGCCGGCTGCGCGTAACCCGCCGGCAGGAAGTGCAGGGTGTTGCCGGACCCGAACAGCTGGCCCTTCTCGCCGATGACGTGTATCTGGTGGGTGCCGTGCGGATTGGCGAACGCCCAGGAGGTGAGAATCTCGCCCAACGCACCGTTCGCGAACCGCACCTGCACGCTGGCCGTGTCTTCGCCTTCGATGAGCTGGTGGAACCGGGCCATGCTGCCGCGCACGCCGACCACCCCGGCATCGGCCAGATAGAGGAGCCGGTACGTCGGATGGTACCCCGTATCGATCAATTCGCCGCCGCCCTGGAACTTGAGTTGCGAACGCCACTTGCCCACGAGCGCGGTCGGCTGGTTCACAAAGCAGTCCTGCGACCGCAGCCAACGCACGCGGCCGATAAGCCCCTCGCCGATGAGCTTGCGCGCCTCCTGCACCGCCGGCATGAAGAGCTGGTTGTGCGCCGACATGTAGGTCACGCCCGCTTTCCGCACGGCGGCCAGAATCCGGTCCGCATCCTTCAGGTCCGTGCACATCGGCTTTTCGCACAGCACATGCTTGCCTGCCGCGGCCGCGTCCAGAATGGCCTGCGCGTGCAGGTGGTGGGGGAGACAGATGTCCACCACATCGATCTGATCACCGTGCCGTTCCAGCATTTGCCGCCAATCGCGGAAGGCCGGCGGTTCGGCGCCCAACTGCGCGCGGCGTTTCGCGAGGTTCTCCTCCGAGACGTCGCACAAAGCCGTGCACGCGAGCCGATCCGGGTAGGCCAGAATGCCTTTCACGTGCTGCCCGGAAATGCCGCCTGCTCCCACAATCGCTACCCGTACCTTGCCCGCTACCTTCTTCATGCGCCTGTCTCCTCCCCTTGTCGCCGCTCCCGCCGGAAAGGCGGGTTCGGCCTCAACCCCACCATAGCGGGCGCGCGGCCGGGATGAAATGACCCTGGCTGCAGAAGACTTGCCATTTCCTGCAAGAGGAGCGGCCGGCCGGCTGCCGGGCCAACCTTCTTCTTGCCAACCGACCGGGGCGGCGCCATAGTTCGGCCATGACCGAGGCTGTAGTGCCCGCCCCCTCCTGGGAAGAGGCGGCTGAACGCATTCTGGCTGCGCCGGGTGTCACCGTTCTGGTCGGCGATGTCGACACGGGGAAGACCTCTTTTCTGCGGTATCTATGCGGTGCGGCCGTTGGGCAGCCGGCCGCGGTTGCCGCCGTCGACGCCGACGTGGGCCAATCCAGCATCGGGCCGCCGGCAACGGTCGGCCTCGCGTTCTGGGCGCCGGGTAGCGCGGTCGCTCCCGTGCCGTGGCCCGCGCGGGAGATGTGTTTTGTCGGCAGCGTGACGCCTGTCGGGCACCTGTTGCCGCTGCTGGTGGGGACGGCCAGGCTCGTAGGCCGCGCGCGGGAGCTGGGCGCGGCGCACGTTGTCGTGGATACGACCGGTCTGGTCCGCGGCGACGTGGGCCGCATCCTGAAGCAGGCGAAGCTCGATCTGATTCGCCCGCGACACGTCGTGCTGATCGATCCCGACGCCGACCTGGACGAGACCGTCGCGCCCGCCGCCGCCGATCCGGCGACACGCGTGCATCGCATGGCCTCCGCGCCCGAGCGGCGGCGCCGCGCCGAAACCAGCCGGAGTGAGAACCGGGCACGGCTGTTCGACACCTACTTCCGCTTCTCGCGTGAATGCCGGCTCGCCGCCGATTCGCTCTTCTTCACGATGGGCCGGCGTGAGGCGCTGCGCCCGAACCTGCTGGTCGGGCTTGCGGACCGCGCGAACAGAACGCTGGCTCTGGCCCGCGTGCTGCGCGCCGCGGGCGGCGAACTCGTGCTGCATACCCCGCTCACCGCGCCCTTGGCGGAACAGGTGCGCGGGATCCAGTTGAGCCGGATGACGCTGCCCGAGTACGCTCCGACGCAAGTACGATAGGGCGAGCTTCGCCCACAACCGAACCAGGCCAGGCGTCCGCGCCTGGCCCTCGTCGGCCCGTGCGTGGCCCACCGCTTGGCGCGGCCCATTTCATTTCCGCAACAGGTCCAGCATCCGGGCCGGGTCGGTGGTCGGCAACCTGCAGGTGAAGCCGGAACAGACGAAGGCGACGGCCTGGCCGTCGTCGGCGGTGAGCGGCGCCGCGAATGGGGCGAGTGCCGCGTCATCCCGTTCGGGCGAACGAAGCAGGATGACGGTGCGGGGGAGGTACTCGCCGCGCGCCGCTTCAAGCAGCGCGTCGGTGCCGGCATCGCCGGGCCGGCCCGCAATGACCAGCTCGTGCGCCGGCCCGATCGCGAAGTCCAGCGCAACCAGCATCTGCGTGTGGCCGGCCGGATGCCGCTCGATGCCCGGCACGGCGGACCGGATGAGGCTTTCGGCCTCATCGGCCAGATCCGGCCGGCCGCTGATATGCGCAAGCTGCAGCAGGACGAGCGCCGCGACCGAGTTCGCCGCCGGTATGGCGCTGTCGTAGGAGGCCTTGGGCCGCACGAACAGCGGGTCGGCATCCGCGCTCGTCAGGAACAGGCCGCCGGCCTTGTCATCGCGGAACCGGGCCAGCATGTCGCCGGCCAGTTCCAGCGCGACCTTCAGATGGGCGGTCTGGAAGGTGGCCTGATACAGCTCGACCAGGCCGTGAAGCAGAAACGCATAGTCGTCTGCATGGGCTTCGATAGCGGCCTGTCCGTCTCTGTACCGATGCAAGAGACGCCCGTCCGGCCGGCGCATGTTGCCGAGGACGAAATTCGCGGCCGCCGCCGCCCGCTCGGCATAGCGCGGTTCGCCGAACGCACGGCTGCCCTTCGCGAGGGCTGCGATCATCAGGCCGTTCCAGTCCGTCAGGATCTTGTCGTCTTTGTGGGGACGGCTGCGTTTCTCGCGGTGCGCAAGCAGCTTTCTGCGTATCCGGTCGACCGGCGCCTGTGGCCGCGCGCCGCGGGTGTCGCGGGTGGACGCCGATCGGTGCAGGATATTGAACGCGCGGTTTCCGCCGTGGACCGGGTCCCGGAAGTTGCCTTGGTCGCGGACTCCCCATACGCGTTCAGCCAAGGCGAATTCGTCTGCCGGGAGCACGCGCCGCATCTCATCCGCCGTCCACAGATAGAACCGGCCCTCTTCCCCCTCGCTGTCCGCGTCTTCGGCCGAGTAGAAACCGCCCGCCCCGTCGGTCATGTCCCGCCTGACATACTCGAATATCTCTTCCGCCGTCTGCCGGTAGACGGGGGTGCCGGTCGCCAGCCACGCCTCGGTGTAGGCCTCGGCCAGCAGGGCCTGGTCGTAGAGCATCTTTTCGAAGTGCGGCATGCGCCATGCCTCGTCTGTCGCGTAGCGGTGAAAGCCGAATCCGAGCTGATCGTAGACGCCGCCGTCGCGCATGGCCTGCAGCGTCCGCTCGGCCATGTCCAGCGCACGCGTGTCGCCCGTCCGTTTCCAGTAGCGCAATAGGAAGAGCACGTTGTGGGCCGTCGGAAACTTCGGGGCTGTTCCGAACCCGGCGTACCGGTTGTCGAATTGACGCGCCAAGTCGTTGAACCCGGCGTCCAGGGCCTCGCGGCCCGGCGCCGGCCCGCCCGCGGCCGGGCGGTCTGCCTGCAGCGCCGCGACGATCTCGCCGGCGGCGCGGACCAGCCGGCCCCGTTCCCGGGCCCAGAGCTCCGCGATGCGCGGGAGCAGCTCCAGCAGGCCCGGCCGGCCGAAGCGGGCGTGCTTCGGGATATAGGTGGCCGCGAAGAACGGCTCCCGCTCGGGCGTCATCACGATCGTCAGCGGCCAGCCGCCGGACCCCGTCAGCGCCTGGCACACCTGCATGTAGACATGGTCGACAGCCGGCCGCTCCTCGCGATCCACCTTCACGCAGACGAACGCGGCGTTGAGCAGGGCGGCCACTTCCGCGTCTTCGAACGACTCTTTCTCCATCACGTGGCACCAATGGCAGGTGGAGTAGCCGATGGAAAGAAAGATGGGTTTGTCTTGCGCCCTGGCCGTTTCAAATGCCGCGTCGTCCCACGGATACCAGTTCACGGGGTTGCGCGCGTGCTGCAGCAGGTACGGACTCTTCTCGCTGGCTAGACGATTGGCAGGTACGGCCGGGTCCATGACGCCTTTCTCCTTATATAGGGGTCGCTCTGCTTGGCCGCCGCCTGACATTTCGCCTGCGTCGCGCGGGAAAAATGTTGAGTCCGGCTGGTTTTCGCGCGACACTCGCGCCATGAAGATCGTCTGCGTCAGGAATATGCCGTTTGCCGAGGAGGCGTTCAGCACGCTGGGGACGACCACGGTGCTGGAGGGGCGGGCCCTCACGGCGGACGATGTGCGGGATGCCGACCTGCTCGCGATCCGCTCGACGACCCGGGTGGACCGCGGGCTGCTCGAGGGCAGCCGGGTGAAGTTCGTGGGGACGGCCACGATCGGCACGGACCACATGGACATTCCGTGGCTGGAGGAGCAAGGCATCGCCTGGTGCTCGGCGGCCGGTTGCAACGCGAACAGCGTTTCGGAGTATTTCGTGGCGGCGCTGCTGTGCCTGGCGCAGCGGCACGGCTTCACGCTGGCCGGCCGGACCGTCGGGGTGGTGGGGGTCGGCAACGTGGGCCGCCTGGTCGTGCAAAAGGCCGAGGCGCTCGGGCTGCGCGTGTTGCAGAACGATCCGCCGCGCTACGAACAGACCGGCGACTCTGTCTTCATGCCGCTCGACCGCATTCTGCCTGAGGCCGACATTCTGACCCTGCACACGCCAATGGAGAAGGCCGGGGCCCACCCGACGTTTCATCTGGCGGACACCGCGTTTTTTCAGCGGCTGAAACGCGGCTGCCTGTTCGTCAACGCGGCGCGCGGCGCGATCGTCGACTCCGACGCGCTGCTCCGGGCCATGGCCGAGGGCCTCGTCGCGCACGCCGTGCTGGACACCTGGGAAGGCGAGCCCGCCTTCAGGACCGACGTTCTGGACCGGGCCGACATCGCCACGCCGCACATTGCCGGCCACTCCTTTGAGGGGAAGGTGATGGGGACGGTGATGGTCTACCGCCAGGCGTGCCGGTTCCTGGGGCGGGCGCCGGCCTGGCGTCACGAGCCGCTGATGCCCGAGCCCCTCGTTCCGGAACTGGACGTGGAAGCGGGCGAACGCCAGCCGGAGGCCGTGTTGCGGGAGATCGTGCGGCGGGTCTACGACATCGAGGCCGACGACCGACGCCTGCGCGAGGGGCGCGAGGGCGGCGCGGCGGCGCGCGCCGCGCATTTCGATGCCCTGCGGAAGAACTATCCGATGCGCCGCGAGTTCCCGTTCACCCGCGTGCGGCTGCGCGGCGCGCCTGAGCCGCTCGGGGAAACTGTGCGCAGGCTTGGGTTCCAGGTCGAGACGGCGGGGTAGGGACCCACTCGTGCTGCAGAGGCGCACAGAGGGAGACGGGGGGCAAGCGGCGGCCGGTGCGGGACCAGGACTGTGCCGCCGTGCGTACGCTCTGTCGCCGACGATCGGGCTGGCCGGCGCGCGGGTCTGCAACCGTGCAACATGCTTGTTCTGACGGCCGCGCAGCACTCTAACGGCAGACGAACAAGGAGTGGGGTACGAAGAAGCCGTACCGCGTGCGGATGTGTTCGTCGTGCTCGATCGCGAAGCCGTGCGCCTTCAGCGTGCGTCGCCACTGCGGGCGTGAACGGAAATGTACGGGGCCGCCCACGGTGATGTGCCCGCGCGTGGCTGCCCGTTCCACCAGGTGTGCGAGTCGCAGCTTCCATGAGGGCTCGGTATCCGTCTCCTTGATGATCAGTCTCCCGCACCCGCCGATGCAGCCGCGGACGGCCTGCAGGATGCGTTCGGTCAAGTCGTCAGACAGGTGATGCAGCACGTCATACAACACCACACCCCCGCATGGGGCGATTGAGTAGTCTGCCAGATCGGCGCAAAGAAATTCAATGTTCCGTCGGTTCGCGACGGTTTGCTGTGCGATAGCAATCTTGGCCTTGTCTACGTCTACCCCTGCGACAAAACGCCGATCGCAACGCAGGGCCATCAGGTTGGCGAGCAGGCCGAATCCGCAGCCGAGGTCCAGGATTCGTCCGTCGCCGGGCACGAAACGTTCCACGTACTCGAACGGAGAACCCACATACCACCGCTGCCAGAGTCGAAGCGCGACTCGCATGCCCTGCCCGCGGTACAGCGGCCGAATGTCGCGAAAGCGGACCATGTGTCCTGCGATTCTACATTCGGACGCAGAGCGGAGTCCAGTTCGCGTTTGCGGACCGTTTTGTCTTGACCCGGTCGGAATATGCTGATCTTCTCAGCGAAGAAGACCGAAGGGTCCCGCGATGCGCGTTGTTTTCCATGTGTATCGGTGTCTGTTCCTGTCCACCCCTGCCCGCGCGCGGGGGTGCGCCCGATTCCGGCTGAACGCCGTTCTTTTCGTCCCGCTCGCCTTTCTCTTGTTCATCCGGCTGCCGTATCTGTTGCCCGGCTCGTCCTTCATTCCCGCGCACGACACGATGCAGCACGGCATCTCGTTCCTGCACGTCTACCGGGAATACTTCCTGCACGGTGAGTTGGCGCTCTGGTCTCCCTGCCGACTCTACGGCAGTTCCGCGGTCAGCGAGCTGTTGATGACGCTGACCCCGGCGGGATATCTCGCTATGGTGATAGGGAAGCTGCTTGGCGTCGAGAACGCGCTGGCGCTTTACAGCGCGTCCATGCTCCTCGACGAATTCATCCTGCTGCTCGGTGCGTACGGTTTGGCGCGGCGCCTGTGTGCGCACGGTCTGCCGGTGCTGTTCGTTTTGCTGGCCGTTGCGGGCCTCAATTTCTGGGGTGGGCAGGTATTCTGGAACTTCCGCATTTTCTGCATGGTCCCCTTCATGCTGCTGTTCATCGTGCGTTTCTTCGATACGGGCCGGTTTGTGTACGCCTTTCTCACCGCTTTGGCCATACTGGCCGGCTTGGTCGGGAACCTGACGTACTACCTGCCGCTCTATCTGCTGATGGCGTCAAGCGCGTCGATCGCTCTGCTCATCGGCCGGCGGTTCAAAGTCCGCGTGCGGTGGCGAAGCGTTTTGAGCCCGGACTCCGTCGCATGCCTGGGCCTGGCGGTCGTTCTCGGGTGTTGCGTGCGGGATCTCGCCGTGCACGCCTTGGATCACATGATCGTGTTCGCCGCCGGCAGGAACGCTGACGGGTCCGTGACACCGTCGAGCTTCCTGACCTATGCGGTGTCTGCAGGCAACGTCCGGTATCTACTCAGTTTCTTCACGTGCAAACCACCGAACTTCGATTACCTGCCGTACGTGGGGTCGCCGGTTGCGTTTCTGGCCGTGTGTTCGTTGTTTGACCGCCGCCGTCTGACGCTCGTCGCGCCGCTGATTGTTGCCATAGGCGTTCTGCTCCTGTTCAGCACGCCGAGCGCGAAGGTCGCAGGCCTGCTCTACCACGCCTTTCCGCTGATGAAGTACTTTCGGCACATCGAATACGTCCGCGCGCTCGTCAAGTTGCTGCTGATCTTCCTCGCCGGCTGCGGCCTGGACTGGGCGCTGTACCGCGCAGCGAGACGATGGGTGCCGGCCGTGCTCGGCGCCGGGATTGCCGTCCTGTGCTACTGGCTTCATGACTACGTGCCGTTTGGCATCGCGCCCGCCGATACCTCGCCGGCATTTGACGCTGCGTTCTGCCTGCAGCTCTGCCGGTATCTCGGGTTGGCTTGCGGCGTGCTGACCGCGGCGGTGCTGTGCATACCCCGTGCCGCGTCGGCAAGCTTGCGAGGAAACGTAGCCGCGGCCTTGCTCGCGGCAAACGTCGCCGGCTACCAGTGGCTGCTGTGGCGGATGTATCCGATCCACGTGCAGGACTTGCGCTGCGACACCCGTCAGGCCCCTGCCGGAAACAGATCCGTCAAGGCGGCGTTTGACGTGCGTCGCGAATCGTTCATTACGCGCCGCATGCCGCCTGACGAGGCCGATGCCCGGCTGACGGAGGAATACCCGCTTCTGCTCGGCGCGCACGGCGCCAAGTACCCGCGCCTCTATGCCGCGGCCTGGATCGATCCCGGTTGGCACGAGTTGAGGATCGACTGCCTGCCGTCCGGTTTCGTAGACCTCGTGAGCGCCAGGCGCGGAGCGCCGCTGACGCTCGAGACGCAAACCCTGGCGCCTGTGCTCCCCGACCTTCTGGCCAAAGACGCGATGCTGGCGCGGGTACTGGGAATAGGCGCGCCCAAGATGCGTATCGTGGGCGCCGTTCTGCCCGCCGACGGCCGAGGGGATGCCATGGCGAAGATCGCGGCGAGTCACGCCCTGGACGTACTGCCGGTTGTCGAGGGCGCGAATGAATCGGACGGAAAGCACTCCGGCTCCGGGGACGCCGGCCGTTTCCGTATACGCCGGTTCACGGCGAACAGATGCGAAGTGGAAGCCGATGTTGCGTTGACGAACGGCGCTTGGTTGATTTATGCGGACGCGTTCCACCCCGGCTGGCAAGCCGTCGTGAACGGCGTTCCGCGGCGTATCCATGTCGCGAACCGCGCGTTCAAGGCCGTTCGCCTCGATCCGGGAATTAACGTCGTGAGCCTTACCTTCGTGGGGACGGGCCGCAACGCGTGGTGCGCTCGCCTCCTGTTTGTACTCGGCTTTGGCGGCGCCGCTTTGCTGCTGGGCCTGATCGGCTGGCTCTGTTTCAGGCCTGATCGTCCGTGCGCAGAGCGAGACCGATGACGTCTCAGGCCAACGTGCCGATCCGCAGATGGCGAACGGCGTCTGGATTCAGGGCGAAGGCCAGGTTGATCTCGAGCAGCGCGGCGCACTCGCAGCGCGCGCAGCCGGGGATTCGGGGCAGGTTGCGGAACGCGCGCCGAAAGCCTGTCTCTCGGATCCCGTAGCGCGCCTGGTGGCAGCGCATGTCGTTGCAGATCTTCACGTAGCCGGCCGGCTCGACGGCGCAGAAGACCCGGCCGCCGGCGCAGGGCACGACGGGCAGATCGGGCCAGCGGCCGAGCACAAGGAGGCCGGCCCGCGAGTTGGCGACCGGTGCGCCCGCTCGCTTGGCGGCGAGCAGCATGGCGACACTCTTCCTGAAGGATTCCGGGTCCGGCCGCAGCGGGTTCTCAGCTTCGCCGTACAGCCGTGTGGCCGTAGCCGGTTGAAACAGGGCATCCGCATTGAAGTTGCCGGCCAGTTCGAGCACATGGCCGAGTTCGCCGCTGTTCCTGGAACTGATCGTGCAGAGGAACCGGATGGGGATGCCCCGGTCGCTGGCCAGGCGCGCCGCGCGCAGCACGGCGGCGTGAGAGCCTTTTCCGCGTATGGCGTCGTGCACCGGCGCCGGGCCGTCCAGGCTGATGTTCAGCGCCGTCAGCGTCTTCAAGTCCTCTATTCGGTCCGGAACAAGGATGCCGTTGGTGTTGACGGCCGCACCGATCCCCAGCCGCCGGCATTCGGCCAGGATGGCGCCGATATCATCCCGCATCAGCGGCTCGCCCCCGCCGAAATTGACCCGCAGCGTGCCCATCCGGCGCATGGTGCGCAGGGTCTTGAGCACCTCCTGCGTCGTGAGTTCCTCGCTGTCCAGCCGCCAGATCGCGCAGTAGGCGCATCGGGCATTGCAGCGCGCGGTCAGCAGCCAACTCACCGCCAGCGGCATGCGCCGGCCGAAGAACTTCGCCATGATCGCGCGCCAGGCCAGCCGGACAACTTGTCTGTAATGCCGATTCCGCAAGGCGTCAGTTCCCCCGTCGGTAGTAGGCCAGCGTATGCCGGCCGAACCGGATCGCCTCCCTCAGCCGCAGATTGTTGGACCGCATGTAACGCCAGCCGAACGTGACCAGGAACACCCAGTCGTACAGCACCGTCAGCGGCAGGCGCGCGGCCAGCTGGAGTGCGGGAATCAGGAACGGGGCCTTGACGCCCAGGACAAAGAGTTTCTGCAGCCGGGAGACCGCCCGGATGTCCGGCATGCCGGTCAGGGGGCTGGCGCGAAAGAACGACGTGCGCAACGCCTGCTCGGGCCGATCGGGCACCAGGCCCAGCTTCCTGGCCTGTTCGCCGAGCCGCGTCCCGGGATACGGCTGGAACAGGGAGCACCACGGGAAGGCGGTCCGCAGCCGCGCATTCAGGCGAACGGTCTCGACCGCATCGGCCAGGCTCTCGCCCGGAAAGCCCATCATGTTGTTGGTGAGGAATGGGATTCCCGCTTCGTGCAGCCACGCCGCGAGCTGTTCGAGCTGCGCGTTGGTGACCGGTTTGTCGAGCACCTCGCGCCGCTTCTCTTCGACTCCGGTTTCGACCCCGAAACACACGCTGTGGCACCCGTTCTGCGCGAGCAGGTCCACGCGTTCCCGGTTCATGACGTCGGCCCGCACGCTGCAGGTGAACCGCAGGCCGGTGCGGGCAAACCGGGGCAGGAATGCCTTCAGCCAGTCCACATCGAGCCCGAACTGGTCGTCGGTGAACACGGCAGTGCGCAGTCCGTATCGGTCGCGAACGGCGAGCACGTCTTCCGTCAGGTAGGCGGGGCTGTGCAGGCGCACATAGGCGGCCGGGTTGCCGTAGAGTTCGCGCAGGCAGTGGTTGTGGCAAAAGCTGCAGTCAAACGGGCACCCGCGTCCCGCCAGGAAATACTTGGCCGGGTGCTGCCGAACGACCGCGTACCGGTCGTAGTACAGCCCGCGGTCCGGGTGCGGGAGCGAATCCAATTCGCCGATCAGGGGCCGGACGGGGTTGCGCACGACCGACCCGCTCTGTTTCACCCAGAAATTGCGTGTCCGGCTTGCCTCGCCCCCGTGCGTCTGCCGGTCCAGATACTCGCAGAACGCCGCTTCGCCTTCACCCCGGCAGATCGCGTCCAGCGCGGGATGCTCGATCACCTCCGGCGAGAAGGTCGCATGCGCGCCGCCCATCACGATGTGCGTGTGGGGAATCAACCCTTTGACGATCGATGCCCATTCCAGGTAGGCACGGTGGTTGCCCGTCGTGACCGAGAAGGCGACCACGTCCGGGTTCAATGCCCTGAGCCGGCCCAACGGATTGTGTTCAAGCCGCGCGAGGATCAGGTCCGTGCTGTGCCCGGCCGCCTTCAGCGAGGCCGACAGGTACATCACGCCCATGTTCTCCACCGCATCGAGCTGGAAGAAGCAGACTCTCAAGCAAGCCGCCCCAAGTGTGTTCGAGCCGGCACCGGCATCGGTTCCGCCCTTGGACAAACAGGGTAGCAGCGCCGTCACCTGCCGTAAACGAAATTGCAGGGCGTTTGCCGCCTGTCCTGTTCGTGTTTATTCGTGGTTCCCCGTCCCTTCTTTGCCCCATCCCGAATTCGCGGGCCCAGCCTTGACAGGCTCAGAGGTTTCCGCGACGATCACAGACGCGGCGGGCATCGGCCGTGGGTGAACTGACGGAGAATCCGACTCATGTCCAGATGGCGCGACTGGTGGGACGCGTTGTTCGAGAGAGCGGATTTGCGCGCCGTCTGCATGTTCCATTTCCTGGCGGCCGCCCTCATCTTCTCGCCGTTCTTCCTGCGTGGGCAGGTGATCGTCGGAAGCTCCGACAACGAGTTTCATCTTCTGCCAAACATGCTCTTTGCACGTGACGCCTTTGCCAACGGCGAACTGGGGCATTGGAACCCGTTCATTCTGACGGGCACCAACTTCGCCGCCAGCACGCATCATCACCTGTACTCTCCGCTGAACTGGCCGCTGTTCCTGGCGCCTGAACGGTGGTTCTTCCATCTGCTGACGCTGCGGATGTGCGTCGAGCTGTGGCTGCTGGGGGTCTGTTCGTACCTGTTCTTCCGCGAGGAACTGAAGGACCGCCGTTGGGCGCTGGTTTCCTCCACGATGATGCAACTCGGCGGGTATGCTTTTTTCGCCATCACAACCTACGCGAACCTTTCTATCCTGCCGTTCGTCTGCTTGGTGCTCTATGTGGTGTGGTCCTTCGATCGCAGGCCCCGCTGGAAAAGTCTCAGCGCCTTGACGTTCGCGTTCGCCGTGATCGTGCTGACGCCGAATCTCGTGTATTCGGCGGCCGCGATTCTCACGCTCTGCCTGCTTTTCCTTTATCGGGCCGCATGCCGCGGATGCAGGTGGTCCCGGCCCGACGCGTGCGTCGCCACGTTTGCTCTGAGTCTCGTGTGCAGTCTGCTGTTGTGCGCCTTTCGGTGGCTGCCGTTTGCGCTGGAACTTGCCGCCGACGACTTTTATGCGGGAGGGCGCGCGTCGCCGTTCCTGTCGGGACCAAGCGTGAACTACGGGTATCTCTGGCTTACGCACTGGCTACCCGAAGCATGGGGAGTGAACCTGTCGCATGGGATCGAGACCGGACACAGGCTTGGGCTCGGCGGGGCGCACTTCCAATTCCACAGCTATCCGTACTTTGGCATTGTCTCGGCCTTGCTCGTGCTGCAAGCCCTGCGCGTGAAACGTGACCGCACGGTGACGTTTTTCGGCGCGACGTTGTTGATCGCAAGCTTCTGGTATATGAAAGTGTGGCCCGTACGAGACCTCTTGGACGTCCTGTCGGGGCCTATGCGGCACGAGATTGTGCCCAAGATGTTGATTCCCTTCTGCTTCTGCACGCTCGCCGGTCACGTTGGGAAACGATTCTGTCAGAGCGACCAGCGCCCGGCGGCCTATCCCGGCAGGTGGCTCGCCGTTCTCGTGGCCGTCGTCACGGCGTGTGCGTTCGTTCTCTGGGGAGTCCGGTACGATGCGTTGCGGCCTTTGGCCCGCTGCCTGGTTGCGCTCACCTTGGCGTCGTCTCTGCTTGCCTGGCGGCGTTCCTCGCGCCCGTTGCTCTCCGCCGGGCGCGTGTCGACACTTGCTCTGGCCGGTGCCGTGCTCGTCGCTGTGCTCGTTGTCGTGTTCGTCGGGCGTCCGTCGCCGATGTTCATCGAAATAGTCGTGTGGGAGGCGCTTTCGCTCGGCAGCGTCCTGCTGTTGTGTGCACGCCTGGCGAACCCGGGGCGCAAGCCTGGCAAGGGGATGCAGGTCGGTGTCACGTTGCTCGGTGGCCTGTTTCTTGCCGGTATCGTGTTGCAGCTTCTGTTGCGTTCGCTGGACCTCTCGTCATCCGAGCACGTCTTGACTTCGCTCGTGGGGATACTCAGGTTCCTGACACTGGCAGCGGCGGCTTCGCTCGTGCTGAACGGGGCATGGGCCGTGCAAGGCGCGCGCCGCTCTGCCCTGGTCGTGCTGCTTCTGCTCGCCGACCTGATTCCATACAACAAGGTGTACGGCCACCAGAGCACGGAGCCATTTGTCACGTACCCCATATACCCCAGCGCCGACCGGTGTCTGGCGGCCGCGCGGAACCGGCTCCGGCGGTCCAGTCTGGATTTCCACTCCTATCGGGTCAACGCCCCCCACCGTCTTACGGGGATTTCCGGGTCCCGGGAAATCTGCAGCAACATACCGTCACTGTACGGCGTACGTTCGTACGGCGGAGTGAATTCGACTCTAACACCAAGAAAGATGGAACTCCTTCGCCATCTTGCCCCCGAAACGAGCATGGGACAGGGCATGATCGCGGCGGAGGCGACCGACGCGCGCTACCTGGATCTCGTCGGCTGCCGCTACGACGTCGACGCGCTCAACAGCCCGGTCCTGCGCAACGGCGCGCTGGCCCGGTTCATGCTCTTCCGCCACTTCGAACTCGTTCCCGACGACGAGGCGTGCCTGGCCCGCCTGGCTGAGCCGGATTTCCGGCCGTTGGCCTCTCTTGTGCTGGACCGGGATCCCGGACTCCAGCCCGGGGCGTGCAGCCCGGAGCCCGCTTCGTCCCTCGCTTTCGACCAGGAGAAGACCACCCGGTTGCGGATGGGCGTCGACGCGCCTGCCCCGGCCCTGTTGTTCTTCGGCGACACGCACGACGCCGGCTGGCATGCGTATGTGGACGGCGAAGAACGGCCCGTGCTGCGCGCCGATTACCTGTTCATGGCCGTGGCCGTGCCCGCGGGGCGGCATGAGGTCCTCTGGCAGTTCCGGTCGGCCCCCTTCGCGATGGGCGTCAAGTTGGCCTCGGCAGGCGGCATCCTTTGGTGTATCATGCTCGGTGCCCTCCTCCGCGCGGATCGACGCCGCCGTAGCCACTGAGCGGGAAAGGGAGAATGGAGGATATGGAAGAATGGAAGGGTGGAAGGGTGGAAGGGTGGAAGGGTGGAAGAGTGGAAGAGTGGAAGAGTGGAAGGGTGCGGGGCCGGCGTGACGATGTCCCTTGAGAGGAGCCCGTGATGAAGCTGACACCGAGACGCGCACAGTTCTTCGCGATCCTCGTTCCTCTTCTGTGTCTCCCCCTGCTCGCCGGCTGCGGGTGGTTCGGCGACGAGGCGGAAATCAAGGCGCTGTACAAGGACTTCTCCGAAGCGGTCCAACAGGAAGACGTCGAGGCGCTCGGCGACATGGTGGCCGCCGAAGCCAAAGACGGGCTGTCCGGGCCCGAGGCCAAGCAGATGCTCCAGATGGTCAAGCAGATGAAGCCGCCGGCGCCGGACATACGCACGATAACCGTTTCCGGCGACAAGGCCACGCTGGAAGCCGAAGCCGTTGTCCAGGGCCAGAAGATGACGGGTACGGTGGAGTTCGTTCGGGAGAAGGACGGGTGGAAGGTCCTGAAGGAGAATTGGTCGATCTCGCTCGAGCTGGACGCCGCGGGCCCGGTCCAGCCCTTCCTGGAGGACCCCAAGAACCCGCCCCGGGCCCAGCTCGTGCTCAAAGGACACCAGGCGGAAATCTCGCGCCTCGCCTGGAGCCGGGACGGCCGATTCCTCATTTCCGTCAGCTACGGGGACTACTCGCTGCGGGTGTGGGACGCCGCCGGCGGGGAGCAGGTCGCCGGCGCCAAGACCGCGCAACGCGTACGCGATATGGCCCTGTCGGCGGACGGCCGCACGATCTACACCGCGGACGCCTACAACAACCTCACGGCTTGGCCGTTCGGCGACGGGACGCTGGGCGAGCCCCGCGTCCTGACGGACAAGGCCGGCGACGCGCTTGCCGTCAGCCCGGACGGCAGCTTGATCGCAACCACCGCCTTCCGCGCCCCCGTGCGGGTCTGGTCCGCGGCCGACGGCAAACTGTTCAAGGAACTGGCCGGGACCGAGAGCCAGCGGGTCCTCGCGTTTTCGCCTTCCGGCAAGCTGCTCGCCAGCGCCGGGGACGGCAACACCTACACGCTGTGGAACACCGCCAATTGGACCGGCAAGCGCTGCGTGGTGAACAGAGTCAGCAAGCAGGGCATATGGCGCTTGGCCGTCTCGCGTGACGAGAAGCTGCTGGTCACCGGCCACACGGACAGCAGCATCGTGATCTTCGATCTCGCCAAGCGCAAAGAGCTGCACAATTTCTTCATTCGCAACAGCACACCGCGCGACGTCACGTTCAGCGCGGACGGCAAGCTGCTGGCCGCCGCCGCCGGCAACGCGGTGAACCTCTACGATACGAAGACCGCCAAGCTTCTGGTTCCGCTCAAGGCGCACAAGCAAGCTGTCGTCAGCCTCGCGTTCAGCCCCGACGGCAGCGCGCTGGCGTCCGGCGGTGAGGACAGGCAGATCGTCATCTGGCGCAGCGGCCCCGGTGCGAGCGGCGCCACGGCCGCCGATACCAAGCCGGCCGGCAGCCAGCCGGCCCAGCCGGGCAGGGGGCCGGTGCTCGAGATCGCGGGCCACAAGAGTATTCTGCTGGGCAACCCGAGCGCGAACGAAGGGACGCGCTTCTGGAAGACGCAAGGCGAAGTGGCCGTTGAGGGGGACGCGAAGGGCAACCCCCACTTCGTGCTGCGCTATAAGGGGCATTTCTTCCAGGACGTGCGCCTGCCCCAAGACGCGACCGGCCGGTTCGCACTGCTCATCGCGCGTGCGGCCTCCGAACGCGTGGAGAGCGACGGCGACCAGACCGGGCGGCCCTACCTGTACGGGTACTGGGTGAACAGCAACGACCCGAACCGGTTCAACGGGTATCTCAACGGCGGGGAACTCATGCTCAAGGGAACCGGCGCGAACGAGTGGGGCGTCGCCTGGGGCGTCTTTCAGGTGCCTGAGCAGACCGCCAGCATCCGGTTCTTCATGCAGCAGGCCGACGGGCACAAAGCCCAGAACGGATCGGCCGCCCGGTTCGACGATGTGGCCGTCTATCTGTTCGACAACGAGGCGCAGGCGAACGGATTCGTGGAACGGTACCGCCGCGAGGCCGCCGCCCTCAGCACCGGCTTGCCCACCACGCCCGGCCTGACGGGCGAGCCCGCCCCCGCCCCCGCGCCGGCCGCTAGCGAGAGCGCGCCGCCGCCGCCGCCCAAGCCGCGGCGCCAGCGCCGTACGACCGAGAAGGCCGATTCCGGCGGCCTGGTCGGGAAGCGGCTCAGCGAGGTGGAACGCAGGCTCGGTTCGCCGCGCATGCGCGTGCGCCAGGGCCGCAAAGAGATCTGGACCTACGACGAGCGTGTGCTCATCGCCGACGACGGCGTTACCGTCACCTCCGACCTGCCCCGCCAAAGCGAATAGCCGCGCCGCGCGCGGCCGGACCTGCCCGCGAAAGCGCGCGAAAGGGGCGCGAAAGGCAGAGCTGTCTCTCGTCCGCCTTGTCCTGAGCGAAGTCGAAGGGCTCGGGGCCTCGCTCGATCACGCAAAGGCGCAGAGGGAGGGGCGGCCAGCGCGGCACGAAACCCGGCAGCAACTTTGAACTGTCTGCGCCGCAACGCCTACCTGGATGACATGGAGCGTCCCGGGGCGCAAACAACTCAACCTATAGAGAGAGAGCAGTTCGGCTGGCAGCCAGCCGAACTGCTCTTGGTAAACGCCTTGCAGACAAGGCGTTTGGAGGAATCACGCCCTCTGCAAAGC
>JAFGHX010000409.1 GCA_016929905.1 Kiritimatiellia bacterium
GCCGACAGGAAACGGGGACGGGCTGGAAAGCCCGTCCCACGGGGAATCGACAAGGCCTACAGCCTGTCCGCCCGCGGAACAACGACGAGCCAATCGTAGGACGGGCTTTCCTGCCCGTCCCGCACAGTCGTGAGCCGACAGGAAAACGGGGACGGGCTGGAAAGCCCGTCCCACGAGGAATCGACAAGGCTTACAGCCTGTCCGCCCGCCGCGGAACAGAGTTCCCACCCTCGGTATATCCGGCGCCGCCCGGGGCGCCGATGGCCTCGCGGACCTCTGACCTCTCGGACAGCCGGAAATTTCCTGTTTTCCGGTGCAGCTATCGAGAACCAGGCCACCCACATCGCTGACCCGCGATTTTTGGCGCTTCGCCCGCCACCCTCGATCCGCGACCCGCCCCCCCTCCCCGCGCCGCATACATCCCATGCACACACCACATTCACTGGCTGTACATACCCTGCGTGTCACCGGACACATGGCACCGGCAACAAGCACCTGTCAAGACGCGGGTATCAGGCCGGTTTCCCGGCATATTCTCGGTCTTGGACACGTCTGAAGACAGCACCTGCCTCCAAGTTGGCACACTCCCTGCTCCTGGGACGAGCGTCCGCCCGGCGGGTATGTGGCGGGAAACAGCGGCGCCCAAGGCGTCCAGAGCAGGGAGGTCGACGTGAGAAGAGCACGCGTGTTCGCACAACGAGTGGGCGGCAGGGCAGGCATCGCGGCGGCGGTCCTCATGCTGCTGGGTGCCGGCCCGGCCTGGTCGGCCGGGCTGCTCAAGCCGCGTGGGGCAAGCGACGCCGCCGGCGTCATCATCCGTTCTCATCACGTGGACGTGGTGATCAACAACGGCTTCTGCCGCACGGAAGTGGATCAGGTGTTCGGCAATAGCACGGATGCAGACTTCGAGGCGATCTACACGCTGCCGTTGCCGAAGAAGTCGAGCCTCTCGGAGGTGTCGCTCTGGATCGACGGCCGGGAGGTGATTGGGGAAGTGGTCGAGAAGGAGCGGGCGCGCCAAATCTACGAGGAACAGGTCGCGAAAGGCCATGATACGGCGCTCGCGGAAAAGAACGATTTCATGGCGTACGAAATCAATGTCGGGCGTGTACCGGCAGGCGGCGAGACACGCGTGCGCGCGGTCTATTATCAGCCGCTGGAAATCGACCTCAACGTCGGGCGCTACGTGTACCCATTGGCCGAGGGGGGCGTGGACGACGAACGCATCGCGTTCTGGGCCATCGACGACCGCGTCGCCGGCCCGTTCCGGTTCCGGCTGCTGCTCAAGAGCGTCTTTCCCGTGCGCGACGTGCGCGTGCCGGGCTACGAAGCGGCGGCGCAGATCAGCAGACGCGCGGGCGAACAGGCCGCCGCCGGAACCGAATACGACGTGCTCATCGATCGACCGCAGGGCGGAAACCTGGATCGCGACATCATCTTCTATTACCGCCTCGACGACACGGTGCCCGCGCGAGTCGAGTTGCTTCCCTACCGCGCCTCCGGCAAAGAGCCGGGCACGGTCATGGTCGTCGTTACGCCGGCCGCATCACTGAAACGGATCGAAGAGGGAACCGATTGGATCTTCGTGCTCGACGTCTCGGGCAGCATGGCGGGCGACAAGATCGCCACTCTCGCCGACGCGGTCGTGCAGGTACTCGGGAAGATGAGCGAGAATGACCGCTTCCGGATCGTCACGTTCAACGAGCACGCGCGCGAGTTGACCTCCGGATACGTGGCCGCGACGCCGCCCAATGTGAACAACTGGATAGCCCGGGTTCGGGCCGTACGGGCAGGCGGCGGCACGGCGCTCTACGCCGGGCTGGCTCAGGGCTACCGGTGCCTCGATGCGGACAGGACGAGCGGAGTGATTCTCGTAACCGATGCCGTCTGCAATGTCGGCCCCACCCAGCACGGCGCGTTTCTGAAACTGCTGCGCGAGTACGACGTTCGCCTGTTCACGTTCGTGATAGGAAACAGCGCGAATCAGCCGCTGGCCGAGCGGCTCGCATGCGACTCCGGCGGCTTTGCGATGAACATCTCCGACGCCGATGACATGGTCGGCAGGCTGCTCCAGGCCAAAGCGAAGGTCCTGCATGAATGCATGCACGACGTGAAGCTGACGCTCCGCGGCGCGTCTATTGAGCATCTGACGCCGCCGAGGCTCGGCAATCTCTACATGGGGCAGCAAGTCGTGGTCTTCGGCCGCTATGCCGATGCGGGCGAGGTGGAAATCGATCTCTCGGCCCGCATCTCGGGCGAACGCAAGCGCTGGAGCTGTTCCGCTGCATTGCCGCAGGTCGACACCGACAATCCGGAACTGGAACGGCTCTGGGCTCTTTCCCGGATTGACGATGTCATGGAGCAGGTCCGGGAGCATGGCGAGAGCGAGAAGTGGCGCCGACAGGTTGTGGACTTGGGATTGGAGTATTCGCTGGTGACAGACTACACGTCCATGCTCGTCCTGCGCGAGGAGGTCATGGAGGAGCTCGGGCTGGACAGGCGCAACGCCGCGCGCGTACACCGCGAACGCACGGCGCAACAAGCGAGGCTGACCAACCCCGCACGAAATCGGCGGGTGGACCAGGGCCAGAACACGTTCGAAGACCGGTCCGCGCCCGGCGTCGGGACAGGACCGGTCGGGCTGCTGTTGGCCGGCCTGCTCGCCATCCTGGGCTGGAGGAGGCGGCGGTAGGCTCCCGAGACTTTGTCCAGAACCTTGTCGAGGAGCAAAGAATCACCCAAGAGCGGACAGTCAGGCAGCAAAAGACCAACATGAACAAGCGCATCCACGCCAGCACCTGGCTCCTGACCGCGGTCATAGTCGTCGCCAGCCTGCCCCTGCTCTGGAACGGCTATGCCGAAGCTCTCGTATTCCGGCCCGAGGCCGTGGTGCGCGGCGAATGGTGGCGCGTGGTCACCCACCCGTTCGTGCACGTGAGCGGGTACCACCTGCTGCTCGACGCCTCCGCATTCCTCTTCCTCTACCACCTGCTGAGGCGGGACTATCCGGCCCATGCCGGATGGGCGCTGCCGGCGTGCGGGATCGGCAGTCTGTCCGGAGCGTTGCTCGCCTCTGAGACGGTCGCGACCGCGGGCCTGTGCGGCCTGTCGGGCATCGCACACGGGCTCACGGCTCTGGTGTGTCTGCCCGGGCTCACCAAGCCGACCGAACGGCCCGATCCCGTCATGGCGACCGTCTTTGCCATCCTGGTCCTGAAGGCCGCGTGGGAATCGCTCGCGGGAACCGTGGCGCTCAGTTCGTGGCATCTGGGCTCCGTCGGGACCGCCATTCCAGCCTGTCACGCCGGCGGGGTGCTCGCGGCGCTGCTCTTCGCCGTCGGCTCCGGGCTGGTTCCATGTCTGAGCCCATGGCGAAAGCGAAGCGACACCGCGGAGGAGGCACAATGAAGACAAAGAACATCGCGCCCGGTGCTGCACTCATCCTGGCGCTCGCCGCCGCCGGCTGTGCCAACCATCAAGCCGCCCAGGTCGGCGTGGCCGTCGGCCAGACGATCGGCAGGCCGCTCGGCGCGGCCGTCGTAGCCATCGACGAAGCATTCAGCACCGCAGGCGATGTCGTGGCGGCCAACCCACGCTATGCCGAGCCCCGAGAGCGTGAATCGGCTCAACGCGACGCCCGCTGCGGGGGCTGCTGCCCAACGCCGCCATGCGGCGCGACCGAGTACGAGGAAAGCATTCGACTGGAAACGCGCACGACCCGAACCACATCGTTCGACCGCAGGTCGTACCGCAGTCAGGAGGAGGAGGCCCGCGCCGCCGGCTTCTGGCAGTGAGCAGTTCAAGCGCAGGACCAGATATACGGGGAGAAGACGCTGACTCCCCTCCCCATGTGCGGCGAGCGGCCCCTCAAGCCCGACTTGCCCGCTCGCAAGACGCGGCCAGAGGCGCAAATCGGCGCAACCCTTGCAGTGCGGGTCGACTTGAGCGGGCTGTCACGCTCTATTGCGCGGCGGCAGGGGGCGGCGCCGGCGGCGTGGTTTCCGCCTTCTTCTTGTTGTTCAAGGCGAAGATCAGGATGACGATAATCACAATGAGGATGAGCGGGATCCCTATCTTGGCCGGCACCTGCACGCTGACTCCACCGATTCTGACTCTCATCACGTCCTCCTCAGTTGCGGGTACGGGTGTCGCCGTACGTTGCCAAACGTCATCGAGGCGCAGGGGCTGCGGCGTGACCACCATGTCGACCAGCCCCATTCGCCCTCGATCATGATCGGGGGCGATTCCGAGATTTGCAAGGAGAATCTGGCAAACCGGCCGGAGCACACCTCCTGCCGAGCTGCTGCGGATGCAGGGTCCGCCATGCCCTGTTCGACTGAGAAGCTGTGAAGAAATCGCCAGAAGAGGGTCGGGGTGTAACCCGACCCTCCAATTTGCGGGGAAATACGGCGTGTTTCCAGCAGTGGAGGGACGGCTTCCA
>JAFGHX010000410.1 GCA_016929905.1 Kiritimatiellia bacterium
GGCGCCCCGGTGAAATCCGTTCGTAGTCAAGCCCGTAAGGGCTGTCCGTACACGCCTTTTGCCCCGGGAACGCCCCTCACGGGGCTTACTACAAACGGGCGCAACGCCATAATGAGAATTGCAGCGAAACGGCGCAAGAAGGAGAACAGGGACTCTCCGCGGCCCCGAGATCACAGGTCAGTGGCCAACCCGAAATTGCCGCAAGCGCCCAGAAAACCCGGTGCGCCACCCCGTGCGCCCGCGGCACGAACGGCCGTTCGGGCTCGTAGCTGTCGAACCGTTTCCACCGCGCGATCGCGATCTCCCTGGAAGGCGAGCGTCCCCGCGAGCCGCGAACACGCAACGACGCGCGAACCGCCAACTGGAGGGCGAGCGTCTCGCGAGCCGTGAACACGCAACGACGCGCGAACCGCCAACTGGAGGGCGAGCGTCTCGCGAGCCGCCTTTCCACAGCGGACAGGACGGCCCCCGCTACTCCCCCTGCGCCTTCGCCCACGTCCGCGGCGCCACGCCCATGATGGCCTTGAACTTCCTGGCAAAACAGGAGACGGTCGGGAACCCGTTGTCCCAGGCTATGCTCTCGACCGTCTTCTTGTTTTCCTTCAGGTCCAGGCACGCCATCGCCACGCGGTATTCGGTCAGATACTCGTACGGGCTCTTGCCCATCGCCTCCTTGAAGATCTGGCGGAAGTGCGACTTGCTCATCCCGCACAACGCCGAGAGCCGGTCGACGGCGATCTTGCGCGTATAATCGCGCTGGATCTGGCGCAGCGCCGGCGTGAGCCGCTCGACCAGGTCGTCGCGCACCGCCACTCCGTTGGTCGGGACCGTGCCCGGCAGCCGATTCAACTCGACCAGCAATGCGAGGAAGCAGGCGCGGATAGCGGCCTCGTAGTGCGGCGCCGCCCGGTCATGCTCTTCCAGGGCCTTCAGGATCAGGGCTTCAATGGCCGGGTACTCGCCCGCCGACAGGATACTCCGGAACTGCGGGCCCGCAAACCGGGTCGTGTCGAACAGCGCGTAGTTCTTGGCCGGCCCCCCAAACAAGAGTCGCGCCGGATCCGTCAGGATGAACGACCACGTGCTGCGCGTGCCGTGCCGGCTCCAGGTGGCGTGCGGGACCATGGGCGCTACCACCGAGATGGCGCGCGGGCCGAACGGGAACAGCCGGCCGCCGATCGAAAAGACGCCTTCCCCCTCATGGCAATAGCCGAGCTCCAGGCCGTTGTGGCACCCGACTGTCTCGCCGTGTGGCCCTGTGTCATCGCCTTCCGACCATCGCACGTAGAACCGCAGCGGGAACTCCGACGGCAGCGGATGCATGCCGTACACCGTCTTCTGTGCCGACTTCCGGCGTTTTTGCATGGTTTCCCGTCTTCCGTGCAATGGACGTTGGCGCCCGGATTTGGCTATCAAACATCAGGAAGTGTAACGCGAGAGGCGGGCTTTGGCCAGAGAGGAGAGCGGGCCCGGCATAGGCCGCGGCATGGAGGGCGAGCGTCTCGCGAGCCGCGTCCACCGTAATTGTAGACCGGTCCGTACGACCTGAGCGTGAACGTGACCGCGGAATCGGTTGACGATAACGGGCGACGAGGAAGATTGAGGAGCAAACCACATGTTCCAGTACAACATGCTACGCGACACCGACATCGAACCCCTGGGCGACGGCCTGCTGAACGTCCTCGAGAAGGTCGGCATCTGGTGCCAGAACCGGGAAATGCTCGAGGCCATGGAGCAGAACGGTGCGACCGTCGACTACGCGGCCGAGAAGGTGACGTTCCCGCGGCGGCTGTGCGAGGAGTTGCTTGAGACGGTTCGCCGGGAGGCAAAAGCCGGCGAGCCGGCCCCGAATGGCCAATTCTCAGCCCCCTCGCCGCCGGGCGTCGGCGGCCAGGTCGCCCAGCTCTTCTATGACTACGCCAAGGGCGAGCGGCGCAACGGGACGCGCGCGGACCTCATCGAGATGGTCAAGCTGGGCAGCACGCTTCATCCCGAGAGCGCCGTCGGGCACGCCCTGGTGCTGACGGATGTGCCGCCGATCCTCGAGCCGCTCGAGGCCGCGCTGGTGCTGGCCGAATACGCGCACAAGCCCGGCCGCACCTTCGCCTGGAACGTGCGGCAGGTCGACTACCTGCGCGAGATGGGCGAGATACTCGGCGAGCAGGACTGGTTCAGCTGGGGCGCGATCTGTTTCGCGCATCCGCTCCGGTTCGACAAGGACGTCGCCGACAAGTTCGTGCCGCGCGCGAAGCTGGGGCTGCCGATCGGACTCACCGCCATGCCCGTCGCCGGCGTCTCCACCCCGATCGCCGTGGCCGGTTTCATTGCCGTCGCCGGCGCCGAGCTGGTCGCCACGTGGCTCGCCGCGCGCGCGCTGAACCCGAACGTCCCGCTCGGCGGCTCCATCTGGGCGGGCGCCGCCGATATGCGGACCGGCCAGGTCAGCTTCTGTTCGTTCGACGCCATGCACTACGGGTTCGCGCTGGCCGAATTCATGCGCAAGTGGTCCGGCAAAACCATCACCGTCGGCGGCGGCGAGTACTGCGACGCGAAAGAGCCCGGCTATTACGCCGCGCTGGAGAAGGCCTATAAGGCCATGACCATCGCCGCGTTCACCGGCCGGCATCCCGGCGTCGGCAGCGGCATGCTGGAGGAGGGCAAGACGCTCTGCCCCGAACAGCTCATGCTCGAGCGCGAGATGGCAGCCGGCGTCGGGTTCTACGGCCGCACCGTCGAGGTCGCGCCCCAGACCATGGCGCTCGACAGTATCGCGGAGGTCGGATTCGGCATCGGCCGAAGTCATCTTGACACCGACACCACATTGCGCCATTTTCGCGATTACCTCTGGTGCCCGGCCCTGATGGACCGGGCCGGCTGGAACGGGGCGGCGACGGACCGCGTCGTGCTTGAGCGCATGAGCGCGAAGGTGCGGGAGTTGATCGCGAGCTACGAGAAGCCGGCGGTCGACACCGACAAGCTGGCGAAGATGCGTGAGGTCCTCGAACGTGCGCGCAAAGAGCTGCTGACCCCGCGATAAGTGAAGTTGCGTACAGACATCCTTTGACAGGACATGCGCCCGGGGTACCCCGGCTGGCGAGACCCGCCTTCGCCAAGAGGCTTCGGCGAGGCTGTGCCGAGCCGAAGTCAACCAACGGCTGTGAACGCAGCGCCGGATGAGCCGAACGGAGGCCGAAACGCCATGAACAACGCGAGACTTGCTCGATACCATGCTCTGTGGATCGCCTGCTCCTCAGCCGTCCTTCAATGTGCGGCCGCGCCGGCCCCGTACGTCGCCGACGCGCCGCTTCAGCCGGCGGATTTGCGCAAGCTCGTCGTCGCCCAGGACGGCTCAGGCGACCACACAACCATACAGACTGCCGTCGACGCCGCCGGGCCCGGCGATACGATCCTCGTGAAAGACGGCTCCTATGCCGAACGGGTCGTCTTCCGGACAGACGGCACGGCAGCGCAGCCCATCGCGCTTGCCCGGTACCCCGGGCACCGCCCGAAGATCCGGCCGGGCACCGGGTCCGGCCGGCGTGTGGAATTCAATGCGGAGTGGATCATCCTGGACGGCTTCGATATCGCCGGCGGCTACGACGGGTGCAAGGTCTACAAGGATCACGTCACCATCCGAAACTGCCACATCCATGACAACCACGGGCAAGGTATCCTGCTGGTGTCCGTCAATGATGTGTTGATCGAGAATAACGTCATCGAGCGCAACGGCCTGACCAACAAGAGCCCGATGCACATTCACGGAGTCTATCTGAGCGACTTCTTCGAACGCGGGATGCGCCGCATTACCATCCGCGCCAATATCTTCCGCGGGCATGGCGGCGGCGGCATTCATCACTGGAACAAGGGAAAGAAGAAGGAGGCCGGCGCACGCGAGTGCCTCATCGAAAACAACCTGTTCGAGAACAACGTGTGGGAGCTGATTCTGTGGTCCGGCTTCAACGGCAACGTGATCCGGAACAATACGCTGGTTCACGTCGCGCGGCCGGAGACGAACATCGACGAAGACTACGCGATCGGGTTCAACGGCAGCTCGGGGAACGTGGTGCGGAACAACGTGATCTACTTCAGGCCGAGCAGGGGCACCTCGCGGCCGTTCGACACGCGCTCCAAGCACGACCAGATCTTCGAGAACAACCTGTGGTCTGTGCCGCCGAACAGCCCGTGGCGGTGGCAACGCAAACTGATGAACGATTTCGCGGGGGAATACCGCGCGACGACGGGTTACGATGCCAACGGGCTGTTGGCCGACCCCAAGTTTGTCAATGTGGCGGCGAAGGATTATCATCTCGCCGCGGATTCGCCCGCGATCGGCCGCGCGGATCCCGCGCATGCGCCGGAAGGGGACTTGGCTGGCAGACTCAGAGACAGCCGGCCGGACCTCGGCGCCTACGAGTACGCGCCGTGAGAGGCCGCGGCGGCCGGCGGCGCGGCTCGCGAGACGCTCGCCCTCCAGTTGCGCAGGCGGTAGGTGGAGCGGGTGGCATACGATGCCGCGTCACATGGAGGGCGAGCGTCTCGCGAGCCGGGTTCGCCCACGGTGTGCGACACCGAACTGGAGCGAGCCGCGTTCACCGAACGGCGCGAAAGACCGCTCTCGAAAGGAGGCCGCAAATGCGCGTACTGTTCTGCCTGTCACTTTGCGCCGCGCTCGGCGCGCTGACCGTACGCGCCCGCGCCTGGGAAGCCGTGCCGCAACCCGATTTGAAAAAGGCGCTCGCCGCCGCGCCCATGCTCCAGCCGGAAGAGCTGGGCGTGGTCTGCCGCAGCGTGATCACCTACCGGCACCGCCTGCTCGTGCCGAACCCCGACGGCACGACCTATGACGTGCTGCAGTGCTACTACAAGGCCTACGAGGGGCCGACCTGGCTCTACGCCGTGGATCTGGGCTCGGGCCAGGCCAAGAAGCTGCAATTCCCGGACAAGCGCTCCTGGCACATGGCCGGGGACGCGCTCGGGCTCGACGGAAGACTCTACATCGTCACCCCGTACTGGTACTACGGGGCCTCGCGTGACGCGGAGAAGCAAGGCAAGCCGACCGGGATGGAACTGTTCGTCTATGACCCCGCCACCAACGAACTGGAGGGTAGGGGAATCATCGTGCCCGGCCTGATCGGCGAGCGGCGTCCCTTGACCCGCGGGCCCGACGGCAAGCTGTACGGGGTGGGAAGTTACCACAAAGAGGGCAAGGTCGGCGTCTATTCGTACGACCCTGCCACCCGCAAGGTGCGCGAGTACGGCGCCGTCGGCCCGAAACACAAGGGCGGGGTCTGGGCGGGCTGGACGCTTCTGGTGGACGAAACCCATATCTACACCCTCAGCGGGTTCACGCCCTACCACCTGGTCGCCGTCAACATCGAGACCGGCGAAGATACCGTTCTGCTCGAGACGGAACCCGGCGGCGAGATGCGCCTGCGCGGCGGCCCGTCGGTGGAGGTCGAGCAAACCAAAGACGCGAAAGCCGGGACGTACTGGCTCCACGCCGGCGCGGCGATCCCGAAGACGGACGACAAACGGACGTGGACGCCGCGCGAATACCCGGGCCCGCGCCGGCCGCCGAAACCCGAGCTGCATTACGACGAGATGGTCCCCGACATCGAAGGCCGGGCGAAACTGTGGTACCGGCCGGCCGGCGACCCGAAGGCCGGCGCGCCGGCAGAGCCGCGCGAATGGGAAGCCGTTGAGCTCGAAGGCGTCGAAACCTACCCGCTCCGCATCCAACTCCTCACCGCGCTGCCGGACGGACGCATTTTCTGCAAGGCCGAAGGCCACTACGGCGGCTCTCTCTTCGCCCCCAACACCCGCACCGTACTGGACTGGGGCGACGGCCGGACGGAAACCTATACGTGCCTTCACCATGCCGGCAAGATCTACTTCAGCGGCTATCCCGGCGGCCAGACCTACGTCTATGATCCGGACCGGCCGTGGAACCTCGAGAAGGGGGTGCCACCCGGCCAGAAAGCGCCCAGCCCCAAGCATGCGGAATGCAACCCGCGCCAGATCACATGGTTCAACGGGTATCGCGTATCCCAAATGCTCAGCTCGGTCGTCGGCGCCGACGAGAAACTCTACCTCTGCGGCTGGGGCGTGCGCGCCTATAAGGGCGGCGCACTGTGCTGGATCGACCTCAAGACGGAAGAGACCGGCGGCATCTGGCGCCCGTTCATCGGGTACCGCACCTTCTGGGTGGCCACCGCGCTGGACCGGCGCTTCATCATCGTCTCCACCGCCGCCACGCGGGACGGCATGAACAACTGGACCAGGCCGCCGCAGGGCAAACTCTTTGTGTGGGATACCCAAACGGGTGAGTTCGTGCGCGAGATCGAGCCTGTGCCGGGTGCGGAAAAGACCGGCCCCATCCTCGAAGTCCGGCCCGGCCGCCTGATGGGCATTGCCGATGACCCGGCCAACAAAGGCGGCGGCATCCTCTACGGGCTGGATATCCGGTCAGGCGAGGTGCTCTTCCGCAAGAAGCTGCCGTACTCGGCCCCGATCCTGACTTCACACACCAGGGCTCAGTGCGGCTATCAGCTCGGCCCGGACGGACACATTTGGACCTTCCTGGGCCGCGGCGCCTGGGCGCCGGGCACGTCCGACACGCTCGTGCGGATCAATCCCGAAAACGGGCACGTCGAACCGATCGGCAGATTGAAGACCCTTGGCAATTTCATTTTCGTCGGGAACGATATGTATCTGACCGGCACCGATCAGTTGCGGAGGATCCGGGGAGTGGTGCGTTAGCCGCGGAGGGTATGAACGTGAGTCGCTCGGTGAATTCGGCTCGCGAGAC